>SIBF01000104.1 GCA_009695275.1 Pedosphaera sp. | reverse complement strand
CTCAATGTTCAGCGCCCCGGTGGATTCATATTCCCACCATTGAAGGAAATTGAAGCTGCGCTTCCAGGACTGATCGAGAAAGCGTGCGCCAAGACCGACGCGAAAGACCGCTTTACCAGACTGACCTTCGTGGAAGGGAAAAAAGAGAAGCCAGCAAAGGAAGACGCAGCGGACAATTCAAAGGAATAACCTCTATGATTGTCCTCGAACTCCGCTTCCCGGCTGGCCGCTACCACGCGACGCCGTGGGGGCGTCACGTCAACGAAGGAGCCGTCGAATGGCCGCCCGCACCGTGGCGCATCGTTCGCGCACTCGTCGCGACGTGGTATCTCAAGGCGCGGGAAATCCCGGAGGAAAAGGTGCGCTCGCTGGTGAACGCGCTCAGCCAGCCGCCGAGCTTCCACCTGCCCCGCGCGAGCACCAGCCACACGCGGCACTACATGCCGGGAAAGGGAAGCGATAAGCCAAAGGTCTTCGATACCTTCATCCAGCTCCCGGAAGATGGAGCGATCCTCGTCGCGTGGTACGCTACGTTGGCGCCAGCAGAACTCGACGCCCTGCGCATTTTCGCTAATCGCATCGGCTACTTCGGGAGAGCGGAAAGCCTCGTGGAAGCGCGTGTGCTTGATGGCATCACAGCCATTGAGGCTAATGCCACGCCTCTCGCGGAAGGCACATCGCTCCCACAAAAAACTGAACTTGTTCGTCTGCTGGCTCCGATGCTCCCGACTGCCTACGACGAATGGCGCGATGACTTCATGGCTAAGGCGGAAGCCGCCCTCGGCCCCAAGCCTACTGCCGCGCAGAAGAAGAAACTGCCCAAGCTGCCGGACGATCTCTTCGTCGCACTCCACGCCGATACTGGCGATCTGCAAGCGGCGGGCTGGAATCTCCCGCCCGGCGCGGCCTTCGTGAATTACATCCGCCCGGAAAACGCCTTCGCTCCCGCGCCTCGCCCGCGAGCGTCACTCAAAGGCCCGCTGCTCACCATGGCCCGCTACGCCATCACCAGCGCCGCCGCGCCGCTCATCACTCAGGCCATTTCCATCGGCGACCGCGTGCATGACGCGCTCTGCAAATGGTCCGACCAAGGCAAAGGCCGCGCCGCCGTGTTCACGGGCCTGGGTGGCGACGGGAAACCGACCACCGACCACCGCCACGCCCACATTTTCTGCGAAGCCAACGGCCCGCGCGACGCCGTAACGCACATCACCATCTGGGCGACGATGGGTTTTGACGAAGCGGCCTGTCTCGCACTTCGCAGGCTGAACAAAGTCTGGGGACACGGTGGGCACGACATCCGCCTTGTTCTCCACGGCATCGGGGGCATGGAAGACTTCAAAGAGTGTCCGTTGTTCGCAGTGCAAAAGCCTGCGAAAGTCTGGCGCTCACTCACGCCTTTCGTTTCTACGCGCTACGCTAAAACCTTTCGCGATGGGCGTCCGAAGATGGACGCCAGCGGTTGGCAGGTCGGCTCTGGCGCGCATGACCTGCTCCGCCTTCTCGCTCTACAACCGCAAGGCACTGCCGCCACCATTAAGCAATGCGACGAACGCGAGCGCCCGTTTCAATTTGGCGAGCGACACCTCCGCTCACTGCAATTCCAGACCATCCGGCACGACGGCGGCGGCAATCGCGGCAACAGTTCTGGCAACGCTTTCATCATCACGTTTCCCGAACCCGTCAGCGGCCCACTCGCTTTCGGTTACGGTTCCCACTTCGGTCTCGGCCTGTTTCAGCCGATTATGAGTTCAGGAGCCGCGCAACTCGACGAAAGCGACTCCGCCGCGTCCATCCGCAACCGACTAAAATTATGAACGACCAAGACCCATCGGCTTCGTCCGAAAACCGTTTGAGTGAACCGGAATCGTCACTGACGCCGAGGGGTCTTACGCCTGGCACTTCCGGGCCGAGGACGGGAGGCAACCGCCAATCGCGCCAGCCCACCACCGAGCCACAGCAATTGAAGATTGTGGTGCGCGTTGCACGAGCCGAAGCGCCGTCGAGTGAAGCACCGAAGCCCATCGCTGAAATCTCGGCTCCGCCCGTCTCAAGTCCTCCGCCGTCCCAAGATGCAAATTTGCAGACACTCGTGCCGCCGGAAACCTCGGAGCGCAAAGTTCGAGCGGAAGCCGAACCACAGCAAATTCCCGCGCGGATGCTGAACGAGTTCGTTTATTGTCAGCGGTTGTTTTATTACGAATTCGTCGAAGGTGTGTTTGTCGAGAGCGTGGATACGTTGCGGGGTGGGGCCATTCATCAGCGGGTTGATTCGGGCAACGGGGCTTTGCCGAAGGCCCGGGGGAGCACAGGCGACCCGCCTGTCACGGCGGGCGGCTCGCCCGGCGTTTCCGCAAAAAGGAAACCAAAGTCGCAAGCCAAGGGAATGTATGGCGAGACGCCGGACATGGCAGGCGAGACGCCTGCGCTCCCAGGAAGCACCTCACCCCAGCCCTCTCCCCAGAGCGGAGAGGGAGACGGAGGATTCGAAATAATCCATTCGCGTTCTGTCCAGATGGGATCGGAGCGGTTGGGTGTTGTGGCGAAGATGGATTTGGTCGAGGTGCGAGCCGCACGGGCCGATGTCGTGACCGGCGAGGCCGAGGACTTGTTCAGCGCGTTGGACGTCTGCCCGGTGGATTACAAGGCGGGTGCGCCCAAAGAGGGCGAAGAAGGCGCGGGCCGCGCGGGCCTTAATGAACTTTGGGACACCGACAAGATGCAGCTTGGGTTACAGGCGCTGATCCTGCGGGACAACGGATACACCTGTAACGAGGGCGTCATCTATTATCGTGCCACGAAGCAGCGCGTTCGTCTGCCCATCACTCCCGAACTGGAAAACTGGATTCTTCAAAACATCGCCGATGCCAAGCGAGTCATCGCGAGGCCAATTCCGGCACCGCTGGTACATTCACCGAAGTGCGTGCGTTGTTCGCTCGCGCCGGTTTGTTTGCCGGACGAAACTCGGATGCTGGCGAGCCAAACTCCTCACCCGACCTCCGGCCACCCTCTCCCATCCGATGGGAGAGGGGTTGGGGGAGAGGGCCAACCGCGAAGACTGATTGCCGCGCGGGACGATACGCGTCCGCTGTATCTGAACACGCCGGGGTATCGCGTG
Source organism: Pedosphaera sp. (assembly GCA_009695275.1). Classification (GTDB taxonomy): domain Bacteria; phylum Verrucomicrobiota; class Verrucomicrobiia; order Limisphaerales; family F1-12-MAGs170; genus F1-120-MAGs170. The sequence continues at coordinate 15,370 of SIBF01000104.1, read as the reverse complement.
GGCTGCAAAGACGAAGTGTTGGTCGTAAAAGAAAAGGATCGTGTCATCGAGGAAGTGCGAATGCGGGATGTGTCGCATGTGGCGTTGTTCGGCAACGTCCAAATCTCGACGCAGGCGATTCAATCGCTCTGCGAACAAGAAGTTCCTGTAACTTATTTTTCAATGGGTGGTTGGTTCTACGGAATCACGCGCGGCCATGCGTTGAAGAACGTGTTTCTGCGCATGGAGCAATTTCGATTGGCGCGGGATGAAGCGACGTGTCTGTCGCTCGCGCGGCAGTTCGTGCATGGAAAGATTCGCAATCATCGCACGCTGCTGATGCGAAACCATCTGGAGCCGCCCGAGGCAATCATCTTGAAACTCAAGCGCGCGTCCGAGGATGCGCTGACGGCCAATTCCATTGAAGAACTGCTCGGCATCGAAGGCGCGGCGGCGAGCCAGTATTTTCAACAGTTCAGCGGCATGGTGAAGGTGGAAGACGATGACCTGCCCGGTCTTGAAATGCCCAGCAATAAGAAACAACGCGCTTTCAATTTTAATTTTAGCAACCGCAACCGCCGTCCACCGACTGATCCCGTCAACGCAATGCTTTCACTGGCCTACAGCATGTTGGCAAAAGATTGCACGCTGGCGGCGCTGGCCGTGGGTTTCGATCCTTACCTGGGATTCTACCATCAGCCGCGCTTCGGACGGCCCGCGTTGGGGTTGGATTTGATGGAGGAGTTCAGGCCGCTCGTCGCGGAGTCCACGGTGTTGAGTTGCATCAACAATCGCGTCGTCACGGACAAAGATTTCGTGAAAGCCGGTCAGGCGGTGAACCTCACCGCCCCTGGACGAAAGCGTTTCTTTCAGACGTATGAACAACGGATGAGTTCGGTGATTACACATCCATTGTTTGATTACAAAGTCAGCTATCGTCGGGCGCTGGAATTGCAGGCGCGGCTGTTGGCAAAAACTTTGACGGGTGAAATCGCGGAATACATTCCTTTGATGACGAGGTGATTTATGCGAACGACCTACTTGGTTTGCTACGACGTTGCCAATGACAAACGGCTGCGGAAGGTATTCAAGACCTGCGGAAATTTTGGCGATCACCTCCAATTTTCGGTGTTCGAGTGCGACTTGAACCCATCGGAAAAGATTGAACTGGAAACCGCTTTAAGCAACCTCATCAACCACGACGAAGATCAGGTGATTTTTGTCGGATTGGGGCCGTCGGAAGGGCGAGGTGACCGGGTGATTACCGCGCTCGGATTGCCCTACACGAAGCTGGATGCGCCGTGTTATGTGGTTTGAGACGTTGGCGATCTTTGACAATTTAACCCGCGAGCGGCGAGGTGATGAGGAAAACCCCGCAGGCGCTCGCATGGCGTAAACGCCTACTGGCAAACGATCAATGAAGTCAGAACTGGACATGGCGACTCTGCAAGAGCTCCGGTCTTGCAGGCGTTCGCAATCTCACCGTTGCGAATCTGCCCTCGAAAGACTAACGACAAGGCTATCTCCGCGCCCGATCGGGCGCGGCCCCGTTGAAGCACTGCCCCATAGCCTGCAATATCCGCAAAACTAGTCTCATCTCCGCGCCCGATCGGGCGCGGCCCCGTTGAAGCCATGCTCCTACGACTCAATTCCGTAGCGGCTGACGTCTATCTCCGCGCCCGATCGGGCGCGGCCCCGTTGAAGCCGGCGTTGCTCCGCCCCGTTGCCAGGCGAGCACATCCACATCTCCGCGCCCGATCGGGCGCGGCCCCGTTGAAGCAAGGACATGATCCGGTGGGACGAGCACAACTGGCGCGAGATCTCCGCGCCCGATCGGGCGCGGCCCCGTTGAAGCGGTGCCGGACCCTTCTTGACCAAGGAGCAAAAGGGAGTATCTCCGCGCCCGATCGGGCGCGGCCCCGTTGAAGCCACCCTTCGCACTCATCTCTTGGTGTGTCATCCCGTAATCTCCGCGCCCGATCGGGCGCGGCCCCGTTGAAGCGAAATAGCGCGGGGTTTGGATTTGGGCTTGTAAGTTATATCTCCGCGCCCGATCGGGCGCGGCCCCGTTGAAGCTCCGATGTGGCCGAAGCGATGGCAATCCAGTGGCGCTTTGTTTTCTATTTTGCAGCAACGAGATCTTTCGATGATACTTGGCTCATGGTATTAACACCCGAGCTGGCGACGGTCGGTATTCTGGCATTTGCGGGGGCCAGTTTCTTCTTTGCTCTCGCGGAGTCGGCCCTCTTTTCCCTGGGGAAATGGCGTGTGGAGCAACTTGTTGAAAAATCAACGCGGGCGGGGCAGGGGGTATCCGAGCTGCTCAAGGATCCGAAAGCACTGCTTTCTGCGACGGTCCTCGGGAATACATTCGCCAATGCGGGTTTGATCGCCACGTTGCTTTGGTTCGGGTTGTCTCGGAAATGGCCTCTCGGGCTCACGTTGTGTGGAGCGTTTGCAATGGTCATGGTGGGCTGCGAAGTGGTGCCAAAAACGCTGGCGGTTCGATCTGCCGAAGCGTGGGCGCTACGGGTGATGCGTCCAATGACGTGGCTTGTCCGCCTGACGCGCTGGCCTCGAGATCTGGCCACAACTTTGACCGAAATGTTGCTCAAGTGGATTGTGCCAAAGAATTGGACGCCTCAAGTGGGGCTGACCGATGAGGAATACGAAGAGTTATTCGAACTGGCTTATCAGCAGGGGGCTCTCGCGCGTTCGGAGAAGGAGATCATTCTTCAAATCATCCAATTGGATCGACGGGCGGTGAAAGATGCCATGAGACCGCGCTCCCAGATGGCTTGCATCCCGGACGATCTCCCGCTGGAGGACATGGTGAGCGCGGCGCGACGATTCAAGCACCAGCGGCTGCCAATGTATGATGAGACTCCCGACACGATTGTCGGCATCCTCAATACTCGAACCCTCCTTCTGGATCCCAAAGGCGGACTCGAGGATGCCATCGAATTTCCTTCCTGCGTCCCCGAGACGATGAATCTCCTTCAATTGTTCCGTGCCATGCAACGACAGCAGCGTGGTTTGGCGGTGGTCTTGGATGAGTTTGGCGGCACGGCGGGTATTGTGACCATGGAGGACATCCTGGAGCAGGTGGTGGGTGAGCTGCGACCAGAGCAAGATTCGCAGGGCTTCGTGATGGAGCGGTTGGGTGAAGGCCGCTGGCGGGTCAGCGGCACGACTCGATTGGATGATTTCCGACGGGAATACCCGATTCTGCCCGAGATCGAAGGCATAGAAACGATGGGCGGCTGGCTGGTGCACCAATTTGGAGTCGTTCCCGCGCAGGGCGAATCCACTGTTGCCGAGGGTTTGCGACTGACGGTCGGAACAGCCGATGAACGGCGAGTGCGGGAGGTGCTCGTGGAACAAATCCGCCGGCGCAAGCCATCCGGTTCCTGGACGGGTACGGCGTTGAAACCCGGTTAAAGGCTGCCATGGAAGACCTGATTCTCAAAACGGGTGTTGTTGTGCTGTGCGCCGCGATTTCATTCCTCCTCTCGGGAATGGAGGCGGGCTTGTCCGCGCTGAGCCGGCTGCGCATCCGCCAGCAACGTCGTGCCGGCCGTTACGCCGCGCGCGTGCTCCAGGGATACCTCGACAATTCTGAGAATTTCCTCTGGACGATCCTTATCGGGAACACGCTGACGACTTTAATTATCTTCAGCCTCCTCGTTGTTGAGCTGTACCGCGCAGCGAGCCATCATCCGTCAATGTTCGCGGCGGTGTTTCTGTTTGTGGTGTTCCTGTTTTACGTTCTCTGTGATCTGTTGCCGAAGATGTTTTTCCGCCAATTCCCGAACCGCTTGTGCCTCTCGCTGGCCATCCCATTCCGATTCATTCACCTGGCGCTTGCACCACTGGTCTGGCTGGTAACGGGGATTTCGGCCGTGTTGCTGCTCTTGAGTCGATCGACGGCTGGAACCGGACAATTGTTCGGCACACGAAGCGAGCTTCGGTGGGTCATGGAGAATGATTCCTCACAGGGATTGAGTTCGGAAGAGCGCACGATGATCCGTCGAGTGCTGGATCTTCAGAATCTGGTGGTCAGCTCGGTGATGACTCCGATGAACATGGTTGTCGCGCTGCCATCCACAGCGACAGTCGCCGAAGCCGTGCAAGTCTGCCGGGATCGGAACCTCACGCGCCTCCCGGTCTGGGAAGAGAAAAATGGAAAGCGACGGGTGGCGGGTATCGTGAGCTTGCGGACGTTCCTATTTCAGGACTCGCCGGACGTCACCCGGACCTTGGCGTGTCACATCAGGCCGGCATTGTTCCTTCGCGAGAACCTGTCGATAGAGGATGCTTTCCGCCGGATGCAGACGAGCGGCCATCGTCTGGCGGTAGTGTTGGACCGGGATCAACGCGAGATCGGCGTGGTCAGTTTGCAGGATTTGCTGAAGTCCATTTTTGGGGAGGTGAGTCTGTGACCGTTCCAGGAGAAGCGGAATTGAGTGTCAGTGGCGTGCTCGTGAGAGTGCTGGCGGTGTTTGGACTCGTTCTGGCCAATGGGTTCTTCGTCGCATCGGAGCTGGCGCTGGTGAAGGTGCGCCGTACTCAGTTGGATATTCTCATCGCCAACGGAAATCGGAGGGCGCTGGTCGCCCGCCGGGTGATTGACAATCTGGATGCCGCGATCAGCGCCACGCAGCTTGGCATCACTCTGGTAACTCTCGCGCTCGGTGGCATGGTCGAACTTGTCTTCGGCGCGATGCTCGATCCGTTTTACGACTCGCTGCATGTCGATTCGACGAGCGTTCGGAAAATGACTACGATTGGAGTTGGGTTTCTAATAAACTGCTACCTTCTGATCGTCATCGGCGAACTGGCACCCAAGGCGATTGCCATTCGGAAGACCGTTCCGGTGGCGGTTTGGACGGCGAGGCCGCTGATGTGGTTTCGCAGTGTGACCTACCCATTCGTCTGGCTTCTCAACCTTTCCGCGCAATGGTTGCTGGTCCGTTTGGGTGTCGAGAGCCTGGACAAGATGGAACAGGGTCACTCCGAGGAAGAACTGCGATTGCTCCTCGGCGTTGGACGGGATTCGCACGGCGTGGTGCTTGCCAGCAGGGATATTGTGCTTAATGCGCTGGACCTTCGTCAGCGGACCGCCAGACAAGTGATGCGTCACCGGCAGGAGATCACTTTTCTGGATACCGAGGCGACAATGGTTCAGTGCATTGAGATGGCCGAACGCACGCGCTATTCGCGCTTTCCACTATGCGACCAGGGAAATGTGGACAAGTCCATTGGAGTGGTTCACTTCAAGGATCTGTTTGCCTTGCGCAACAAGGCAAAATGCGGGGCGGACCTCCGATTGGTCGCGCGCAAGATCATTTATGTGCCGGAAACCGCCCGGCTGGAAAATCTGCTGCGCCTGTTCCTCGACCGAAAATTACATCTTGCGATTGTGGTGGACGAATACGGCGGCACCGTGGGTCTGGTCACTTTGGAGAATATTCTGGAGGAAGTGGTCGGCCAGATTCAGGACGAGTTTGATCAGGAAAAACCGCTCATTCAGAAGATCGGCGACGAGGTGTGGGAAGTCGATGGCGCGTGGCCCTTGCACGAACTTGCTGAATTCGTCGCAACAAATCTGGAAGAGGAGGATGTGACAACCACGAGCGGCTGGCTCACGCATCGGCTCGGGGGATTTGCCAAAACAGGCGACTCGGTGCGTGTCGGTGATTTCGAACTGCGCGTCGAAGAGTTGGATGGCCTTCGTGTCTCCAAGTTGAGATTGACCAGGGTCGTCAAGCCAGCGGTGATTGATGCGTAGGACGGACGGTCTTCAAGCTGCGGGTCGCGCTAGCCAGGTTGGATGCCAATAGCGGGTGACTCCCCAGCGGGCCTTGGCATCTCGCGCCGGCACCGCCTCAAAATCATTGAGATTCGCGGGAAAGAAGGAATTTCTTGCCAATGGAATTGGCGCGTTTGAAAACTGCCGGGGAGCGGAGTCGATCACTCTGCTCTCTTCGGGTCAGCGATCTTTGCCAGCAACTGATCGCGTTGTGAAGTGTCGCCGCTCCCGCAAACTCCATTGCTTTCACCATTCACCGAATGGTCGTGCGGTTCTTCGCGGCGTTGGAAAACGGATTGTGCTCCGTTCATCGCCGCGCGGGGGCTGTTGATCGCCGCTTTGGCTTCAGCGAGATGGCCTTTGCCAATGGAGACGCCGTTGAAGGCTCGCCTGGTCAACTCGATGGTCGCCTGATACGGCTTTGGCTTTGTTCCGAAATTGTATCTAAAATTCTTCCAATTGTCGCCCCGCTGGTAGTTCGTGCCGAGCGCGCCGCTGGGGTCGTAGCCGCAATGCACCATGCAGTTTTCGCATCGTGGGTCACGGGCAACGCCGTCCACGACGCCATATTTGTCCCACTGCACCTTCTCCAGCATCTCCCGGTAGCCGTCGTAATGGCCATCAGTCATCAGGTAACACGGAGCTTTCCAGCCCTTGACGTTGTAGGTCGGAATCGCCCAGGCCGTACAGGTTAGTTCGCGTTTGCCAGCGAGGAACTCCTGATAAACCGGCGTGCCGAAGATGGTGAACTTCTCGCCCCATTCCTGGATTTTCGCGAACTTCTGTCGCGTCATCTTGCGCGTGAGGAAGAAGTCTTCCGGCTGCTTGCCGAGGCGTTTCACCATGTCCTTCTTTGCCGCGTCGTATTCGTAGCCGGGAGAAATCGTATGACCATCCACATTCAGCGATGACAGGTAGGCGAACATGTCGTCCAGCTCCTGTACGTCTGTTTCCTTATAGACTGTCGTGTTGGTCGCGGTCTGGTAGCCGAGAATTTTCGCCATCTTGATGGCGGCGACGCACTCCTTGAACACGCCCTCGCGTTCGACGATCAGATCGTGGGTGAATTCCAAGCCGTCCACATGGACGTTCCAATACATCCATTGAGTCGGACGGATGACCACCTTGCTGCGCGCCGCAGCGTCAGACTTGCGAATCTGCTCTGCCTCTTTCCCGGTGACAAGATCCTGTTTCACCAACTCCTGAAGCCTGGGTTCCATCTCCGGCGAATAAACCGCGGCCATGTAATCGCGCATCTTTTTGCGCATGAACACGCCGTTGGTGCAAATGTAAACAATGCGGCCCTGGGCCAGGACGCCGTTTACCAGCTCTTCAATCTTCGGATAAATCAGCGGCTCACCTCCGCAGATGGAGACCATCGGCGCTTCGCATTCCTCTGCCACCGTGAGGCATTTTTCCAATGGCACCATGTCCTTGAGGTTGGTGGAATATTCCCGGATGCGTCCGCAGCCGGTGCATGTCAGGTTGCAGGTGTGCAACGGTTCAAGCTGTAGCACCATTGCGAACTTCGGAGTGCGGGCAAGCTTGTGCTTGATGATGTGGCGGGCAATTTTGACCGTCAGCGCAAACGGGAATCGCATAGGAAATTAATTTGACGGCCGAGCCGGGGCGTCGGAGGAAGTTGGGGCTGAAGATACAATGAGATCGGTGGCGGCTGGACGGACTTGCATGAGCCCCGGAAGAAAGAATGTCGCAGGCGAAACGCTGTGTGAAGCGCTGACACCGCCGCAGCCCACACCCAGCAGCGCCATCAGAAACGCTGCCGTCAAGATGGAGAATTTCATATCGAATTGCACAGGATGAAGTATAAGTGTGAAGGGTATGTTAGCAACTTCCAATTTGCCTCATCGAAGATGCCGGCTTCTCTTGTGCCTGATGCAGAACCTGGTACTGGCGGTCATATTGCCCGGAGCCCTGCTTGCCCCGTCTGACAGCCTTCTCGGCGGCAGTTCTTCGACTGGTTCGCGGGCTGAAGCGGCGTACACATCGACTCGTGAGCGCTACCGCGCCGATGAGAAATCACCCGAAAAAGCATGGCAGTTTTCCCGCGCGTGCTTTGACAAGGCTGAAATGGTTGACACCAGTGCCAAGCGTGAGTCCCTGGCGAAAGAGGGGATTGATGCAGCAAGGCGATGCCTCCAGAATCTTCCCCGATCATCCGAGGGACACTATTACCTCGCCATGAATCTTGGCCAGCTCGCCCGCACCAAGAGTGTCGGAGCCCTCAAACTGGTGATAGAGATGGAGCGTGAGTTCAAGTCGGCCATCGAATTCGATGAGAAGATTGACCATGGTGGTCCCCGGCGCACCCTGGGAATTCTTTATCGTGATGCACCGGGCTGGCCTGCCAGCATCGGCAGCCGGAGCAAGGCACGTCAGGAATTGGAACGGGCGGCTCAACTCTTCCCAAACTTTCCAGAAAATCGCTTAACTTTGGCCGAGAGCTACGCGAGCTGGGGTGAACACAAGCACCTCCTGGCCGAGGTGGAGTCGATCAAGAGCGTCATCCCCGCAGCCCGTCAGGAGTGGAAAGGCGAGTTGTGGACGAGCAGTTGGGCGGACTGGGACGAGCGCTGGGAAAAGTTGCTCAAACGGCTCGAAAGTGGAGCAGCGAAAAAGCCACGCGCTTGAAGTGCCGTCGGATTGTCCTTCGGAAATGGCTTCAAGCCCTCAAACCCAGACCGACCACTTCTTTGCAATACTTGATGCTACGCTCAATCTCGCCTTTTTGGTAATCCTGCTTCGCCTTCGCATCGCCGGGCTCACGGGCATCGATCGCGTGTCCGCGCCGCGCCAACGCCACAAACTTCGCGAAATCGCGCGCCCGGGCTTTTGGGAATGCGCTCCAGAACTCATCCTTGAGGTAGGGGAATTCAACCGAGAACCCAGAGATCGTCTCGATCATCACGGGGACTCCGGGACAGAGCTCGGCGAAGCGTTTGAAGTAAGCTTTCCAGTCTATCATTCCTTCACCCATGGCCGTCCACTGCACTTTGGCGCCATTCTCCGACTCCCAGATCATATCATCGCGAAGACTGGTGGCACAGGTGTACGGGCCGAGAATTTCCAGGCTTTCGCGTGGGTCTTCCAAAGTCCAGGCGGCATTGCCGGAATCCATGTTTACCCCTACGTAGTCTTTGCCAGCCTCCTCAACAAGATTGACCAGCTCCCAGGCCTGCATGTCACCGGCGTGATTTTCGATGGCGATTTTCACGCCGGCATCCATTGCTCTGGAGCGCTGGCTTTTCAGCACTGCAACCGTGTCCTTGATGCGCGCCTCGATGCCGCCCGGTGGCTTGCGGTCATCACTCCTGCCGAGGATGATTCGGAAAACGGGCGATCCCAGCGCCTTCGCCATCCGAATGCCAAGGGCAAGATGCTCTTCAGCAGTGCCCCAATCCTTTTTGAATGACTTGGATGTCGGACAAATGCTCCAGGAGCCCAGGTAAATCTGAATGCCCTTGTCTGCTGCGGATTTCGCCAGGTCTTTCAAGGATCCGTCGTCCCTTTTTTCGAACGGTTTGAGGTCGGTGATGAAAAGGACATCCGTCTTGAGCGTGTCCGCATAGTCTATCAACTGCTGGGCATTCCAACCCATTGCTCGCACGGCAAAGTTATCAATGCCGAGCTTGATCTTGAGTTTTAAGTTCGATTCAGCAGCGAAAGAACCGGTGGAAGTGCCAGTGGCAAGCGCTGCGCTCGCCGCACCTACGGTTCGGATGAATTGGCGGCGGTTGATTGAGTAGTTTGAATTCATGGGTTGTCAGCGTGAATTAGTGATGGGCACTTGAGGCTGTCATCGATATGAGAGCTAGTTCTCACCATGGGTTTCACAAATGCAAGAATTTAGGAGCAACGGTAAATCTGAGGAGCTTTTGCCACGGCGCTTCGATTGTCAGGGTCGTATCATCTGGAACACGCCATGGTCTGCCTTGGTTGTGTAATTGGAGATGAGGTTTGTGGTTGTCGCTGTTCCTTCGTAATCGTAGTGGCCACCGAAGATTTTTGGGAGTTCAGCCGAGCCTTGCAGTTTAAACGTCCGCTCCGCACGAGTCACGGTCTGTGTAATGGTGTAATAACCGTGGAGAATCCTCTTATAGCTGGCGTCATAAAAAAACCGGTAAGAGACGGGGTCAAGCATCGTCACGACGCAGCGCAAGCCACCGTGATGGCCGGTGGCATCGCTCTGCCATGTTCCTTTCCAGCGACCGGAGATGTCCTCGGCCGGAGTGGTAATGTTCCTGGCGGATTTCCACTCGGAGCGGAATGCGGTGCAGCCGCTCGCAAGGAGACAACAGCACAACCCGATGACCAGTAGGCGACTCTGTGGCTTCATGCTCAGTTCGTCAGAAATGTTCCATCCTCAGTTTCGAGTCGGACAAATTCCGGAAGTTTCTTTGGATCCAACTTCATGATGATGGTGTGAGTGCCAGCCGAGAGTTCGGCGGAGAGCATGCCGTCCCCGGTGACAGGCTGGCCGTCGATCCATGTGGCCATCGGTTTGACGCCAGGGAGTTTGAGCCGGACCTGCCCATTTTTGGGCACCTGGATTCGGGTGGCGGTAAAGACGCCTGTGACGCCTGTGTACTTATTGACCTGGATGTTTTCCGACATCATTTCACGAGTGAGGCGTCCATCCACGAAGGATGAGAGCGGCTTCCACTGCGGCGCGTTCAAATCTCCAGTGATGAGCGGGCCTTCGCCAGATTGTTCGTCGGTATGAAGAAATGGCCGGACCCGCCAGAACCGGGCCACGTTTCCCTTGGAGGCGTCGTAGGGCCCCGGCTTGCCGAGCTCGGAGAGGAAGCGATAGAGGTCGAGTTGATCCGAAGCGCTGAGGCCGTCCGACAGTCCCGAAGGCATGAGCGAACCGCCCTGGGTCTTGCGTTGGATGTTGTTCTTCTGAACGGTGACTTCGCGGTTGGTGGCATCACGCACCGTAATCTGCTCGGTGTTCTCCTGAACAACTACTCCGGAAACTTCTTCGCCATCCTTCGTTTCAATCACAAACGAGTGGTAGCCCTCCTTGATATTGCGGTTGGGATAAAGGAGCGATTCGATGAGGTAATCCACCGGAGCGCTCGCGCCGATGGAGGTGAGATCAGGTCCGACTTTTCCGCCAACGCCGCCGATGGAATGGCACGTCGCACACGCCAGCTCGGAGCGGCGATAAACCTGTTCGCCGCGAGCGGCATCGCCAGTTTGTCGAACACTTGCGATCATTTGCTGAATCTCCGCGGCGGTTAAGTTTCTGGAGTCGTCCTCGAGGCCACCGCTGCGAGCGAGGGCAAGGATCAACTCGGGTTCGTTTCGACCATTTTCCCTGGCGACTTTCATGCCCGCTTTTGCAGCGACTGTGGCGAAACCGCTCTTTGGCAATGCTTGCGTCACGGTCTTCGCCGCGCCTTTCGTCGAGAGCAGTGTCCGCCAAAGCTCCACCGCGTCGGTCTCCGAGGTTGAATCCGCCAGCACTTTCAGCGCACTGGGCATGGCCTTGCTCAAATTCAACATGGCGAGGGTTTGGACCGCCTGGCGTCGCACTGGCGCCGGTGTTTCCCCGGCAGTCATGCTTTGAATGCTTTCAAACACGCCGGTACCGCCGATCTCGCGCAGGCTGTCGAAGGCGGCTTGTCGAATGTTTGAGGCACCTGGATCGCCTGCGAGGTTTAACAGCCCGGGAACAAGTGAATCAAGTTTCCACGCTCCTGCGAGCCGGGCGGCCTGTTCCCTGAGAGCAGCGTTGGGTGATTTCAGAAATGGAGCGATGGCCCCGGTATTGGATGCGGGTCTGATCTTGCGGTCTCTTGCGGCCTTGGCGAGAGCGGTGAAGGCCCGCGCTGTCGCGCTGTCGTCAAGCTTCTGTCCAGCGGCTGCGTCGAGGAGCTGGCCGAGTTCTTTCTCCGATCCGGCTCTGCCGATCAAAGCGATCCAAGGACCGGAGCCGTCGCGGGGAATTGGACGCGACTCGAGGAGCTTTGCCAGCACGGGCGCGGCGAGCTTCGGTTGAATGGACTGGAGTGCAAATTCGAGTTGCCTTTCGCGCCCTTCAATCTTCCACGTTCCAGATTGGACGGCCTCGATCCAGGGAGTGGCAAGGTCGTTGATGCTCAACCATGCGGCGTAGTCCAGGAATTCATCCATCGGCTTGTCGAGAACGCCGAGCACTGCGGCAGCAGAGGCTGCGGACGCATTTTGACCAAGTGCCCGCACGGCTTCGACACGCACTCGCGGGTGTTCATCCTGCGCAAGCTTCGCGAGGTCTTCACCCGACCCGGCAATGCGCTTCTGCCAATACCACAGGACTCGAGCGCCTGCGGCGCGAATGCGCTCGTCCTTCGCCGCGAGAACCCGGTTCAAGAGCGTCGTGTCCACCCGGTCCAAAGCCTGATGCATCCACAAGGCTTCGAGGGAAGCTTTCTCATCGGTGTGTGATGACGTCCATGCACCGAGATCGCTCCGCACTTTGGAAATCCCCCGCTCGGTGAGCACCCGGCGGGCGCGCTGGCGGTCGTAATTGTTCGGCGTAAGGAGGGCATCGAGAAGTTCCATGTTGGGGAGCTTCGTAAAATCCCTGCGCGGGTTCAGCGGCCGGCCTTTGGCAGTGACACGCCAGATGCGACCGTGCTCATGGTCGCGGCGTGAATCGCGAAAATCCACTTCGCCATGTTGGATGATCGGATTGGACCAATCGGCAATGTAGAGCGCGCCGTCGGGTCCGAGCTTCACATCGATAGGCCGGAAGGTGACGTTCGTGGTGCGCAGGAGATCAGGCATTTCCTTGGTGGCGTAACCCGCGCCGAGCTCACTTGGCTTGAAGCGCACGATGCGATGGGCGCGGAAATCGGCCGTGATGATGTCGCCCTGCCAGTCGTCGGGAAACTGACGGCTTTCGAGCACTTCGATGCCGCAGAATTTCGGGTAGTTGCCCGGACTGATGCTCTTCATCTCACGGCGCATATCGGCGTAGGTGAAGTAGGTGGCGCCTTCGATGCCCCAGCTCACGCCCTGAAAGCCGGCGCCGTCCGTCACGAATGATTGGCCAAAGGCGTCGAAATGATGACCCCAAGGGTTGCAAAAGCCCTTGAGGAAGACCCCCAGTTCCATCGTATCGGGACGCAGATGCCAGACGCCGCCGCTGTTCAAGCGCCGGACGCCATGGGGAGTTTCAAGGTGGCTGTGGATGTAGATGGATTGGTTGAAGTAAAGCTGCCCGTCGTGGCCCCAGCGCAAGGTGTGGAGGATGTGATGGGTGTCTTCGGTTCCGAAACCGGACAAGACCACCCTTCGTTGGTCCGCTTTGCCATCGCCGTCGGTGTCCTTGAGAAAGAGGAGTTCGGTGCTCGCGCCGACGTACACGCCGCCGTCGCCTGGTTCGACGCCCGTGGGAATGAGCAATCCGTCCGCAAACACGGTGGAGGTTTCGGCTCTGCCATCGCCATCGGTGTCTTCGAGCACGAGGATTTTGTCGTTCGCGACCTGGCCGGGTTTGATCTGGGGATAAACTTCCGAGCTTGCGACCCAAAGGCGGCCCTGGGGATCGAAGTTCATCTGGATCGGCTTGGCGAGTTGCGGGCTTTCGGCGTACAGGTTGATCTCGAAGCCGGGTTGAACTTCAAACTCTGCCGTCGGCTGCGCCGTTGCGGGGCTTGGGAGCGCGGATCGAGTTGTCGGTGTGGCGGCTGATTCGGCTGCGGCGGGCTTGCCGGCCCCGGCTGCCGGAGCCGCAGCCTCTGCTTCGATCAATTCAAAGCGGTGCTTCGTCGGCAGTTTGAGCGTGGCGATCTTTTGCTCCAGCCCGGCCACGAGCGGATCAAATTCCGGAATCTCGCGGGAGTTCTGGCCCTGCTCCTGTTTGCGGAAGCCGAAAAGGTACGTGTGGTTCTCCGGACGCCAGCGATGAAAGAAGAGTTCGTTCTTCTTGACGATGGTCTTCCGCAGCTCATCGGCTTTTTGGAGCGATGGAGCGTTAGTGATGGCATTGCCGTTTTTCCATTCGCGAGCCGAGCGGGTTGCGACGGGTTGGCCATCGATCTTGAGCGTGTAATTGGTGTCCTTGAGATCGACGAACTGGACATAGATGTTTTGAGTGATGCGATGCGCTGGAGCTGGCACAGGCAGCGGAGGGACATCAAGATTCTGGGGAGTGCCTTCAAAGGAGACGTAGTTCGTGCGTTTTACAATGTTCGTCACTTCGATGCCGAAGCTGCCGCGACGAAGTTCACCCGCCTTGATGATGCTTATCTGCCAGACATTCGGCTGCCAGCCGAGGCCTTTGCCAATCGTCTCGGCAACACGCCAATAGCCGTAGGCATTGAGGTGAATGCCATTGTCAGTCAGCGGGCGGGCAGGGGAGGTGGTGGTGCCGTCAGGCATCATCTCGAAGAGTGGAACGAAGCGCGACTTCCGATCGGCGGCGATTTCGCGGAGGGCCTGGGTGTAGAGCGCCAGTTGGGCATTGTGTGGCGTTGGATCGGGCAGCGGAGCGCCAAGTTTCTCGTGGCGAATCGGGCCGATGAGGACGAACCGGATTGGCGTGCCTGTGGCGGTTTCCTGGATGGTGTCCATCAGGCGGTTGATGTCGGATTTGAATTTTGGAAGCCCCGCCTCGCCGTCGAATGAGTTCGCCATGCCGTAGCCGAGGATGACAACGGTGGGTTTGACGGCGGCGATTGACTCCTTGAGCTGGCGGAACCATTCCGATTCAGGTTTGCTCCAGTCAAAGCTCACTCGCGCCTGCCCGGCGGGTGTATCGCCACTCCATCCTAGATTTCGGAACGTGATTCTCTTCCCCGGAAACTCGGATGTGATCCGCGTCTCCATGTAACCATGACTCCCTTCGCGCTCAACAAACGTGTCGCCAAGGAACACGACACGATCGCCATCTTCGAATTCGAAGGCAGGCTCGCGCGGAACGGCGTTGGTCCTGGCAGCGGTCGCGGTCGGATCGGGCAACGATTGGGGCTGCGGCGTTGGCTTGGAGGTCCCAGAACTCGCAGGAATGTCCGCGCTCCGGCTCACCAAATTGAACAAACATAATGCAAGGACAATGGCGCGGCGTGGAGGGAACGATAGGGTGATTGGGCACATAGAAATAAGAATAGGTTCGTCGTTCAATTCTTGCGATGAGTAAAGCAGCACGCTGGAAAATTGCGCAAGCGTGAATCCCCAATGATCCTTGACGAGTAATCGGCATCCGCTTCTGTCGAGTGAAACAGGCAAGCTAAGGAGCGGCGATCATTCGAAAATAATTCATCCCACCCTCGAACGAAACGGCCGGTTCGGCAGTCCAGGTTTCGTCGAAATTCAGATTCCCGATGGTGGACCACGCAGGGATCGATGGAAGCGAGCCCTGTCGTTGCAGCAGCCAGCGCGTGGCAGGGCGGCCGTAGGAGCGCAATCGAAATTCGTTATAGGGCTATCCAGTTGACTCTTGTTGTTTTTTAGCGTTGGCGAGTGCTTCAGCGTTCAATTCAATTCGCTCAATCGGAAGCAGGTGAATGGCTTGATCGATTAGACGGTAGAAAAGCAGACCTCGGGAACGAGAGGTTCTGCGATTGA
>SIBF01000103.1 GCA_009695275.1 Pedosphaera sp. | reverse complement strand
AGTGAAGAATGCCCTGGGTGGCGGCCATATGCCCAGTCAGCACTTCGCGGCCAATGCGGCCTGGTTCAAGGTGGCCCT
Organism: Pedosphaera sp.; assembly: GCA_009695275.1. Taxonomy (GTDB): domain Bacteria; phylum Verrucomicrobiota; class Verrucomicrobiia; order Limisphaerales; family F1-12-MAGs170; genus F1-120-MAGs170. The sequence goes on along the minus strand of SIBF01000103.1, from coordinate 18,636 downwards.
GCTGGCTTACAACCTGGCCAGTGCCATCAAGGGATTGTGCTTTTCGCCAGAAGAGAGGACGGCGCGGTTCAAGAAATACCGGCTCTTGTTAGTGCATCTGGCCGGCCGGATGAGTCGATCCCAGTGCAAACTGCGGCTGCGCTTTTGTGCGAGTGTGGAAGCCATCAAGCGAGTGCAGCGGGTTTGGGAAGTTTTTGAGTTGCCGACCCAGGCAACGGCCTTCACCTGAGGAGCTGCTCGGCAAGTTGCTCACAACTTTGGAGTCCGAAAGTCGTTCACGACGATTTTCGGATTTTGTCATTGGAGGAGCAAACCGCTGGCGAAAATGCGCGCCAGAACTGTGGGGAGTGCCAAAGGAGCAACTCTTGCCGACAAAAGACCCCGGCCGAGGATTTTTGATCCCTGAACGGTGGTGTGAACGAGCGCCTGGGACGCTGCTGGCCACGACATGCACGCTTACGCGTGGATTTGGGTGCCGGTTAAATTCCATTGCGAGAGCAATGATGAGTGATTAACTTCCGACCTTTGGCAGAGTTTTGAAATCAATCCAACCCGATCAACTGCGAATGAGCCGCGCTTCACTTACAACTGTCGAACTTACGGAACTAATCATTGGCCTGCACCGGCTGGCCCGTAATCTTTGGTGGACCTGGAGCCAGGAAGCCCAGGAAGTCTTTCAGGAACTTTCTCCGCGCGGCTGGCAAAACCTTTATCACAACGCTGTCGCCATCTTGCATGAAGTCTCGGAATACGAGCTGCGCGTCCGGCTCCAGGACCAGGAGTTTGCGCAAAGGGTTCGGGAGGTTTTGTCCACGTTCGAGACCTACTTGAACGACTTAAATACCTGGGGGCATCAGAACGCACCCGGCCTTTTCAAGAATCCAGTGGCGTACTTCAGCGCGGAGTTTGGTTTCCATGAGAGCCTGCCCATCGCCGCGGGCGGCCTTGGGATTCTTGCGGGCGACCACGCCAAGTCCGCGAGCGATGTCGGTCTGGGCTTCGCGGGCATCAGTCTGTTTTACCGCGAGGGCTACTTTCAGCAGACGTTCAATCAGGACAACTGGCAGACGGAGTACTACACCCACCTCAATCCAAAGAATCTGGCGGTCGAGCCAGTGCTGGATGCGAAGGGCGAACAGGTGGTGTGCATGGTCGAGATCGCGATGACGGAGGTGTACTTCCACGCATGGCGGGTCAACGTCGGACGCTGTCCTGTTTATCTTCTTGATGCGAACCGCCCCGAGAACGAGCAGCGGTATCGGGATCTGACCTTGCGTGTTTATGGCGGTGACAGCACCACGCGCATCATGCAGGAGGTTTTACTGGGTGTCGGCGGTGTGAGGTTGCTGCGCGCGCTGGGGGTCGCTCCGTCCGTCTTCCACATGAACGAGGGACACGCCGCGTTCCTCACGCTGGAACTGGCTCGGGAGAAAATGGCGGACGGAAAGACCTTTCAAAGAGCCATCGCGGAAACGAAATCGCAATGTATCTTCACGACTCACACCCCTGTGGAAGCGGGGCACGATCGCTTCAGTCGCGATCTGATGAGCTACGTGATGATGAAGTTCCAGACTGAATTGAAGCTCACGCTCCCTCAACTCATGGCACTAGGGCAGGTTGCCCCCGGGGCGGACCAGGAACCGTTCTGCATGACGGTGCTGGCGTTGAAGGCGTCTCGCGCGGCGAATGGCGTGAGCGAGCTGCACGGCCAGGTCAGCCGGCACATGTGGCAGGGAATGTTTCCGGGCAAACGCACCGACGAGGTTCCCATCGGCCATATCACCAACGGCATACATCTTGTCGGCTGGATGAAAGGCCCAGTGCGCCGCTTCTGGCGCAACAAGCTCAGCCAAATCAGCAATGAGAAGCTCGATGTGCTCGGCTGCGATCGGGAGATGAATTCACCCGAATTCTGGGCGCGGATCTCGGACCCGAATTTCATTTCCGACGAAGAACTGTGGGCCATGCGCTACAAACTGCGCCGCGAATTGATCGAGTTCTCGCGTCGCCGGCTGTTGCTTCAAGGCGAGCGCCTGACCCGGGGGGACTTTATCGCATTCGACCAGTTGCTCAATACCGATGCGCTGACGATAGGTTTCGCCCGCCGCTTCGCCACTTACAAGCGGGCGCCGCTGATCTTTCAGCAGTTCGAAAACATCGCGAAAGTCGTGATGGACAAGCATCGTCCGGTGCAGTTCATCTTCGCAGGCAAGGCGCACCCAAAGGACGACGATGGCAAGCGCTTCATCCAGCACATCATTCACCTCAGCAAGTTCTCCGAACTCAAGGGGCATCTGGTGTTCATCGAGAATTACGATGTGCATGTCGCACGACAGTTGGTTTCCGGCTGCGATGTGTGGCTGAACAATCCGCGCCGTCCTCTCGAGGCGTCCGGAACGAGCGGCATGAAGGCCAGTTGCCATGGCTGCCTGAATTTCAGCATTCTCGATGGCTGGTGGCGCGAAGGCTACGACGGCACAAATGGTTTCGCCATTGGCGACGATTCGCATCCGGACAATATTGAGGAGCAGGACCGTCTCGACAGCGAGAACCTTTACCGGACGCTGACCCAGGAAGTGATCCCTTGTTTCTACGCGCGTGATGCCCAGGGCATACCACGCCAGTGGATTCAACGCATTCGCCGGGCAATGTCCACGCTGGTGCCGCAATTCAACACGTGGCGGATGGTTCAGGAGTACGCGAAGAAGTACTACACGTCGTGATTGATCACCCGTTGCGCGGTTCGAACACTGGCGCGAAGATCTCAGCGCCGGCAGGCCTGGCCCCATGAAGCGCGACATCAAGTTTCTGACGAACGAGGAACTCATCGCTCAGTTCGCGCTATGGGCAGAGCCTGCTTACCGGGTGACGCAGTTGTTGGACTGGCTCTATCGCCGACGCGCTGCCACCTGGGACGAGATGTCCAATCTCCCAAAATCCCTTCGCCAAAGACTGGCCGCTGAATACACCCTGAATGTCCTTGATCTCGCACATCGGCAGGGTTCGCCGGACGCCACGCAAAAGTTTCTCTGGAAGCTCGCCGATGGTGCGTTTGTGGAGAGCGTGTTGATCCCGGCAAATCCAGCGCTTTACGGTGAAGCCAGCGACCGGCACACGCTCTGTGTTTCGACCCAGGTAGGCTGCGCCTATGGCTGCAAGTTTTGCGCAAGCGGGTTGGATGGCTGGAAGCGCAACCTTCAGCCCGAGGAAATCATCGAGCAGGTGCTGGCAGTCGAACGTTGGCATGGACGTCAACCGCAAGAATTGGAGCGCATCGACGCCACACCGGCTTCGGATCGCGTGGTAAATAATCTCGTCATCATGGGAATGGGCGAGCCGCTGGCCAACTATGACAATCTGCTGGCGGCGCTCAGAATCCTGAATGCAAGCTGGGGCGGCGGGATCGGCGCACGAAAAATTACAATTTCCACAAGCGGTCTGGTGCCTCAAATCCGGAGGCTCGCCGAGGATCCGATGCAATTCCGCCTTGCGATCTCGCTCCACGGGGCCACCGATGAAGTGCGCGGGCGAATCATGCCGGTGAATCGCAAGTACCCGCTGACCGAGCTGACTGCCGCCCTCGACTACTATCAATCCCGGAAAGGGCGCATGATCACCTTCGAATACATTCTCATCGCGGGAGTCAACGATGCGCTCGACCAGACTCGCCCGCTCGCCGCCCTGGCCTCGCGCCTGAATGCCAAGGTGAATCTAATCCCTTACAATACAGTCGAGGGGCTTCCTTGGGCCCGGCCCGCAGAAGATGTTCAGGAGGCATTTCTCGCGGCACTGGAAAACGAAGGAGCTATTGCGACTCTACGCCGAGAGAAAGGTCACGACATTGACGCTGCGTGCGGCCAACTTCGATTGAAGACTGAACGCGAGCTTCGGGAACTGACGCCACTCGGTTGAGGCTGAGTTTCGATCCAACTAACCACGCACCGGGAGCCGGAGGGATGCTGCTTGCCCGCATGATCGCACTGCTATAACTTCACCAGCCTATGGAAAATAATGTGCCACCATTGTCGAGCACACCGCCGCCGTTGATTCCGCCAGCCACTTCACACCGCCGCCGAGGCAAGGTCTGGATCTGGTTTGTCGCTGGTCTGGCGATGATTGCAGTCGTTGGACTATTTGTCGTCGCGAAGCTGGCGAATTCCCTGAGTTTCGCCGGCGTCGGCCACCCCGGGAGCCGGAGAGCCGATCACTCGGTCCACGAAGTCCTGATCGAAGACAACCATTCGAACCACAAGATCGCAGTGATTGACGTGGGCGGCGTCATCACTGGCCAGGCATGGGATGGGGCCGGGCGCAACATGGTGGACCTGATTGAAGATGAATTGAAGATGGCGGCCGACGACAGTTCCGTTCGAGCGGTGATCCTCAAGGTGGACTCGCCCGGAGGAGAAGTGCTTGCCTCGGATGACATTTCCAGAGCCATCACGAAATTCCAAGACTCCTCGGACAAGCCGGTCATCGCCGCCATGGGGAGTCTGGCCGCCTCGGGAGGATATTACGTTTCGGCTCCCTGCCGCTGGATCGTCGCCAACGAGTTGACGATGACAGGCAGCATCGGAGTGATCATGCACGGCCTCAATTACCGTGGATTGATGGACAAAGTGGGGATCACCCCGCAAGTCTTCAAAAGCGGCAAGTTCAAGGACATGTTAAGCGGATCAAAGCTTCCCTCGGAGATAGATCCCAAGGAACGCGAAATGGTCCAATCGATGATCGACGAGACTTTCGAGAAGTTTAAGACCGTTGTGGCCGATGGCCGTGAACGCGCCGCAAAGGAGAACCAGGGAGAAGGCCGTCCACTGGCGAAGAACTGGTCCGAATACGCGGACGGCAGAATCATGAGTGGAAAACAAGCGTTCGAGCTGGGTTTCGTGGACGAATTGGGGAACTTCGATGCCGCAGTCGATCGGGCCAAAAAAATAGCAGCTATTTCGAGCGCGAATTTGATTCATTATCAGCAAGTCTTCGATCTCTCAAACTTCCTTAGTCTTTTCGGGCAAGCGGAGAGCAGATCGATCAAGGTCGAGCTTGGGATGGATCTGCCAAAACTCCAGGCAGGCAGGCTTTATTTCCTGGCTCCAACCTTTCTTCACTAATCCCTTTGAAGTTGACTCTCTCCTTGTTGCACATTCCTGAAGGTAAGAATCTTGTGGGAATGGCGGCGACCGGAGCAACGATGTGCAGGAAGGGGGGATTGTCACAACCCCGAGCGCCAAGAAGTCACCCCTCTGCGACACTTCGCAAAGAAAACAGCCCTAATAGTTCGGACTTGCTTGCAACTCGCCTTGGCACTCGTCTGGCTATGGAATTCATAATCGGATACTAATCGAAACTAAATGCGCACTGGCGGTGTCTAACCTGTGAGGCCGTTTCGCCGTAGCGCGCAACAACCGAAAACAACCATGATGCTTGGAATAATGATCATCGATCAGTACTGGTGGGTCTTCTACATCCCCGGCCTTCTTATCGGCTTGTATGCCCAGATGAAACTGAGTTCGACGTATAACCGATACCTGAAGGAAGGGTTATCGAGCGGAGTCTCGGGAGCGGAGGCGGCTCGAGAAATCCTGGACCGTGCGGGTTTGACGAATATGCCCGTCAATGAGGTTCCAGGTCATCTCACGGATCACTATGATCCATTGAAGAAAGCTCTTTTCCTGTCCTCGGAGAACTTTCACGGACGATCCATCGCTGCCGTGGGTGTGGCAGCACACGAATCTGGCCACGCTCTACAGCACAAGGCTGCCTACGCCCCCTTGAACATCCGGATGGCCATGGTCCCGGTCACCAACATCGCCAGTCAGGCCGTTTTTTGGATCACCCTGCTCGGAATGTTTATGGGAATGATGAAATTGGTGGGCATCGCGATTATCGCCTTCACAGTGATTACCGCCTTTCAACTCGTCACCTTACCAGTGGAATTTGACGCCAGCCGCCGGGCAAAGGAACAATTGCTCCGATTGGGGCTTGTGCAGAATCATGAAGGCAAGGCTATCAGCAAAGTCCTGAACGCCGCCGCCCTCACCTATGTCGCGGCGATGGTCGCATCGCTTCTACAATTGCTCCATTTTGTCATGATCGCGAGGAACAGCGATCGGGATTAACGCCAAAATGCCGGTAATGAAAAATTGTTTGAACCACGGAATAGGACACGCCGTCTGAGCGTGTAAGTACACAGCGTGATCAAGTTTGCGCAAAAAAGCACGATACCAAAGAGGTAATGATAGGATAAACTGGAGAATCGCCATGGCAATTCGGGCCAAAACCAAATCAAGTTCGCTCCGGACAGGTGACGGAAGGTCAGTGGTCGTCAAGCCAAAGTGCCGATCACGCGTCATGTCAGGCACCCGCGCCGTGCTGCCGGCAAACTGGAAGGCGTCCCCGGACAATGTCACCCTGTCTGTCTCGACTTCAGGCGCACCATTGGAAATTGGGGTCCCGGCGTCTCCCGAAGGTCTGGAAGTCATATCCGACAAGATAGCTATCGTGGCGACCCCCAAGGATTCTGCTGCAAAAAGAACACCCAAAGCGCAGGAAACCAGTCCACCCGCTCCCAGGGAGCGCACAGCTTATGACGGGGACACGGCGATCAAACTTTACCTCCGCGAGATTGGGCAAGTGGCACTGTTGACGCGCGAAGAGGAAGTAGTGCTGGCTGCACGCATTCATAAAGGCGACAAGAAGGCCCGCGAGCACATGATCAAGGCGAACCTTCGACTGGTAGTGAAGATTGCGCACGACTATGATGGCCTCGGGCTTCCCCTTCTGGACCTCATCAACGAGGGAAACATCGGTTTGATGAAAGCTGTCGAGCGTTTTGATCCGGCGAAGGGTGGGAAACTTTCCACGTATGGTTCCTGGTGGATCAAGCAATCGATCAAACGAGCCCTTGCCAACCAGTCCAAGACCATCCGGCTTCCAGTTCATCTGGTTGACAAGATCTCCAAGATGCGGCGGACGGCGCTCCGCCTGCAGGAAGAATTCGGACGAGAGCCGACCGATGAGGAACTGTCCGATGAATTGGGAATTTCCGCTTCGCGCGTCGCCCAGCTTCGCACCGCAGCCATCCGCCCCGCGTCGCTCGACGCCCCTATCGGCGATGACGACTCGAACAACTTCTCGGAAATCGTCCAGGACGAAAACGCCGAAACGCCGTACGAGAAGCTGGAGGAAAAGACTGTCACAAAGATGTTGCAGGAGATGGTCAAAACACTCGATTCTCGCGAAGCCACCATATTGCGATACCGGTTTGGTCTCGACGGTGGCGCAGAGAAGACGCTTGAGGAAGTGGGCGAAAAGTTTGGTGTCACGCGCGAACGCGTGCGCCAGATTCAGAATATTGCCCTGAACAAACTCCGGAAACAGATCGAGAAGCTCGAAGCGGTGCGAAAATAGGGTCCGGCGCGCCGCGCACGGAAGCACCGCATGACAAAATCCAAATTGACGCCGGAAGATCTGGCACGCGCGATCCGCAATGTCCCCGACTTCCCAAAGCCGGGAATTCAATTCAAAGACATTACCCCTGTTCTGGCCGATGCGAAACTCTTCGCCGGCTCCATCGAACTGCTGACCGCCGGTCATGTTCCAGGTTCCTTGGATGCGGTTGTTGGCATAGATGCACGGGGTTTCATCTTTGCCGCTGCAGCCGCCCTGAGACTCAACGCAGGATTCGTCCCGGTGCGGAAGAAGGGCAAGCTCCCGTTCACATCCTATGAGGAAAGCTACGATCTGGAGTACGGCTCCAACACCGTCGCGATTCACGTGGATGCGGTGAAACCGGGGAGCCGGGTTCTCCTCGTTGACGACCTGCTTGCCACGGGGGGCACGGCGGCGGCCGCTGCGGCACTCCTGAAGAAGCTCGGAGCCAAAATCATTGGGATCAGCTTCCTGATCGAGCTCGGGTTTCTGAACGGCCGAGATCGTCTCAAAGGCTATCTAGTTAAGTCGCTCATAGTATATTGACGTCCGTCGCTCGGCTGGAGCAAACGGGATTGAAGCTTACACACCCTTTGGAAGTGATTTCTGGATTCCAAACGGGTGGAAACCAATCCATCTTGAAAACACATGCGCTGGATTGAATCACTGGATGTCGGTGGCTTCAGATTCGTCCACGAGAGCCTTCGAAATTCCGCGCTGGATTTGATTCTTCCATTCTTTAGCTGGAATGCGCTGTTCGTCCCGGCGTTGATTCTTGCAGCCATCTGGCTCGTGTGGAGAGGAGGCAGCCGCGGCCGCATCTTCCTCTTCATGATGGTGCTCGCGATCGTCGTGGGCGATGGCATCATCTGTAATTCGATCAAACATATTGTTGCGCGACCGCGTCCATTTGCAGCTTTGGCAGACGTTCAACCACTTGTGGGGAAGGGAACCAGCGGCAGCATGCCGTCGAGTCACGTGGCTAACTGGTTCGCAGCCGCAACACTTACGTGGCTTTTCTGGCGACGGCGAGGCTGGATGGTGCTTGGTATTGCATGTGTCGTCGCCTTCTCACGAGTCTATCTCGGAGTCCATTATCCAAGTGACGTTCTCGTCGGAGCCGCACTCGGCGTCGGCTACTCGTTCGCACTGGTCTGGGTATGTGAACAAGCCTGGCAATTCACTGGCCGGAAGTGGTTCCCCCTGTGGCACGACCGAATGACTTCTTTGCGAAATCCTGACGCCGCAACGAAGACCACCTCAACTCCCTTGACGGACGCTGAGCGCTCCCAATTGCTGGATCGTCACTGGATACGACTCGGCTACGTGTTGATCGGTCTGCTACTGCTGATCCGGCTCGCTTACCTCGCAAGTGGCAGGATTGAATTGAGCGAAGATGAGGCATACCAATGGGTCTGGTCCAAACACCTGGCCGCGTCCTATTACAGCAAGCCGCCGATGATCGCCTATGCGCAGTTTCTCGGCACTCAACTTTGGGGAGACACTGCCTTTGGCGTGCGATTCCTTTCGCCTGTAATAGCCGCGATTCTCGCCTGTTCGCTACTTGGCTTCTTCGCAAGGGAAGTCAGCGCCAAAGCCGGCTTCTGGCTCGCGCTGATCCTGTCTGCCACGCCTCTTCTGGCCGTGGGCTCGACACTATTGACCATTGATCCTCTTTCCGTCCTGTTCTGGACGGCAGCGATGCTCTCGGGCTGGCGTGCTGTTCGCGACGAGAACGACCGTCAGTGGAGTTGGACCGGGCTCTGGTTGGGGCTCGGGTTTCTAAGCAAATACATCGCACTCGGACAGATCGCGTGCTTTGGCCTTTTTTTTCTCCTGTGGAAACCGGCTCGTTTACACCTTCGTCATCCGGGACCGTATCTAGGGCTGGTCGTGATGATTATTTGCACCATCCCTGTGATTTGGTGGAATTGGAAGAATGACTGGATCACCGTTACTCATCTTGCAAATCGTGGTGGCCTGGATCGAGCATGGCAACCGACCATTCGCTTCACCCGAGACTTCCTCCTCGCTGAAGCCGGACTTCTCAATCCGGTTTTCTTCATCGCGGCAATTTGGGCCGCCGTGGTGATTGTCAAGAACCAGCGCCGAGATCGCCTGGAGGCATATCTCCTGTGCATGGGAACTCCACTGTTCGCTTTTTACGCGATCTTCACCCTCAGATCTGCAGTGCTACCCAACTGGATTGCTCCGGCTGTCGTTCCCATGTTTTGCCTTATGGTGGTTTATTGGTCACGCAGGATTCAGACGGGAAGTAAAGCCCCCGTGCTCTGGTTGGCTGCTGGTGTCGCTTTTGGACTTGGAACAGTGGTCCTTCTTCACGACACGGGATTGGTTTCCAAAGTTCTCGGCTTTCCGCTTCCCGCAAGAATCAATCCGTTGAATCGGGTCCACGGCTGGAATGAGACCGCCAGGGTGGTAGGAGAAGCACGCACCAAGCTCGAAGCAGGTGGCAAAGCCGCGTTCGTCATTGGTGGTCACTATGGCATCACCGGACAGCTTTCGTTTTACATGCCCGAGGCGAAGGCCCAAGTAACATCACGAGAGCCGCTTGTTTATTATCAATCGAGCGCAGGGCCTGATAACCAGTTTTACTTCTGGCCCGGGTATCAGCATCGCAAAGGGCAGAACGCGATCTATGTGCGAACGGGAAAATCGCCGGAGCCAGCACCTGAGCGGCTCACCAAGGAGTTTGAATCGGTCACCGATCTTGGCTTGAATGACATCCTCGATCGAAACCAGGTGGTGCGCCGCATCCAGCTCTTTGAATGCAGGGGCTTGCGCTGATGCCTGATGGTAATCAATCAGGGCGGACTACGGTCTTCCCAGTTTGTGACTACGATCTCGATGAAACTCTGGGATCCGGCCAGGCATTTCGATGGCAGGCGCACGGAGATGCGTGGGAAGGTGTGATAGGTGAGCAATGGGTCCGTCTGCAAAGGACAACCGCTGGCATCCACGCGGAGGCAGCAGCCCCGCAACAAGACTGGCATTGGCTGGAAGAATTCCTCCAAATCAAGGTCAACATCGCGGACGTTCTCCAGACTTTTCCGGATGACGAACCGATGCGACGCGCGGTCGCTTCCTGCCGCGGACTCCGCCTGCTACGTCAAGAGCCGTGGGAATGCCTCGCGTCCTTCATTCTGTCTTCAACAAAACAAATCGTTCAAATTCGGGAAATCGTCCACCTCCTGACTGAGCGCTATGGTCAGCATGTCATCACCCCAAACAAGAGCGGTCCTGCTCACGCATTTCCCAGCGCAGAGCGTATCGCCGCCTGTTCGGAAACGGAGCTTCGCGCTTGTAAGATGGGTTTTCGCGCTCCTTATCTTTTGAAGACCGCTCAAATGATCGTCAGCGATGTCGTAAACCTTGAAGACCTCAAATCCCTTGCCCTCAGCGAGGCTCGCGCGCGACTGCTGCTCTTTCCAGGTGTGGGACGAAAAATCGCGGATTGTGTTCTCCTGTTTGGCTACGGATTCCCGCAGGCGTTCCCCGTGGATGTCTGGATCATGCGGGCGTTGCGTGAACTTTACTTTCCTCGAAAACGGAAAGTGACTCCACAACAGATTCTGGAGTTTTCCGAACGCCACTTCGGTCCAAATGGCGGCTACGCCCAACAGTACCTGTTTCATTACATGCGGACAAAACACACTTCCAACAATCGAGACAAGGCATCACGCTCCACTCAATGAATCACGCCATCTGTTCCGGCCCTGCGACTCTGGAAGTTCTTTTTTCACCGGCTGAATTTGAGGCGCTGCGGCGGCGCGACTTGAGCCAGACAACCTGCGTCGTCTTCGACGTGCTCCGCGCAACATCCTCGATGGTGACAGCCCTTGGTAACGGTGCCACCGCGATCATACCCGTGGCGGAGATTTCTGAAGCCCTTGATCTTCACTCCAGACAGCCAGACGTTCTCCTCGCAGGCGAGCGGGACGGTCTTCGGATTCGCAGCAACCTGACGGGCAGCGTTGACTTTGACTTCGGAAACTCGCCACGAGAATTCAGCCACGAGCGAGTCCAAGGGAAGACGATAATAATGACAACGACAAACGGCACCCGGGCTTTACGGGCATGCGTCAACTCTTCCGCTACTTTTGTTGGAGCATTCCTCAACCTGACCGCCTTGGCAGCCGCCATCCGAGAAACCGCTCCCAGGAACCTCCTGGTTATCTGTAGCGGAACTTACGAAGAGTCGTCTTACGAAGACACTCTGGGCGCTGGAGCTTTGTGTGACGCGCTCTGGCCGCTCTACGAGGCGGGGGAAGTGGCTGACTCGGCACAGATTGCCAGGCAAATCTTTCTCAGTGAACGGAAGGATCTGACCTCGGCGATCCAAAGAGCTCGCAATGGCCGGCGCCTCCTCACGATCCCTGGCTTGGCAGCGGATGTTCCGTTCTGCCTCCAAACGGGGATCATCCCCCTCGTTCCCCGGCTTCATGCGGACGGCCGGGTGACAGTTACCTGAGATTCAAATCCGACCCGCACGTTCCGGAAGTTCGTGCCAAATCCGCACGAAGCCACTTGCAAAATCCACTGGCCTTTCCGAAACCCAGCGTGTGACCTCAGCAGTCGAAAACCATCCACCAGTCTCAATCTCTTCAGGATGAAGTGTGAAAGGGCCTTCCGTCTCGCAGCGATATACCCAGACAAATTCCTGCCCCGTTTCAGGACAGGCATCGATCTTAAAGAGCCGCTTTGGGACACCCTCCAATTTGTAGCCCAACTCCTCCTTCACTTCTCGGACAGCACAATGGTCATAGTTCTCACCGCTATCCAAATGCCCGGACGCGGACGAATCCCAGACGCCAGGAAAACAATCCTTCAGCATCGAACGCTTCTGAAGGAAAAGCTCCCCCTTGGCGTTGCAAACGAGGACATGCACCGCCCGATGTTTCAATCCCAGCCGGTGAACTTCGCTCCGGAGTTGCTGACCGATCACTTCATCCCGGTCATTGACGATGTCGAAAATTTCTTCGCTCATTTGGAACTCATTGAATCTGTTGGACTCGCCAAAAGCTGAGTGAGCCGGACGAACTGGTCCAGAGAAACTTTCTCCGCTCGAATCTGTGGCGACAAACTCAGCTCATCGTAAGCAGATTTCAGCCGTGCTTCGGGCCAGTCCGCTTTCAGAAGCTTCATCATCATCTTGCGCCTTTGTGAGAAGCCTCGCTTGACCACTTTTTCAAACGAACCAGCCAATTCAGGGGGCAACAGCGGCGTCGGTCGCCGTACCAAAGTCACACAGGCAGAATCCACGTCAGGAACTGGAAAGAAACAGTCCGAAGGTATCTTGAACATGCCCCGAGCTTCGTAGGCATACTGAACCAGGAGAGTGAGAACTCCATACTCGTCCGCATCCTCGGTTGCCACCAGCCTCCGAGCCACTTCCCATTGAAGCGTTACAACCATCCGCTCTGGAGGAATGGTGCTTTGAGCAAGCTCAACAATGATCGGAGACGCCACAGAGTAAGGCAGATTGGACACGACTTTCCATCCGGACCAATCCTGCTGAGTCTCGCGCACGTACCTCAGCGCGTCAGCGGCAATCAATTCCAAACCAGGATGTTCCAGCCAGCGCTTCCTGAGCACTTCGACCAGCCGTCGGTCGAATTCAATCGCAAGGACACGCGCATCTTTCCCCAACAGCAGTTGTGTCAAAGGCCCCAAACCGGGTCCGATTTCCAAGACACGATCACCAGGAGTTAGCTCCGCGGAAGCGACGATCCGCGCGAGCTGGTTCGCATCATGGAGAAAGTTCTGACCCAGGGATTTCGTCAATTGAATCCCTTCGGACGACAATAAATCCCGCATCTCTTTGAGCTTCATTTTTGCTTAGTTCACACGACGTTCTCGACGCGAAAGTGGAGATTCTTTCTCCCAAATTTCCATTCCATTCCTGTTCGAAACTGGGCAGCTACAGGTGCTCAAAGACATGAGTGGTTGGCAGAAAGTTTTTAGAAAACCTCCAGCAGTTGAGTCGTTGGGCATAATCCTGCTTTCAAAAAAACTCTTGGTATGCAAGCGAAGAATATTGAACAGAGTTTGGGTAACTCCGCGATCGCCAGAATGCGCGTAGCTGGTACTTATACTCCGGGCGTCGTCATGCCCGAATCCAGGGTGGACTTCCGTCACGCTTCCTCCCACCTGAGCGAGAGGGGGCCGGGATACTACCTGATCATGCTTCGACATGAGATTCGGCATCGTTCACTGCGGGTCAAGCCAGCCCTTGCTGCCTGACCGGTCCAAGGAAGCCGAATTCGATAAGCATTCGGCAAGTGCTTTCACAGCCACGGCCAGTTGCCCGCGCGTCACGACAAGGGGAGGAGTCAGACTGATCACGTTGGAATGCTCCCCCTCTGGCAGAACAAGAATCCCCTTCCGCAGCATCTCCTTCACCACTTTCAGGCTCATAATAGTCCCCGATCCCCCAGTTTTCGTCGTCAGCTCGACCCCGGCCATCAAACCCAGGCACCGCGACTCCAGTCGAATTCCCTTCCGGGACGGAAGCTGTGTCAGTTCGTCGCCTAACCATCTCCCAAGTTCAGCGCTGTGCTCCGGGAGCTTGAGCCGTCGAATTTCTTTGATCTGCGCAAGCGCCATCGCACAACCCACCGGATGACCCAGGTAGGTGCTGGTGTGGATCGCTTCGCCGGTGGATTTCGGCCATGCCTGATCCATGACTTCGGCAGCCCCAACACATGCCGACAGAGGAAAGCCACCCGTCAACGCTTTCCCCAAGCACGCAATGTCCGGCGTCGTCCCCGAGTGTTCGCAGGCAAACCACTTCCCGGTTCGCCCGAAGCCGGTGAAAACCTCATCCACAATCAACAACGCCTTCGCTTCATCGCAAATCTTTCGCAGCATTGGGAGGAACTCCACAGGCGGGATGTTGACGCCTCCCCTGCCCTGAACCGGCTCCACGAGGATGGCACCGATACGTTTCGATCGGAGCAACCGTTTGATTTGAGCTTCGATGGGCGGCAAATCCTCGGAAGTTCGTGGAAACGGGACAAAACGTCCAAAGCCCCCAAGCTGTTCGATGAAATGACCTCGAAAATGCGAACAATGAGTTACATTTAACGCACCGTAGCCCAGCCCGTGATAGGCACCATGAAAGGCAATGACCCCGGACCGACCCGTTGCGAGCATCGCCGTTTTCAAAGCCGCCTCGACTGCCTCAAAGCCGGAATTACAAAAGATAGTCTTCCCGGTGACAGTTTTCGCCCCGAAATCCTCCGACCAGCGTTCAAACGTCAGTCGGCTGAGTTCTCGAGCCAATTCCGCCTTCAGTCGATGAGGGTGCACATCACCCATCGCATGGAGCAGTCTCCCCATCTGCCGCTGCCCAGCGAGGACGACTCGCGGATTCGCATGCCCGGCGGCGGCAACTCCGAATGCGCCCGTCAAATCCAGGTATCGACGGCCCATCTCATCCCACACATGAACTCCCCTGGACCGCTTCCATAAAATCGGCCACGAGCCATCCGGTTCAATGAACGTAACATTGCGTGACTCATACTGCCTCAGCAGATCGAACACCTCGTTGACTGGCTTCTTCACTACAATTTTATCCTCGGTCAGACCCCACGCTCGTCGGGCGGCCAGATGAACTTGTGCATTTGAAGTTGGAAGCGGACCGGCAATCGATCCTCGATGATGCGCTCCACCAGTTCCAGGCGCGTAAGCGGATGTTGCCCTCCAGGAACTGGCTTGAGCGATGAATCGCGCTGATGGTCCCGCAGTGGTGCCACCCATGAGAACAGCACCGGGCAGACGCTGGCGAGATTGTGTTCCGCAAGAATCTGTTTCGCCCACTCGTAGTCCTCAACCGTCCCAATCACGAATTTCACTTCATCGGCCTGCTTCAGATGCGGGATATTTCGCCATCGATTCCGCGCCACCTCCCCACTGCCCGGGCATTTCAAATCCATGATCCGCCGCACCCGTGAATCAACCGGCGCGATGTCGTGCGCGCCGCTGGTCTCCAGCAGCACCGTGAATCCTTGATCGCAGAGGGATCGCATCAACGGCAGCGAACTCTTCTGCATCAGAGGTTCTCCACCCGTGAGTTCAACCAGCGGCAGTCGAAACCCTGTTCCGCTTGTCGCGAAGCCTGTCGCAAGCCGGGTCACTTCAGCATGCACTTCATCACTCAGCATTCGTTTGCCCTCTGTGAACGCATAAGCCGAATCGCAATAGGAGCATCGAAGATTACAAGCGGTGAGCCGGATGAAAACGCAGGGCAACCCCGCGAATGTGCTCTCACCCTGGAGGCTAAGGTAGATTTCATTGATGACGAGTGAGTCGGACATTCAGTTAAATTTCAGAACCGGGGTTTTTACCGCAACCTTGTCCTCGTTTCTCGCCCGTCGAACCGGGTCCAATTGACTGAACTCAAATCAGCCGCCACTCCCGAAACACTGCGGCGAAACGGTTCACCAGCTCATCGTGGCGCGCCATGCTTTCGCTGGAGACAACTTCCTTCGGTACTCCAACTTCCAAGCCTCGCGCCTTCATCAGAGCTGATATGTTTAGCGGAAACCACAAACTGTCGATGATCGGCCCGAGCGATTTCATCCGTTCCGTTGCCAGGTCCGCCTTCTCCGGTGTTCCAGCACTACAGGCCGAAAAGATTTCCACCATCAGCTCGGGCACCGCATTGGCCATTCCCGTGATCGCTCCTCGTGCCCCGATGCCAAGCGCCTCGGCCAACCTTGTATCCGCGCCGGTGAAAACCACGAAATCTCGTTCACGCCCCAGGCGCACAACGGGTTCATGATAACTAAACTCATCACCACTCTGTTTGAAACCGGCGACCGGCACGCGGTCCGCCACTGCCTCCACCGTTTCCAACTCGATCCGCATCCCGACGCGTTCCGGGAAGTTGTACAAAACTATCGGCAGTTCGGCAGCTTCCGCAGCCCGGACAAGGAATTCAACCAAATCGCTCTGGGCAACTTTGTAGAAACCCGGCGGCAGCACTGCCACCGCCCGGGCCCCTGCCTGTCGGGCGAAACGTCCCAGCTCCTGCACCACTTTCGGTCGCACGTCACTAATGTTCGCGACAACCGGCAACCCATCCGCGCAAGCCAGAGTCGTTTCCAACACCTGCTGACGCGTCTTCACCTCCAGCAAGGGAAATTCGCCTGTGCTCCCCAGTGACATGAAGCCATGCACTCCGCCTTGCTTCAGGAACTTGAGATTCGCTTCCAGTGCTGAAGTGAGCAATCGACCTTCGGTGTCCGTCGGAGTCCACACGGCGGGGAAAATTCCAGCTAGAGCGCCGCTTGTTGCATCTGTTTGTTTCACGTAAGGGCGTTTTCTACATGGCTAGATGAAGGGGCGCAATCCTCATTCCCCTGCTCTCTTGAGTTCGGTGCACGCCTTCGACATGCTCTCGTTCGTGATAACAATCCTGATTGGCACCAACCGACCCGGCAGCAACACCTCCAAGGTTGCTGCCCAAGTCTCCGAACTCTACCGTGCGTTCAACCATCCACCGAAGCTCATCGACCTGGCGCAGTTGCCACCGGAAATCTTCCAAGCGAGTTCATACTCAGCCAGGCCGCAAAGTTTCTCTCCCTTCTCTGACGCTGTCCTAAACTCCTCCGGACTCGTCGTCATTCTGCCCGAGTACAACGGCAGTTTGCCGGGCGTCCTCAAATACTTCATCGACATGCTCAAGTTCCCGGAGAGCTTCGAGCGAAAGCCGGTTTGTTTCATCGGTTTGAGCGCTGGAATGTGGGGAGCCCTGCGTGCGGTCGAACATTTGCAGCTCATCTTTGGTTACCGGAATGCATTTATCTTCCCGGAACGTGTCTTCCTGCCGAAGATTCACGAGTTACTCGACGAGTCCGGGCGACTCAAGGACACGGAAATCGTGCAACGGTTGCGCAACCAGGCGGCTGGCTTCATGCAGTTCATCGAAGCCATGAAAAGCACCAAAACAAGTCCAGCGGCCTGAGCTCAAGTTTCAGTTCCTGACCGGAAATTCATCCATGCACTCCATCAACGTCGCCATCGTGGGCCTTGGTTTCATGGCCGCCACCCACATCAAAGCCTACCGCAAAGTGCCCGGTGCCCGCATCGCCGCCCTCTGCAACCCAAGCGGACGCAACCTCGACGGCGACTTCTCGAAGGTCTTCGGTAATGTCGGTGATCAACAGCCGCTCAAGCTCGACATGCGCGAAGTCAAAGCCTGCCGGGACTTTGCCGACCTCCTCGCTGACGACAGCATTCAGTTGGTTGACATCTGCTCGCCGACCAGCACTCACCCAGAGATGGCTATCGCTGCGCTTCGTACCGGCAAGCATGTGATCTGTGAGAAGCCGATGGCGCGAACTTCCCAG
Organism: Pedosphaera sp.; assembly: GCA_009695275.1. Taxonomy (GTDB): domain Bacteria; phylum Verrucomicrobiota; class Verrucomicrobiia; order Limisphaerales; family F1-12-MAGs170; genus F1-120-MAGs170. The sequence continues at coordinate 826 of SIBF01000103.1, read as the reverse complement.
CTTGCGCGCGAAATGGCCGACGTCGCCCGCCATTCCAAGACATTCCTCATGCCCGCCATGTGTGTCCGTTTCTGGCCGGAATACGTTTGGGCTCGCGAGGCAATTGTTTCTGGAAAATATGGCAAAGTCTTAAGTGCCCGTTTCCGTCGTGTGGCTGAACCGCCGGCATGGGGGCAACAGTTCTTCTTCAACGGCCAGCTTTCCGGCGGCGCATTGCTCGACCTGCACATTCATGATGCTGATTTCGTTCAATACTGTTTCGGACGACCCCGCCGTGTTTTCGCGTCCGGCTACACGAAGTTCTCCGGCGCGATCGATCACGTCGTCGCGCAATATGAAGTCGCTTCCGGAGCCATCGTCCACGCCGAAGGAGGCTGGTCCATGAGCCCTGGATTCGGCTTCAGCGCCAGCTTCACCATCAACTTCGAGAAGGCGACGGCCGATTTCGATCTTTCACGCGGCAGCGACGCACTCAAACTGTTCCAAGAAGGACACGCACCGACGGTCATCAAGCCCGACGGCGAAGACGGCTACGCACAAGAACTCGCTCACATCCTGGATAGCATTCGCTCTGGAAACGCTCCCACGGTTGTCACCCCCGAGGATGGCGTCCGCGCCATCGAACTTTGCGAAGCGGAGGAGGCATCCATTCGATCAGGCCAGCCAGCACAGTTGCCATACTGAGGAGACGGCGGGATAGGCTACGAATGATGGCGAGCGCCACGGATGCAGATGCGAGGCGCGAACGAGAGAAGATGCCCGCAGCGGCCTCTGACTGAGTGAGCAACGAAGCAGGTGCGTCTGTGCCGCCGTCAAGATTTGTAGC
>SIBF01000102.1 GCA_009695275.1 Pedosphaera sp. | reverse complement strand
GCTCCAAGTCGGAGATCCGCCTCCATCTGGAACCAGCGCCCCAGTGAGCAACAGGATGCCCAGGCACCACCTTCATTCCAGCTCCCCTTGACGGAACTCAACTTCCCATTCTTCCAAAGCCAGTCCGAAGGTTTTGCTGAGGTCTGAGCCTGTGGAACCACTTGGCTCGTATGCTTGAGGGATTCGCCATGTTCGAGGAAATGCCCTAGCAAATCGCGAAGCGCGGCCAGGTCGGCCGGATTGTTCGCCACTGCGACCATCCAAGAGGACTGGGCTTCTTCATGGTTACGATCCGCCACGGCGCGATGCGCGGTGCGCTTGAACGACCACGCCTGGATGCGATCCACAATGCTGACCCTGATTGCGGGAACAACATCCGGCGGGCTCGTGACCCAGAATTTTGGCAGTGCGAGAACAGCGACGGCAATCACTCCCAGAAAGACCGGGAGCCCCAACCGAAACCACCGGTCGAGCAGCAGCATCCGCAACAGCGGATAGTACATCAACCGGCTGGCCAGCTCACTCTTGCGATTTGAGTCCATGAACTACTCTTGATCCTTCGAAACCGTGGAAGATTAAGACGAGCTGCGGCTCAGGCAAGAATCGTATTCAGATCGGTGGAGCCCCGACGGTGCCGCCGTCTCAGTCGGCCAGTGGCCCGGCCTTGGAATTTTCGTCGGGCGGTTCGGGTAGCAGGAGCGCGGCAAGAGTGGCGGGAATGAAGAGAAATCCCGCGTAAAACAAGGCCATCCGGTAATCACCCACTTTGGTAAACACGCCGAAGAACACCGTCCCTCCGGCCGCGACGATGCGTCCGATGTTGTAACAAAAACCTGCGCCAGTTGTGCGGAGCAGTGTCGGAAACAGCGGCGGCAAACACATGGTGAACAGTCCGAAGACGCCCTGACATGTTCCGATCGCAAACAGCCAATAATACAAAGTGTGCAAGTCATGAGCGGTACCATACGCACCCATCATGACGAAAAAGTAAGCGCCCAGAGAAGCCGCCGCCGCGCGGCGGTATCCGAGAAACCTTGCCACAAATGCCGACGCGTAATTGCCAATGATGGAAGCAAACATGACCAGAAACAGCGCCTGTACCGCGACACGGTTCTTTTGTGCCGCATCGAGATTCACCACTTCCGGGAGGTTGCGGATGTGAGTCTGGTGCCAGTACATGAATGTCCAGTGCGCCGTCAGTGCAACCGCGCAAACAGTCAGCGCGCGCCAGGTGTTTGGGGCCACACTGCCACGGAACAATTCGATCAACCGGGGTTTGGGCGCATTGGCGCTGGCGTTTTGCCATTCCTCCGTTTCCGGCACGGCACGGCGGATCCAAAGAACCAGCAGCGCGGGGATCACTCCGACGAGAAAGATCCATCGCGGCGGTTGCTTCTCGAAAAGGTAACCGGCGAAACATGCCAGCAACACACCGAGGTTCACCGCCGTTTGCAACGTGGCCGCAATCCACGGACGCCAGCGCTTGGGCCAGGTTTCCGAGAGCAACGACGCTCCCACCGCCCATTCACCCCCGATTCCGAGCGCGCCGAGAAAGCGGAAAATCAGCAGATGCCACCACTCCGTTGCGAATGCAGATAGACCGGTAAACGCGGCGTAGGTCAGGATCGTCAAGCACAAGGCCCGACTGCGACCGAGCAAGTCCCCGAGCCGGCCAAAGAACGCTCCACCAAGTGCCCAGCCCACAAGGAACGCGCCATTGATCAACGCGCCATGCCGCCCGACGTTCGGATCGGTCACGGGCAGGCGCATCAATTCCGCGACGAACGGAAGCGCCACCAGGGTGTAGATGTGCATGTCCAACCCGTCGAACAACCAGCCCAGCCACGCGGCGATTCCTGACTTCCACTGATGGGATGAAAGCTCCCGCAGACTCCGGACTTCCGGCTGGGCGGGACTTGAAGAAACTACTTTTTCCATAATTTGTTCTGCCGGGCTTTTGGATGCGTCCACACGTCATCCTGTCAGCGCAAGCGCTTTATTGGGTTGCGCGAGATGTTAGTGAACGCGATGTCCCGGAGCAATCGAAGTTTTCCTCCATGCGAGATTTGGGATAGGGTGAGCGCCGTGAAACTTGTCGGCCCATCGAACTTGTCCCCGGGAGTCGTTCTGATCTTCGCAGCATCGTTCCTCTTCTCCATTGAAGGTCGAAGCGCCGACGCGATCGCGCCGACGAAAGGACTGATTCGGCTCTTCAATGGAGTTGATCTTCAAGGCTTCCACACATGGCTTGTGGACTCGCAACGGGCTGATCCTCGCAGCGTCTTCGCGGTCACGAACGGTTGCATCCGCATTTCCGGCGATGGCCTTGGCTACCTTGCCACCGCGCAAAGCTACCGGGACTATCGATTGGTCGCGGAGTTCAAATGGGGAGGGCGCAATTATTCCTGGGGCGACCGCGTCGGCAAAGCGCGCGATTCAGGAATCTTCCTCCACAGCATCGGCCCGGATGGCAACAGCCACGATGGACGCGGAGCGTTCAAGTCCGCGATTGAATGCAACATTTTCCAGGGAGCCCTGGGTGATTTTCTCCTGATTCGCGGCACGAACGCTCAAGGACATCTCATCGCGCCGAAGCTCACCGCCGAGGTCGCCGGTCAACGCGATGCCGACGGCTGGTTCACCTGGGAACGAGGTGGCCGCCAGCAGAGTATCGAGCGCTGGGGCCGGCTGAATTGGTTCGGGAAGGATCCGCAATGGAAGGATCTGCTGGACTTCCGCGGTTCGCGGGATGTCGAGCGCTCACCGGGCGAATGGAATCACATTGAGTGCATCTGTCGTGGCGATCGAATCACGATCCACTTCAACGGCGTCACGGTAAACGAGGCCATCAATGTCTGGCCCTCATCCGGACAAATCCTGCTTCAGTGCGAAGGTTCGGAAATCTTCTTCCGCAAGCTGGAACTGCATCCGCTCGAAACGCGAATACCGGACGAGGCGGAGTCCAATCCAGGGAAAATAAAATAATTGCCGGATCATTGTCGCCGCTGGAAGGCCGCCATTCCTTTTAGAATATCGACAGCGCGTCCTAGAACAGGGTCGGTGATAGCCGGTTTAGCCGGTTCGCTTGCAGGAGTGCCCGGGAGGTCAGCCGGATCATCTGACTCGCGCCGCATCCGGACCAGCTCGGCTTCATTCAGCCTGCGTCGGTGGGCTACGCCTGGGATTTGAACCAATGTCGAGGGTGGTGCTCCTGGTCTGGCATTGATCCGATATGGATCATCGAGGTAGGCCCGCTCCGCCTGGGTGCTGACGGTGACAGCGATGTCGGGAACCACGCCTCGCGCGGAAAGCGTCTTCCCATTGGCGAGTTCAATCGCACCCGTGGCGATTTTGAGCGTCCTTCCGTCGCTCAATGGAAAGTCACGGTAAGAGTGGGCATTACCGGCCGTGTTGTTTCCGATGATGAGCGCCGCCTTGGACTCGTTGAGGACCGCCGCCAACACTTCCGCGCTGCCCGCCGTTTCCGAATTGACGAGAATCGTCAGCGGAAGCGGGATGCCTTTGCCGCGATCCGAAGACTCGACACTCGTTCCCGAAAGCTTTGCCAGGAGTCGGCCCTTCTCCACAAAGCGGCTTGCAACGTCTGCCATCGCTTCATAATCGCGCCCGGTCGTGAAGCGAAGATCGAGCACCAAGCCCTTGAGTTTATTTGTAGCCGCCAGGCTGTCGTAGGCCGCATCGAAGGCTTTGCCCAACCCCTCTGCCATCTGATCAATCCCCAGGTAACCAAAATTCTTGTCGAAGAGAGCGGGCTTGCGGACGAGGACACCACCCGCCGGCGGAGCGTTGGTCTGCGCCCGGGGATCCGACACAAGCAATGCCCGCCCCTTCAACCGGCTCACCAGTCCTTCGACGGCTGCCGCGTTGAGCTCCTGCTCGGTTAACGAAGGCAGGTTGGAGCGCAACAATCCATAAACCTCCTGGAATGGCGCAAGCTGGTTCGTCTGCGCGACGAGCGCCGGTTGCAGGGCAATGCCGGAAACGCCGGCAAAGACCACGAGAGATAGAAACAATTTAATCATGGAATTATCAGACGACCGATGGAGTCCAAACTCTACCGCAGCGCCTTGGAGGCAATATCCCGCCGGAAATGCGCGCCGTCGAATCGAATCTTCGCCACCGCATCATAAGCCGCCACTTTCGCCGCAGCCAGATCCTCCGCCCAGACGGTGACTCCCAGCACGCGGCCGCCGCTGGTGACAACATCGCCGCCCAACATCGCCGTCCCCGCATGAAACACTTTCGTGTTCGGCAGATGCTCCACTTCGTTCAACCCGTAAATGATTTTTCCCCTGGGATAATTCCCGGGATAACCGCCTGAAGCCATGACCACGCAGACCGACGCGCACTCGCTCCACTTCAATTGAATGCGATCCAACGTGCCGTCTATGCTGGCTTCGAGTAATTCGACCAGATCATTCTCCAGCCGCGTCAGGTACACCTGGGTTTCCGGATCGCCGAAGCGCGCGTTGAACTCCAGCACCTTTGGTCCCGCGCTCGTCAGCATCACACCGGGATACAGCAGGCCATGAAAATCAATGCCCTCGGTGGCGCAACCTTTGAGCCACGGTTCAAGGATCTGCCGTCCAACCGCCGCGAGCTCCGCATCCGTGAGGAATGGCGCGGGCGAGTAGGTTCCCATTCCGCCGGTGTTCAACCCCTGGTCGCCGTCCAAGGCGCGTTTGTGATCTTGAGCCGGGGGAAAAAGCTTTGCCGTCCGCCCGTCGCACAGGGCGTGCAGGGAAATTTCCATCCCTTCCAACAATTCCTGGATCACAATCCGCTGCCCGGCTGCGCCAAAAGCCTTGCTGACCATGATGTCGTCAATTGCGCTCCCTGCTTCCTCCACGTTGCCCGTCAGAAGAACACCTTTGCCAAGCGCGAGGCCGTCGGCTTTCACAGCGCACCGCCCGCCTAGAGAATCGGCAAAGTGTTTTGCAGCGACGGGGTTGTTGAACGTGCCCGACTTCGCAGTGGGAATTCCATGTTTTTGCATGAAGTCCTGCGAGAACGCCTTCGAAGACTCGAACCGGGCGGCGTGCTGGTTTGGCCCCCAGATCCGGAGGCCTCGTGATTGAAACAGATCAACGATCCCAAGAGCGAGGGCACCATCCGGCCCGACGACTGTTAGATCAACCTTCTGCTCCAGCCCAAACGCCACCAACTTCGGCAAATCTTCCGCGCCGATGTTCACGCATTGAACAGGCCCGCCGGTTCGAGCGAGTCGTTCCTTGCCGATGCCCGCGTTGCCCGGGGCACACCAGAGTTGAGTGACATGCGGCGACTGCGCCAGTTTCCAAACCAGCGCGTGCTCTCTTCCACCAGAACCAACAACCAGGACTTTCATCGGACGGGGATTGAACCGTTGCTTCACCGCCTTTGTCACGCCCGCACTTTCCGCGGAGTTTGCAGTGGGAGTGCGGGTTAAATATCCGGGCCGGAATTTTGGATCACTCCAAGGAACAGCAGAGGTCATTTATCGGACGGCGACATGGAACCGAGCTGGTGGATCGTGTTGTGGATCACCCGATTGAACGCCCTGCCATCAGCGCCACGAAGGTTGCATTTGATTTCCATCCCCCAGGTGGGCTGCAGTTCGGGAATTTCAAGGAGCACGCTCTTCCCATCCGCGGCCAGTGCCGCTTTCGTGATGATGAGCCTGTGTTCATCGATGTGCTTGGAGCCATAGTTGGCGCTGCGTTTTAGCGACCAGGCTTTTGCGGAGTAATTCCCGGCATCCGCGGCTGCGGCAGGATCCAGCGGATCGGAGAAATTGATTTGAATTCCGTTGGGGCGCGCGTGCAAGCCAACCGGCAATTGCACCGGCTTGCCCGTGGCGCGAACGCGATAAAAACCTCCGTCTGTCTGGCGATTTCCCGCCCAGGCGTACATGCCGCAAGCGTAGAGATGGCCGTTGCCCGGATGGAATCGTCCGCGCATCACTCCGGTGGGAAAATCAGGTATCGGAAGCTGAACCACGCCGCCTTGAAGGCGTCCGCCAATGTTCTCATGCGGCACCACGAAAATGCGCCCGGTGCCGTAGGACAGGTTCAGAAGCGACCCTTTGAGCGGTCCCCAGTTGTTGCTGGTCACCCACAGAAGTTCGCCGGGTGAACGATCCATGTCGTTTGTGATCCAGACGAGCGGTTGCTCCATGTCTTTGTCCGCCGCGCTCGTGCGATCATGATAGCCGAACATGTTTCCGAAAAACCCTCCCGGATGGACCCAGTTGATGCGATTCTTGGGCGTCCAGTGGCCTTCCTGATCCGTGACGAAAAAAGTGCCGTCATCATTGACGCAAACTCCGTTGGCCGCGCGGAAGCCATTCGCGAGGATCTCCGTGCGACTGCCGTCCCTGCTCACCTTGAGCAACGTTCCATGGTGGGCCACGAGCGCCGGCAGCGCGTGCCTCGCGGACTTGGCGTAGTAAAAATTCCCATCACGGTCCGTCTGCAAACCCATCGCAAACTCGTGGAAGTGTTCCGTCACCTGGTGGTCGTTGTTGAAGTTCTCGATGAAATCGATCTCGCCATCGCCGTTCAAATCATGCAGCCGCGCAATCATGTCACGGCATGTCACATAAATTGTTTCATCAACAATTTTTACGCCGAGCGGCTGAAAGAGGCCGGTGGCGATCCGCTTCCAGATCAGTTGGTCAAGATCACCATCGATGCCGCTGACCAGCCAGACATCACCGTTCCAGGTGGAAATGGCCGCGCGCTTTCCATCCCGGAAGAAATCGAAGCCGCCGAAACGCATCCACGAATGCCAGGGCGTCAGAGAGTCAGATGGGGGGATGATTTCATCCACCGCAAATGGGCCATCCTCGCTGCCAAGCTTGCCATGCGTCGCAAATGGAGGGTTCCACCGCGCTGCGCCGCCTCGGGTCAAAGAAGCGAGATCCGAGGGCGCGGCACTGGCGCGCATGACGTCCTCAAGCTTCCGTGATTCGATCTGCGCCGTCGGATTTGCGATCTGGATTGTAAATCGCAGGGGCGTTTCCGCCGCTTTCAGTTGAAGAAGCTGATGGCCGTCTTGAGCGCGGATCCTCTGCTGGCTGAAACCCGAGACCGTGACTGCCACATTTTGCGGCGCGATCCGAAGCAAAAGATCGTTGCTCGACTTGCCGATGTTCAGTGTGCGTGTGAATAGCGAAAGTCCTTCGCGCTGCATCCAGCCCGGCTGCTCCAGGATTTCCGCGTCACCGACTGTGTAGGAAATGACGACATTGCTTTCGCTCAAATAAACACCCTTGAAGCGAGCCCACTCGCGCGGCAGCGGTCCATAACGTTTTCCGTCACGGCCGCGAAAACGCGGGTCACCAAAGCTTCCGGTCCTGGGGTCCGCCCAACCAGGCCCGACCGGATTCACGAACGCCTTCTCGCCGACGATGCTCGCGTGTGTTCCGTGCGAGCCGTCGAAAGCAATGCCCTGCCAGTCCACGAATTTGTCTCCCGTCCACGCGGCGGCGACGCGCAGGGTGTCGTGGTCGTAAAGCATCCATGCGCGGCCTTTCGACACGCCACCAGTACCAGCGTCGAGCCGGACGGCGATTCCTTTGTAAGCGATGTTGTTCGTCTCGACCTGGACTGTCCAGAAAAGCGCGGGGCCGAAATTCATTCGCTGATACTTCGGTCCCTTTTCAAACTCGATCATTTCAGCCGTCTTCTGAAACGCACCCGTGGCTTTTGGAAGTCCCGCAAGATAGCCCTCGCTGACCTTGAAGAACGCGGACGGATTGTACGGCTTGAGGAACGTCTCGCGAAGGAAGTGAATGACATCGTACCGCTGGTCTGGTGCTAGAAACGTCCACGAAGGCATCTGCCCGAGACCATCCGTGAGCGTCTTGTAGAGACTGAACGGATCGCTGCCATTTTTGAACGGCTCCTTCCAGAATGCGCGCGAGGTCGGTAACGAACCAGCTTGAGTGAGGTTTCCGTGGCAGGTGATGCAGATTGAATTGTACAACTTCTCACCGCGCGCCAGGCTCTCGGAGTTCCAGCCCCGGATGAGACCGGCATGATCCACATCGTTCGTGCCTGGAAGTTCAGCCGCTTCCGCGGCGCGAATGATTTGGCAAGTCAGGCAAAAGAGAATCGCAGCGACATGTAGGACTGTGCTGATGACGCAGTCAATCAACCGCGGACTGCGCGCTCGTGCTGAAAACTCGGAGTTCATACGGAAAGGCTAGCGGGCACGTCGATGCGCATCCAGTGTTTCCTGAATGAGCGCCACGGTGCGGACAGGATCATCAAATGTTCAGCCGAGATGCTAAAAACGGACGGAGTGATCAGCGACCAAGGTAAACGAAGCGGAGGCGTTGGATTTGTTTCTGGGGCGTGGGAGAAAGCCGAGGATCCTTTGCATCGTTCACAAGCCAGGGTGATGCAGGCGCTCACTGAATTCCATAACGACGTCGCAGTGCTGGTGACATGCCTCCTGGGTTTGAAGCAGTGGGAGTATTTCTGTTGAGCAGACGTTCTTTCACTTCGTTGGGCATGTCGGACCTGGCGATCCAGTCGAGGGCACCTGCTTCATCCTGGTTGAGCCAGTTGTTGGCGATCATTTCGAGCTTCTGATTCCGGTTCTGGTCATCGGCCAGGTTCTCGGCCCAGCGAGCAGCGATATCGGGACTGGACCCGGCGAGGGAATCGATGACACTTCCTACAACTTTGTCGAAAGATTGATCGCGGGGTAACTGGTTTGCCCACAATTCCACACCGGCAGGATCGTTCTGAACCCAGTTGCGGGCGACGTTTTGCAAGGCGTCGTCGCGAGCCGGGCCGGCTGGGAAGGTATTGGCCCAGGCGGCTGCGGCTTGCGGATCGGTGTTGCTCCAATGGCTGACAACGGCGGAAGCGGCATTGTTTTGCTCGTCGCCGGGCGGGAGTTTTGCCGTGAACTCGGCGGCCTCTTGGGGCGATTGCTCGGCCCAACTCCCGACGGCGTTGTTGTAAAGTTGGGAGCGCAGTTGAGGATCGGACATGGAGCCGATCCATGCGACGGCCTTTTGCGGATCGCTGGTTGCCCACTGGGACGCGACAGTGTTGAGCAATCCATTCCGACCGCTGCCAGCAGGTTGATTGAGCGCGTAAGCGGCGGCAGACTCCGGATCGCGCTGAACCAGCGCGTAGCTCATGCTGTTCAGCGCTTGCTCGCGGGTTTTCTGATCGGGCAATTGTTGAACCCAGTTGAGCGCCGCGTCCAAATCGTGTCCCGCCCATTGCGAAGCGACGTTGCCAATCATTTCGTTGCGAGTCTGTCCCGCCGGTAGTGCCAGCGCCATGTCCGCTGCCCGGGTGGGGTTGTTCTGAATGAGGGGCTCGATGAGGTTGCGCATGGCATCGCGCTGGGCAGGTCCGGGAGGCCAGCTTTTCACCCAGGTGGATGCCTCGTCTGGATCTGTTTGTGCCCAGTTGGACGCGAGCTGGCTCAGGGCCTGATTGCGCATCTGGCCGGGAGGCAGAGTGGTCGCGTATTCCGCGGCAGCCTGCGGATCGCTCTGACCCCAGTTGGCAACAGCGTTGGCGACCACGTTCTGGCGCGCGTTACCGGTGAGATGTGTGTTGGCGGCTTCGAGCGCGGCCTGCGGGTCAGATTGAGACAATCCTTGAAGCGCGTTTTGGATGGCCTGGTTGCGAGTCGCTCCGGTGAGTTGAGAGCTGGCGTATTCCATCGCGGCGTGCGGATCGTTTTGAGACCACTGGCTGACGACGTTCTGAAGAGCCACGCCGCGCGCCGAGCCGTCCGGAAGTGCCGAAGCCCAATTCAATGCAGCCTGTGGATCCCTGGCAGCCCAGCCTGAGGCTATCTGCGCTAGGATGTTGTTCTTCTGCGAACTGGCTGGCAAATCTTGCGCGAGGGTGAGGGCGCGCTCTGGATCCGACGACGCGATCTGATTGCCCGCAACTTCCAGCATCTGACGCCGGGTCGGGCTGTCGGGCATTTGTCCGATCCATTGGAGCAACCCTTCAGAATCCGTGCCGGCCCAAATTTGGACGGAGGAGTAGAGCATGTCGCGCCGGAAATTGGATGAAGCGATCTTTCCGATGAACTCCAAGGCTTCCTTCGGATTGGTCTGAGACATCTGATCGATGACGCCCCGGAGCGCGTGATCACGCGTCCGGCTGTTCGGCAGCGTGGCCGCCCAATCCGCCGCCGCCTTGGGATCGGTCTCCGCCCAGCGATTGGCCACGGCATGGAGCGCACTATCTCGCTGCCAGCCAGCAGGGAGCTCCATCGCCTTGCCTGCGGCTTGCACCGGATCCTGAGCGGCCCACTGTGAGAGAATGGTGTGTCGTGAGTTTCTTTGGAGGGCGACATCCGCAAAGCTCGCCGAGTACTCGAAGGCTCCCCTGGGATCGAGCTGCGCCATCTGGTTGATGATCCGGTTGGCCGCATCCCGCTTCAAATTCCCTGGCGGAAGTTCTTTGACCCATTCCGACGCCGCGCCCAAATCATGCTCAGCCCACACGGCGACAATTTCCGCGATCACCTGGTCCTGTTGCTGGCCCGGCAGGGTGCGGGCGTGAGCCATCGCCGCGGCTGGATCCGTCTCGCCGAGTCGTCGAATGAGCGTCTGGACGAAGTGGCGCCTCAAATTGAGGTTGGGAATTTTGTCAGCCAGGCCGATGGCGGCAGCAATATCATTGAGTGCGACAGCGCCCGCGATCCGCTGAATTTCCGGGTAGCGCTTTTCCGGTGTGTGTGCGAGCGCCGCCTCAATCGCCGCCGGAAGATCCGCGAGGAGGATCGAGGCTTGAGCGCCATTCGGGCGGCCCGGACGCGGCGCTGACCTGGAGGGTTTGATCGGTGGCAGAGGACGGGGCGTCGCGGTGATGGATTTGAAACTTCGGGCCGGAGCCGTGCGATGCCAGCGCATCCACAAACGGTCAGCCAGAATGCCGCCGGCAATCGCGGCCGCCAAAACTGTTGCTCGAAAAACTTTTGTCATGTCTCCCCGTTCTTTTGAACCCCTCCCCGGCAAAACGTTCAATACTCAATGATCTGCTTGTAATCAGGCACAATGACATCTGCGTCGGGCTTCATCACGCGCAATGTTCTGCCGAAAGCCAGCGCCTGGGTTTCCTCGCCATGCACAACGGCGATCTTCTTGATGTCGCCGCTGATCTTCCCGACATAGCGGCGGAGTTCATTTTTATCCGCGTGGCCGGAGAAAGCGTTGATCGACGCGACGCGGGCTTTAACGGCGCAAGGTTCACCAAAGATGTTAACGGTCTCACGGCCGGCGATGATCTGTGCTCCCAGAGTGTGTTCGGCGCAGAAGCCGATGAAGAGGATCAGGTTGCTCGGATCGCCAAGGTTGTTCTTCAAGTGGTGGCGGATTCGTCCGGCTTCGGCCATGCCTGAAGCGCTGATGATGATGGCTGGATCTTTGAGTGAGTTGAGTTTGATCGAATGGGCCACTTCGCGGATGTAGGTGAGATTCTCCATGCCGAAGGGGTTGTCGCGCGTGCGCAGGAACCGGTAAATCTCTTCATTGAAGCATTCCGGATGGAGGCGAAACACCTCGGTGGCATTCACGCTCAACGGGCTGTCCACGAAGATCGGCACCGTCGGAATGCGACCCTCGTGCGTCAATTGATGCAGCGTGTAAACGATCTGCTGAGTGCGCCCGACGGAAAAGGCCGGGATGATCACCTTGCCTTTGTGTTCGACGAGCGTCTGGTGAAGCAGGCGGGCCACTTCATCACGCGCATCGGCTCGCTCAGAATGTTCACGGTCGCCGTAGGTGCTCTCGATCTGCAAAAAGTCCACGTTCTCCACAGGCGCGGGATCGCGGAGAATGTCGTCGTTTCCGCGCCCGACATCGCCGCTGAACAGGAAGCGGAACTTCCTGCCATTTTCCCGCACATCGAGAATCACCTGGGCGGAACCAAGGATGTGGCCCGCGTCTCGGAACGTTACGGTCACTCCGTCGGCGACACGTATCGGGCGATCGTAATTGAGCGTCACGAACTGGCGGACGGCTTTCTCCGCCTCGATTTGTGTATAGAGGGGTTCGACGGGAGGAAGACCCAGCTTGGCTCGCTTCTTCGAAACGAATACGGCGTCGTCCGCCTGCACTTGCGCCGAATCCTCCAACATGATCGAGGCCAGGTCTCGGGTGGCGAACGTGCAAAAAATGCTGCCGGCGAATCCTTGCTTGCAGAGGTTGGGAAGATTTCCCGAATGATCGATGTGCGCGTGACTGAGCACGACGGCCTCCACCTTCGACGGATCGAATGGGAAGCAACAGTTCCGTTGGATTGATTCCTCTCGCCTGCCTTGGTACAGGCCGCACTCGAGAAGGATTTTCTGGTCATTGACCTCGACCAGATACATGGAGCCTGTGGTTGTCCGGGTGGCTCCGAGATAATGGATGCGCATGTGTGGAAGGATGGACGGGAGTTGACGTGCTGCAAGCTCGAAGGGTGGTGGCGGAAGAGTATCACGTGCCCTCACACTTGTCGGAAGGTTCGGGCGGCAGGAGAAACGCGCACGCGTTTGAAATACATCGGAGTTAGTCGTCCGCCGCTTTCCCCCTGAGTGTGATGAGGCTGAGAATCAGGCTTGCCCGTTGTTCATTGCGTATTCGCAGCCACAACGCCAGAGGTTCGCCCAGCCGCCGTATTTGTCTCACGCCGGCGGCTCGGGCGACGTGGCAGTTCACGCGCATGTCTTTCGTGCCGGTTTTCCGCAGCGTGACAGCCACCTGCTCGTGAGGCGAGAGGTTCCAATGCCCGCCCGGCGCGCGGAGCGAGATGCCGGGCCATTGGGGTTGCTGTCCCGTGACCATGTGAAGAACCCGACCGGACAAAGCTTTCGATTCCGAGGCGATCGCGTCCTGGGCGGAACTATTCTTGAGATCATACTGCTGATCAAAGACCACTACTTCGCCAGCGGTGTCAGCCCTCAAGGGTTGAACGAGAACAATCAACGCCACTCACAGTGCGAGCAGTGGAGTTCTTTGATGGGTGATGAGGGCTCGCATCTTCAGCTGCGCTGGTTCAAGTCTTGGTCTATGGCCCTACACAATCCGGCTCATGTGAGCGCAGGAAGTCTCGCCGCACGCTCGGGCTGTGGGCTTGACTCACATCAATAAGAACCAGTGAGGACGACACCATGATCGAGTACAAGTCTCATCCACTGCGTCTGGGACTTGAACATGCACATGCTTGATGCACCTTTGCCCAGCGATGAGAATTGAGTCGTCGAAATTCCTTCCAGCTTCTCTGACGCTCCTTTGCGTGTCGGGCACCGCCCTTCTGAGTTTGGCTCAGAGTCCATCCGGGAACGGGCAGGCCAGGACGACGGAGCAGTATCACCAGTTCGCCATGACGCATGATGGCGATGCTCTGCAAGGGGTGAAACTTTTTATGGATGAACAGAGAGGAGGCTGTTCAAGGTGCCACCCGATCGATGGCCATGGCATCAAAGCGGGACCGGATTTGTCCGCGGTTGGGGATCAGTTTGCGCGCCGCGACCTCATCGACGCGGTGCTCATGCCCTCGGCCACGATTGCGGTGGGTTACAGCTCGACACTGGTGGAGACCAAATCCGGCGAAGAATAACAGGGCGTGCTGAAGCAGGTGACGGACTCGGGGATTGAATTGATGGGTGGAGACGGGCAACGGGTCCGCATCGCCACGGGTGACATCAGGACACAGCGAGGCAGCGGTCTTTCCCTTATGCCGGAAGGATTGCAGGCGGGCTTGTCGCTCCAGGAATTCACGGACTTGATCGAGTATCTCGTGAGCCTCAAGCAGCCTGTGAATGCGCTCACGAGCCATCGGGGAATGCCAGAGACGATTCCGCAACTGACACGTCCCATCACATTGCGGCCATTTCTTAGTGATGAACTTCGAGTGCCGCCCGCCTCTGCCAACGCAGCGGGTAATGTACAGTTGGGTTTGGTTTGGTTCGGCCAGGTGCCGGGATTCGCGCAACGTTTTCTGGCGATGCATCAGGCCGGAAAGATCTGGTTGATCGAGAAGCACGAAAGCGGCGACAGGACATCCGTGTTCGCCGACTTCACCCCGGAAGTGTTCAGCGCGCGTGGTCCGAATGGTCTGCTCGGCCTCGCCTTCCATCCGCTCTTCCGCGAGAACCGGAAGTATTACCTGAAGCATCAGGTGTTCGAGGACGGCAAGATTGCCACGGTTCTAGTGGAGAGAGAATTTGCGCCGGACTTCAAGCGGGATTCCGACCGGCCATCCCGACGGTTACTGAAGATCGTGAGCGTGGCGGAGCATCACAACGGCGGCTGCATTGCATTTGGGCCTGATGGTTTCCTGTATCTGGGCATGGGTGACTACGCGCCGAACTTCGATCCGCAAGGCTACGGCCAGGATCTGCGGCTTCTCTCTGGCAAGATGCTCCGCATCGACGTTGACCGGCATGATGAGGGGCTGCCCTACGGCATTCCGGCCGACAATCCGTTTCGTGGCCGGTCGGACGTCCGGCCGGAAATCTGGGCGTACGGACTTCGTGAGCCTTGGCGATTCAGCTTCGATCCCGTCACCGGTAACCTATGGGTGGCCGATCTTGGGCAGGAGCGGGGCGACGAAATCAATATCGTCCGCCGTGGAGAAAATCACGGCTGGAATGTTTATGAAGGCTTCGAACTCTTTTCCAATCAACACCGCAAGGAAGGCGCCGTTTACGTTCCGCCAATCTTCGCCAGTTGGCGCAAGCATGGATCAGCATTGATGGGTGGCCACGTGTATCGAGGCGACAAACACTCATCTTTCCACGGCGTCTATGTTTTTGGCGACCACCAATCGAAGCGCATCTGGGGGCTGACGCAGGAGAATCGATTGCTCAAAACCGTTCGCCAGCTTGCCACATCACCCCAGTCCATCACTTCCTTTGCCACGGATGAAAAAGGCGGCTTGTACGTGGTGGGCTACCAGGGGATGATCTACCAGCTCGATTTCAGCAGCGCGACGTTTGACGAACGTGTGGAAGATTCCGCCGCGCGTGCCGCCATCGCGCCCCATGCCAATGAATCCACCAAGAACAAGAATGAGCCGTGAACTCAACCAGAATCACCGCGCACAATGAGAAACATTCTATTGCCTGCCACCACTCGCATCACCTCCGGTTTCGCAATGTGGCTGCTGTTCCACTTCACCATGGCGGCCTTCGCCGAGGGGCATCGCTTCGCGTGCGCGGATTACACTCAGGGCAAGGTGTTCATCGTGGCCGCTGACGGCAAGGTGGAGTGGGAACATCCTGCGCCGAGTTGCAACGAACTCTGGGTGTTGCCCAGCGGCAACCTGCTCTTCACGACCGGACACGGCGTGAAGGAAGTCACGCGCGAAAAGAAGATCCTGTTCAGCTACGAATCGAAGAGTGAGATTTACGCCTGTCAGCGACTGCCGAATGGCAACACGTTCATCGGCGAGTGCAACTCGGGCCGCCTGCTCGAAGTCGGGCCGTCCGGGAAAGTGACGAAAGAAATCCGATTGCTGCCTGAAGGGAAGAACGGCGGCCATCTCTACATGCGCAACGCCCGGCGTCTCGCCAACGGCCACTACCTTGTTGCCCATTATGGCGATCAGGTCGTGCGCGAATACGACGACCTCGGAAAAGTAGTGCGTGAGATTCCCGCCGCCAGCGGCCCGCACAGCGTCGTGCGTCTGCCGAATGGCCACACGCTCATTGCCTGTGGCGACATCGTGAAGGACGGTGCGCGGGTGTTCGAAGTGAATGCCGAGGGCGGGACCGTTTGGGAAATCAAGAATGGCAGCCTGCCTGGCATCAGCTTGAAACTCATGACCGGCCTGCATCGACTGCCCAACGGCAACACTGTCTTGTCCAACTGGCAGGGGCACAATCAATCCGGCACCGGCCCGCATCTCATCGAGGTGACGCCAGACAATAAGGTGCTCTGGGCCTTTGCGGACCACAAGACGATGCACACCGTCTCGAGCGTTCAACTGCTCGACGTGCCCGGCGACGCGACGCGCGGAGAAGTGTGGCATTGAGCCACCCTCCAGACTCCCGCGGATTGGCTCAGCGCAAATCAAGACGCTTTCACTCCAAGAAACTTTTCGCCTGCACCGTTCACGCCGCCTGCCTCGGCCTGGCCTCGTTGTTCATGCAGGATGCGATGCAACTCATCCGCCGGCCTTCACCGAAGCGTCAGAACTGCTCCGCGCATTGCCGCGGGAGGGAGTGAAGTAATGCCTCAAAGTGATGACAAGAATCCTCGTCACTCATTCCGTTCCGCCATCGCGCGCGCTGCGGGGAAAAGGACGGCGTTTTCCAGATGGATGTGCCGATGCAGATCCTCCTCCAGATCGTGCAGCCCGGCGAACAGCGCGCGGTAGGTGTTGCAGGCATCAGCGGGCGGCTGGAATCCGTGACTCAATTCACGCAAGCGGGCCAGGGCCGCCCCGACCTCCTCGTGCTCGTGGATCATGCAAGAGATCGGGCCGTCCAATGTTCCCGGCGCTGGCTCGCCCCGGCTCATCGCCACGATGGCTGGAAACAGAATCCGCTCCTCTTTCATCATGTGACTTGCCAGCTCGGCTTCCATGCTGATGAAGGTGTGAAACATCTCGACCAGGGACGGCGTGTGGCCTCCGTGGACGTGGGCGACGCGCTCCGACATCGCATGCAATCGCGGCAACTCGCGGCGCAGGAAGCCATGGTGGGTTTCGACGATATAGGACGCCAGTTCATGTGGTGGCAACTCTGCCGGATTTTGAGCCGGGGCAGTCTTGTCTTCCAGTTCGGCTTCGAGTTGCTCGACCACGGCATCGGCGGCGAGGCCCTTGCGTTCGCAGGCTTCGCGCAGTGTGCGGCCACCCTGGCAGCAGAAGTCGATGTTGAAGGCCTGGAATACGCGGGAACGCCCCGGTCGTTCGGCGACCAGTTCGCCAATGGTGCGTTCGAGCAGCGGAGTTCCGGGTGGTGAAAAGACGTTTGGTTTATGGCTCATGATTATGCGAGTTGGCAAAGACATTCTGCGCGTGGATCCATTTGGGATGAGTGATTCATCAGTTTTCAATACGGACGAAGAATGCGCCCGTTCTGCACCGCCTGATTTGACCCTGATCAAGCGAACTGTCTTTCATCCGCTCTATGTGTTCCTTGCTCCCGGAGAAGTCCGGCCATCGCGAAGTGCGCGGCGATTTTGGATCCTTGAAAATTCTGATTTGCAATTCTGTCCGCCGGTGCGGCCCCCATCCAGCTCAGGGGGCGGCGTGATGTTGTGAATTCGGGTCGCGTGCGTTGCGGTTGAGGCCGGTTTTCTTGAGCGGTGGATCCTCGTTCGGCGTGAAATCAGAGGGCTTCACGCCAGCGGCGATCTGAATGCCGCCGAGGAGGTGCCGGAGGAAATGGGGCTCCGTGTAGCTCTCTTCAGTGTGACCCAGCGCTGTGTACCATAGCCGGCCTTTGCCGACAAACCGGCACCAGGTTACAGGGTGGTCTGATCCCATCGTGCCGCCGTGAAAGGTCTCTTCATCGAGCGAGGCAAGCACGCGGACCTTGCCGCGCGGACTCGACGTAAAATTGTACCACTCGTCCGTGCGGGACCATCTAGCCGGCAAATGCGCCGTCGAGACGTTCCTGCGGTCCTCCACGCTCACCGTAGCTTGCTCAATGGTCTTATGATTTGCGAACTCGGTGCATAACGTCCCGACATACCATGGCCACGAGCCTTCCGTCGCCACCTTGCCCGCGACCGCCGCGTGGATCCCCGCCAGCCCGCCACCGGACTTCAGGTATTTTTGGAAAGTCGCCTGCTGCGCGTCGTTGAGGATGTCGCCCGAGGTGTTGAGGAAAACGACCGCCTTGTAGCGTGCGAGGTTTACTGCGGTGAAGGCAGACGAATCCTCTGTTGCTTCCACGGTGAAGCCATTTTCCACGCCGAGATTCCGGATGGCTTCGATGCCGTTGGTGATGGACGCATGGCGATACATGGTCGTCTTCGAGAACACGAGCACGCTCCACGACGCGTGCGCAGCGGGCGTCTCCACCTGAATCGAGCAGGCCAACAGCCACGGCAATCCGACCAGACGAAGCAAAGGGCTGGAAAGTTTCATGATGTCTTGCAGCAGATTGCCAGAGCGCGTTCCCATGCAATTTGACTGGAGTCAACAAAGTCGGACGCCGCTCCGCTCGCGTTGGAACTAAGGGTCCGCACAAAAACATGTCCCAATATTGCTGGAGAGGATTTGGCTCGATGGCGAGGCGCGAACGACGAGCATACCCGCAGTGGTCTGCAAGGAGTGAGCAACGAAGCCAGTGCGCCAAAGCCCCCCAGCCCGCGGGGGCGGGGCGGCACCGGGCCATCTGCTCCGTTACTCGGTCGGTCGGGTATCGCTGCCGATACACTCCCTCCCTCGCGGCAGAACCGCCTCCCGGCAGTGCCGTTTCTCACCGTGACAACAACGATTCTTTTCAAAATGTCTGCTTGAGAAGCAAAGAGAGCCGCTCCTGCGTCCCGCTGTCGCACGATTTATGTAACAGGACGGGCTTGGAGGAGGAAAGTCGTCGTCAAGAGGTGTATGGCAGTGGAAACGCGTCTGGCCGGATGTGCTTTGATGATAGGCGGGCGTGTAGTTGCCGCATTGCCGAGTTCGAGGCCACTGGCTAGCTTTCATCAAAAATTCGGTTCTTCAAACTTTAGCGTTGGGATTTTCATTGAGTGAAATCAGGTTAAGCGGATGCAAGACATACAACTTTATCAGCAGCTTTTGGGATTGAGTGGGCCGTGGGAAGTGGGGCGAGTGACCTTGAAGCGGGAGGCGCAGGA
>SIBF01000101.1 GCA_009695275.1 Pedosphaera sp. | reverse complement strand
CGACTGAGCGCAGCGAAGGAGCGTCAATGCTATGCAGGGTTGAACGAGCCCCCCGTAAAGCCCTTCGGCCCACGGGGCAAGCCGGTGGATGTCAACGCCCTTTCCTACGCTCGGGTTCTTGTAATTTCCTTTTGCCCGCAGCCCACCGTTGAGTTGCGCATCTACCAGATTCCTCGCCCTATTGGAGCGGGATCCATTGGGTTCGACATGTTGCTTGAACTTTGCGATGCAGCGGTAGGTATGAGTTATCGTAGGAGGGCAGGGCTGCCAGTGTGTGCTGGAGGGAAGCCGGGGCAACCGGCCTTGTCATGTCGCGGACGCATTCTATACTCGGAGGAAGCGATGAAGGCTGACATTTCCATGAACCTGACCTGGGAGCGCCGGCGTCTCGCCGGCGTGTTCCTAATTTCGCCACAGCAACTCGCCGGCGAGCCGCCGGCGCTCCCAGGTTCATGGCTTCGATTCACGTCCGATTGTTGGAGGTGTTCCCTTCCCACAACGCCACAAGAGCACATAATTGATGGCCCGTGGTTTGTCCGCCGGGTCTCGGCACCATCGACCCATTCCCAATCATGCTAGCAAAACGCGTTATTCCCTGCCTCGACGTCCACGCTGGCCAAGTCACTCGCGGAGTCCAGTTCGGCAAGGCGGAGGCCGGTGAACTGAAAAATGTCGGCGACCCCGTTGAACTGGCCGTTCGCTACAATGATCAAGGCGCTGACGAAATGGTTTTCTTCGACATCACGGCCAGCGCTCATGGCCGGGCCACGATGGTCGATGTGATCGAACGCGTTGCCACGCGGTGTTTCATGCCCCTCACGGTTGGAGGCGGCATTCGCGCTTTGAGCGACATGCAGGCGATGCTTCAAGCGGGTGCGGACAAGGTCAGCATCAATTCATCCGCGCTCGCGCGTCCCGAGTTGATTCGTGAAGGCGCGGAGAAATTTGGCAGCCAGTGCATCGTCGTTTCCATCGATGCCAAACGCGTCGCGCCGGATCGGTGGGAAGTTTTCTCGCATGGCGGACGCCAGTCCACAGGACGGGAAGTCATCGCATGGGCAAAGGAGTCCGTCGGCTTGGGCGCGGGTGAGATCGTTTTGAACAGCATCGATGCGGATGGAACTCGAAAAGGCTTTGACCTCACCATCACGCGCCGGGCGAGCGAGGCCGTGGGAGTGCCGGTGGTTGCCTCTGGTGGCGCGGGCAATTGCGAACACATGGCCGAGGTTCTTCTTGAAGGCAAGGCTGACGCGGTGCTGGCTGCCAGCATTTTTCACTTCGGCGATCTGACGGTGGGCGATGTGAAAAGGTTCCTCGCTCAAAAACAGATTCCTGTGCGATTATAGATTTCCGTGTTCAAGCAAGTGGACCCAGTTTGCAGTTTGGCTCGCGAAACGAATGCGGACCGTTGAGAAGGATTTTGCATGATTGTCAGACACATGGATGGGGGACACCTCCAAAAACCGGACGTGAATCGAGGCCATGAACAGAAGGAGCCCGGCGTTTATGCCGCTTCGATGTCCACACTGCTTGCGGCATCGAACCTTGAAGCGGCATGAATGCCGCGCTCCAAGGGCCGGGTTCATGGAAAGAAAACTCGCTAATATGAAACGAATCCGTCGAACGCGGGTCCTTGCGGGTCGGAAATTTGTTGGCTCTCCGAATGGCTTTACCCTCATTGAACTGCTCGTCGTCATCGCCATCATCGCGATTCTGGCGGGGATGCTCCTGCCGGCACTCGGGAAGGCGAAGCAGAAGGCGCACGGGATTCTTTGCCTCAGCAATACCAAACAATTGACGCTGGCTTGGTGGCTCTACGCGGACGATAACAACGAGAAGTTGTCTGCCGCCATCTCGTGGGTTTCCGGCTGGATGGATTTCAATGGAGCAACTCCGGAAAATACAAATCTGCGCTACCTGATGGATCCGAAGCTGGCAACCCTTGCGCCATACACACAATCGCCGGGTATTTACAAATGTCCTGCGGATCAGAGCGCGGTGAAGGTTGGTGGCAGGCGCGTGGCGCGAATCCGAAGCGTGGCGATGAACGTGGCTCTTGGCGATGACCTCCAGCCGGATAACTTCAATCGCTCATGGCTGGGTGCGCCGCCTTACCGCATGTACAAGAAACGCACCGATCTCATCGACCCGCCGCCATCCCAGCTATGGGTATTCGTGGATGAACATCCAGACAGCATCAACAATGGCGACATGGCGGTGAAGTGCGACACGCGAGGCAAGGCGGCTCAGTTCATCGATTTTCCGGCCAGCTACCACAACGGCGCGTGCGGTTTCTCCTTCGCGGATGGCCACGGCGAAATCAAGCGATGGCTTGATCCGAGAACGCGATTGCCGGTGAAGTACAATGGCAACATCACTGGGCGCTCATCCCCAAACAATCCGGACATTCTTTGGATGCAGGAGAGGACTTCGAGTCTGCGCGATGGAGCCAAGGCGCAGTGAAGGCGCGGTTGAAGGGAATGCTGATTCCCGGTTGTGCGAATGACCTAATCGATGAACAGGAACTCGTTTGAGAGCAGGAGCACTTGCGCCAGTTGTTCCCATTCCGTGATGGAATCACGTTTGACGGCATTCGCATCCTGAGATGAAACAGGCTCTCCGCGAGCGGTGACGTCCGCCTGGGCGGTTTCGATGAATTGATGGGCTTCCCTGAGCTCGGTGGTGGTCGGCGCGCGTTGCAGAGCGCGGCGATACAGGTGCTGGATTTGTGCATCGGTTTTCGCAGTGTCGGGAGAATGCGATCCGGCCGCCAGCGCGTTGGCGCGTTCGTGAATGAAGGGATGATTGATCAGGAAGAGGGCTTGCTGGGGCACGGAGGTGGCGAATCGCTGTGGTGCGTGCATGTCCGGGTTCGCAAAGTCGAAGGTTCGAAACATTGAGGGGAGAAACTTGCGGTCAATCTTTCCATAAACCGTCCGGCGGCGGCTGAAGGGCTTCTGGCTGAGATCCACCGCCGGGCCACCCACCGTCAGGTCCAACCCGCCGGACACAGCGAGCAAGGAGTCGCGCAGAGCTTCGAACTCGAGCCGCTGGCGATTGAAGTGCCAGAGCCACCGGTTTTCCGGATCAAGTTCAGAAGCACGTGGTGCGGTTTCGTTTGCCGCCCCATCGCTGCTTTGTTGATACGCACTCGAAAGCATGATGAGACGATGCAGCTTCTTGATCGACCACCCTTCGTCCATGAAGCGACGTGCCAGCCAGTCGAGCAATTCGGGGTGGCTTGGCGCATCGCTGCGGGTTCCGAAATCGCCGGGCGTGCCCACCAGCCCCTGGCCGAAATGATGTGCCCAGACGCGATTGACCATGACGCGGGCCGTCAACGGGTTGTCCGGGCTGGCAATGGCTTGAGCCAGTTCGAGCCGTCCGCTGCCTTTGCCGAAGGGCTTCCGCGCGGTGCCCGCGATAAGTTCCAGAAATTGTCGCGGCACGGTTGCACCGGGTTTGAGCGGATCGCCCCTCCGGAATACGACGGGGTCCGTCTGCTCGGCACGATCTTCCAGGATAACTGAGTGCGGCGGTGCGCCGGGAGAAGTGATCAGCCATTGCTCGATCCCCATCTGCTGATTCGCCAGTGCGACACGGTTTGGATCATCGAAGTAAAGATGAACATCGAGTTCAATGACAGAGCCGCGCGGCACGAGCACCGGCGCGTCAGGGCCGTAGAGAACCTGGCGCACCGCTTCTTCAGCGGGATCAGGCAGTCGTCCGGGCGTTTTGGCGGCGGCGGCGTTGGTGAGAGCGGACTGCCATGTGTGATAAATACTGGTGAACAGATCGCCGTAACGCGCAGCGACTTCTGTCATCGTGGCGGGCGCGTTGGTGAAGAGTCGAGCCACGCGCGGATTCCACAGTTGGTTCGAATTTGCAGCGAATTCCCCGGATAAGCGTGAGGCAGATTGAGGGAATTTCTCCGCCGAAAGCGCGGCGAACGAGTGCCATGGGCCGAAGATGGGATCGTTCGTTCGGCGGCGTGCCGAGAGATAATGTTCCCACTGCCGTACGTTGTACGGATTCACGTCTTCAGGCGTTGGGCGGACGTTGGCATCGCTTGGCAGCTTGGCGACATCAAGCACGGCAAGGAGATAATCCTTCACACGTCTGCGCAAACGGTTGGCAACTTCCTGGCAGGCGTTGGTGAATTGCGCTTCCAGCTTTTGAGTCTTTTCGCGCAAACCGCGCTCGAAATCCAGGTAGGACCGCGCTCGCGCAAACGGGATCAATTCGTCGGGCGCGGGCGGGCGTTCAAGACTCACAATCCTTTCGGCCGAGCCCTGGAATACCCCGTAGAGCGAGTAATAGTCGCGGGTGGGAATGGGATCGAATTTGTGATCATGGCAGCGGGCGCACCCAACCGTGAGCGCCTGCGTACCGCGCATTACGACATCAATTTGGTCATCGATGATGTCAGGGCCGCTGTCCAGGAAGCGCCGGCCGAGAGTGATGAAGCCGAGCGCCGCGACCGAGGGCTCGAAGACTGGCGTGGGCCAGGAAATCGTCGAGGCGGTTACGAGATTCGACGCTTCGCGTTGCGCCGGCACAAGTTGATCTGCCGCGATTTGCAGGAGGAGAAATCGATCATAAGGCAAATCTTCATTGAACGCCTGGATCACCCAGTCCCGGTAACGGTGAGGATGCACGAAGCGGCTTTCCTCGTAGTAATACACGTAGCCCTTGGTGTCCGCGTAGCGCGCCACATCCAACCAGTGGCGGCCCCAGCGCTCACCGTAGCGCGGTGACGCAAGCAATCGATCAACGACATTGGCGAACGCGTTGGGCGAGTTGTCGCGAACAAAAGCTTCCACTTCCTCTGCGGATGGAGGCAGTCCAGTGAGATCATAAGTTGCGCGGCGGAGCAGTGTGCGACGGTCAGCGCGTGGTGAAGGATTGAGGCCGTGATCCTCCAGCTTCAGAAGGATGAAGCGGTCAATGTCTGATTGCGACCACGAGGCCCGCTTAACTTTCGGGACGGGCGGATTGGCGACTGGACAGAACGACCAATGGTTTGTCGCAGAAGCGGCAGCTCCCGAGGGATCTTGATCCGTCTTGCTCTCGGGAAACGGAGCGCCGGAACGCACCCATGACTCAAAGTCTGCGATGACTGAGTCAGCCAGCCGGTTCTTCGGCGGCATTTTCAGATCAGGATTCGTCTGTCGGATGGCTTCAATGAGGCGGCTTTTGGCTGGTTCTCCAGGAACGAGCGCAGGCTGGCCTGATTCTCCGCCTCGAAGCATTCCTGCGCGGGAATCGAGGTAAAGACTGCTCTTGAGCTTTTCGCTTCCGTGGCTGTGGCAGGAGTAACACCGCTCCACGAGCACAGGCCGAACTCGCGTCTCGAAGAACGCCGTGGCCTCGATGTCCGCCGCCCGCGCAAACGCGGGCAGCGTCAGAATTAGAGCGATGACAGTTCTACTGAACATAACCAGCCCGAGGCTTTGATGATCACATTACCATGAAACGACATTCGGTGGAAGCTTGAAAAAAAACTTAGCGAGCTGCAAACTCTCGTTAACATCCGGTTCGACACAAGCCCGCAATTCGGGAACCGTCTCACTCGACAACTCCCTTCATCTCGCAACCGAATTTTAACGGAATGCCGGCAGGAAACTAACCCCATGCAAATCCTCACTCGTGCCGTGGCTTGGACAATGATCGTGTTGGCGCTGACGGCCATCCAAAGCCCCGCCCAATCGATTTATGAACCGTACACCTTTACCACTCTTGCCGGAAACGCTGGCTATGGTAGCGCAGACGGAACGGGGAGCGCCCCGCGGTTTAGAGGTCATTCCGGGTTTTCAAGCGCTTTCGGCGTGGCTGTGGACGGCGCGGGCAACGTCTATGTGGCCGAGTGGCTCAACCATAGTATCCGGAAAGGATACCCGGCACCCCGGATTTTCAACTCGGGGCCAAGTCCTGGCTTCAACGGCGGCCAGTTCGATTTCAATCTCACCGGGCCATCGGGTCGCACCGTCGTCGTGAAAGCGTCGAGCGATCTCGTGAACTGGCTGCCGCTCTGGACCAACTTCTTCACTTTCCCGGCCCCTCTCAATTTCAGCGACGCGCAAAGTAGCGGCGTATCCACTCGTTATTACCACGCCCGCCTGCCGTAGCTGGAGTTTACTCGAAATTGAATCATGCCCCCCATAAACAAACCCGCCTTTCTCGCAATGCGTGGCCGCGTCATGGGCGATTGACCTGCCTGCACTCACAGTCTATTCTGCCTGCATGAAAGCGAACACCTCGATTCAATACACGATCCGCCAAGTCCCGGCGCGAGTCGCTCGCTCGCTCAGGCAAAATCGAGACAGTCCCGGAAAAGCTTGAATGAGGCGGCGATCGACGCGCTTTCCAAGGGGCTCGGCCTGGCGAACGAAAAAATTCGTTTCCACGACTTGGATGCGCTGGCCGGCACCTGGCAGGAAGATGCCGCTTTCGACGACGCCATCCGGGCGCAAGATCAGGTGGATTCGCGTCTTTGGAAATGAGGATCGCGCTCGATACCAATCGTTATCGTGGATTTCTGTCGCGGTGAACGCGAGACGTGCGAACGGATTCAAGAAGTCGAGCGCATTTATCTGCCCTTCGTGACCTTGGCTGAACTTCGCGCCGGTTTCCTTTGCGGCGCGCGGACCCTTCAGAATGAGCGCGTGATCACGCGTTTTTTGAATTCACCCCGGGTTCGCACGCTTTACGCCGACGACCAAACGACGCACCATTATGCGCGCTTGTTCCAGCAGTTGCGCGGTCAGGCCCCGCCCATTCCCACAAACGATCTGTGGATCGCCGCGCTGGTGATCCAGCACGATCTCACGCTGTTTGCGCGCGACGCACACTTCGACCATCTGCCACAGTTGGCCAGATTATGAATGGTTCCCAACTCCACGAGTGATTTGGTGAGCTGGCGGCCGCTCTGGATCAACACCTTCATCGCTCATCAATGTATTATTTGGTCGTGTTCCGAAGCAGGACAAACGGTGGTCCGGCTTTCTCCCAGTTCGTCATGAGGTTCTCGGAAACTCCGATGGGACTGTGAATGTGTGAGCCCAGGAGGATGTCCAGATCTCCATCGCCATCGATGTCCGCGACATCCATCGTGAGCCAGCGGCCTGCCAGGTGTTCTTTGAAGGTCGCACCGGAGAACTGGTTGTTCCCCTTGTTCTCCAAGTAAACAAAACTCTCCTCTGGCGACTTGTCGTAATCCGGGAAAAAGGAAATCGCCGCGATGTCCAGGTCTCCGTCTCCGTCGAAGTCGCGCGCGACGGCTTTGAAGGCGCCATTCATGGGATAAAAGAACACTTCGTCGAACTCTCCGTCGCCTTTGTTCTGATAGACTCGAACACCGTGATACTTCTTGGCTGGTGACGGGTACTCACCGTTGTCTCCATTGGTGACCAGGAAATCCAATTTGCCGTCGCCATTGAAGTCGAAAGTCTCGAAATACGTGTGCCCGTAGAGCGGATGTTTTTGGAAAACCAGCTTGCTGGTGAACTTCCCGTTCCCTTCATTGGTAAAGATAAGCAAGGATTCAAGCTCCTGCGCAATGAGGACCGCGATGTCCGGCCTGCCGTCCTTGTTGAAGTCCTGTATCTCGATTTTGATCGGACCGGCCTTGTCGATCAGGATGTGCTCATCGTATTGATCGCCGCCTTTTCCTTCAAACCAAGAAAGCCGTCCCGTGAGGTTCCCAAACATCGTGAGCACCAGATCCATTTTTCCGTCTCCGTTCAAATCTGCCATCTGGATGTCCGTCGTGCGGGGGAGATCCTTGAAGATGGTGCGCGGAGGCTTGAGACCGTCCGGGCTCTTTTCCAGGAAGGCGAGCGCGGCCTGACGCTTTTCGGAGGGCATGAAACTGCCGATCATGGCCAGGTAAATGCCTCCTGCTTGATCAAGCATCTGCACCGGAATGTTCCCGAGAGGAATCGTTTGAACTTGATCCTGCCCCAGACCGAGAACGTGCAGCGAGCCGGTTTCGTCGTCCCCAAGGTAGATCTTTCGATCAGCGGTGCCGAACTTGATCATCGTGGTCGCCGCCTGTCCTGAACGAAAACGCGGAATGGCTGTTTTGAACCGCTTCAATCCGACTTCGATTGGCGCGCGCTTGTCCTGCGGCAAAGCCGTTTCCGGCGCCGTCGCTGCGTAGTAGGCCGTGATCAGCTTGTAGTCATCGGCGGATATCGCTGGGGGATTCGGAATGACGCGGGCCGCTTTGATCAGTTCCGCTTCGGGATTTCGATCAACCTGCTGCGGAGCCAGCCCGACGCGAATCATCATTCGCAGGAGTGTTTGATCGAGCCACGTTTTACGATCCAGCAACGAAGGCTCGGGGAATAAGTGGCAGCTTGCACAGTAAATCCGGGCTAACTCGCCTCCGCGGGCGACCGTGGCGGTCGAGTCTGTCGGAACGTTACGTTCCGGGGGCAAGCTCTGGCCCCAACTTCTGTTTGGCGATCTTGCCACGAGCAAAGCAGACAACGCCACGACGATGAGTCCGCCAGAGCATGTCCATTTCGCTGCGATTCGATTGGTAACAGGAAGACTCATATCCCGTGCGACCCTTAGATCAGCCTTCTCAGTCGTGAAATTGCCTTTGGTGCTCATGGCAGCAGACACAAGACTGCTCGGAGCGGCTTAAGATTGCCAGAAGTGAAAATGGATCATCCGGTCGAAGATCGCATTCTTGAGTAGCGCGCTTCCCCAAGCGACCTGCTTCGGCTAGGGTGGCTGCCCGATGCGCCTTTTGGATCGCTATCTTCTGCGTGAACTGCTCGTGCCGCTGTGCTATTGCCTCAGCGGTTTCCTGATCTTTTGGATTTCCTTCGACCTTTTTTCCGAGTTGAGCCGATTCCAGGAACAACGCGTTGAGTTCATGGGAATTGTCCGCTATTACGGGCTGAAAGTTCCGGAGTTCCTTGTGCTGGTTTCGCCGATTGCCCTGCTGCTCGCGCTCCTTTACGCCCTGACCAATCACACTCGTCATCACGAGTTGACCGCGATCCGTGCCGCCGGTGTCAGCCTCTTTCGACTGTGTGTGCCGTACCTTGGCGTTGGGTTGATCCTGAGTCTCGGGCTTCTTGCCTTGAACGAACTTTGGGTGCCACATGCCAGTCAGGCGGCTGATGACATGCTTGCGCGGAAGAACGGGGAAGTGACCACTGGCATGAACAGACGCTGGTATCCAAATCTTTCATTTCGCAACGCGAGAGACGGCCGGATCTGGTCGATGAAGGCTTACAACCTGGACACATTCGAAATGCGCGGGCCCCAGGTGGAATGGACCCTTCCGGACGAATCCAGACGAACGCTCATTGCGAGCAATGCGGTGCGTCGTAATTCGATCTGGGTGTTTCAGGGAGTACAGGAACTGACGTATCCTGCCAGTGGCGCCTTAAGCAACGGCTACAATCCCAACATTGTGGCGCTAACGCTGCATACCAACGTGCTGGCAGTTCCGGAGTTCTCAGAAACACCGGAGCAAATTCAAAGCGAGATCAAGATCAGCCGTCTCAGCAGCATCAAGGCGGCGAAGCGCGCGCAGTTGTCCATTGCCGAAATCATGGATTATCTACATTTGCATCCCGATGCGAGCGAACGCACGCGCGCCCTGCTTCACACTCAGTTTCACGGGCGGCTCGCGGCACCTTGGACGGCGCTCGTGGTGGTGTTGATCGCGGTTCCCTTCGGTGCGGCTTCCGGGCGACGGAACGTCTTTGTGGGAGTGGCAAGCAGCATCTTTATCTGCTTCGCCTACTTCATCCTCCTGAATTTGGGGCTGGCTCTCGGAACGGGCCAGTTCGCACCGCCATGGATCGCCGCCTGGTCGCCAAATCTCCTTTTTGCGGGTATCGGCCTATGGCTGACCAGCCGCGTAAGGTAGGCCCGCGTCACTCGATCGAGCCGGAGGTCCGCCGCTTTCCGTCTTCCCATTTCAATCGATGAACCTACATTCCGCCGTGTGAATAATGGCGAGGCAGACTTCCGTGCGCGATACGAGAGGCTGAAGCTGCTTCACGAGGTCAGCTCGGTGATCCACTCATCGCTCGATCCGCAGCAGGCGCTGCAACTGATCCTGGGGGAGGCGGTGCGCCTGATGCGCGCCACCAGCGGATCGGTCGTGCTGATCAATCCCACGAACGGAATTCTCGAAATCGAGGCATCGTATGGATTACCAGCGGATGCATCCGCGCTGAAATTACGCGTCGGCCACGGCATCACCGGATGGGTGGCGCAATTTGGCAAGCCTGCGCGAGTGGGCGATGTGACCGCTGATGCGCGGTATGTCCAGGTGCGACAAAATATTCGTTCTGAACTGGCTGTGCCGCTGGAAGTGAACGGCGCGCTTCGCGGCGTGTTGAACGTGGACGCCGACCGAAACGATGCCTTCAGCGCTGATGACGAGCAATTGCTTCAAGACCTCGCCGTTCAGGCCGCGAGGGTGATTCACAACACGTGGCTCTATGAACAACTGCGCTTGAAGGCGCGGCTCTTCGAGGGACTCGCCACGGTCGGACAAACGATCAACTCCGCCCTTGGCGTGGATGAGGCGCTCAAAGACATCACCCGGGAAGGGTGCCGCCTGATGGATGCGAAGATGTGTTCGCTATTGATGCTGGACGAATCCCGGGAATGGCTTGAACTGCGCGCCAGTTTCGGCGTCGGCCTCCAGTACGATGCGAAGCCGCGCCTGAGCGTGGACGAAAGCTTTGCCGGCGTGGTGGTAAAGCGCAGAAAGGCGCTGCAGTTGGAAAACATTCAGTTGTCCGCTCATTATCAAAACGTCGAAGCCGCGCGGCGTGAGGGATTGGTGTCACTGCTGAGCGTTCCCTTGATTTTCGATTCCCAGGCGATCGGCGTGCTCAGCGTTTATACGGCCCGGTTGCACAAATTCTCGAACGAGGAAATTCGCATTCTTTCGGCGCTGGCGGATTTATCCGCGATCACAATCGAGAAGGCGCGCCTGTACGAACGCATCGTCCAGATGGAGGATCAGTTGCGCCAGAGTGAAAAGCTGTCCGCGATCGGACTCCTGGCCGCGGAAGTGGCCCATGAAATCCGCAATCCGCTTACGGTGATGAAGATGCTGTTTCACTCGCTCAATCTGCAGTTTTCCGAGACAGATCCCCGGTCGCGCGACACGGCGATCATCGGAGAGAAGATGGAGCACTTGAACAGGATTGTGGAGCAGGTGCTCGACTTTGCGCGCACGAATGAGCCGCGGATGGAGCCGGTGCAAGTGAACAAACTGGTGGATGACCTCGCACTGCTGGTCCGTCACAAGCTCGCCAGCCAGGGCGTGAAGTTCGAGCGGAAACTTGAGCCGGCACTGCCAGCCGTGCAGGCGGACGCCACACAACTCGAACAAGTGTTTTTGAATCTGATACTCAACGCGGTTGAGGCGATGCCGGACGGCGGAAGATTGACGATCACCACTCGCTTTCAACCGCCGGGCGGCTCCACGCAAGAGCCGGGCGGTGTGACGATTGACTTCACGGATTCCGGGCAGGGCATGACAGAGGAGCAGCAGCTCCGGCTCTTCAGCTCCCTGTTGAGCACCAGTAAAACACGCGGCACAGGACTGGGACTGGCGATTGTCCGGAAAGTCATTGAAGCTCATCGGGGCGAGATACGAGTCAAGTCGAGCCCTGGCAAAGGCACCACCTTCACCGTGCTGCTGCCCATTTGACTTGCGCTGGAAAGCAGATGCCATGACGCATGAAACTTTCGGACCGCGGATATGAAAGGATTGTTATGAAACATCGATGGATGAAGAAGTGTGGAATCATAACACTGCTCGGGCTTTTCATCGCGCCGAGCCATGATTTGAGCGCTGCTGCCGCCAGCAAGAAACCGGTGGCACCTGATATTTCAGCTGCGTTGCGCACCATCACCACCAATGATCTGGTGCGCCATGTCCGGGTGCTGGCGTCCGATGAGTTTGAGGGTAGATCTCCCGGTACGCGCGGCGAAGAACTCACCGTCAATTATCTGACAAGTCAGTTCCAGCGCATCGGGCTCAAACCGGGAAATCCGAATGGCAGCTACATCCAGGAAGTGCCTTTGATGGGCTTGACGACCGAGCCGGCAATCAGTTTTCAAACTCGTGGCGGCCCGATCACGCCCGGTTTTCCGAGCGATTGCGTTATCCTTTCTCGCCGGCAGATGCCGGAGATCAGCGTCGCGGATTCGGATGTGGTGTTCGTGGGCTATGGAATCGTTGCTCCCGAATACGACTGGGACGATTACAAGGATGTCGATGTCCGTGGAAAGACGCTTCTCATGCTGGTTAATGATCCGCCGGTTCCAGATCCAAACGACTCTTCAAAGCTCGATGAGAAGGTTTTCCGAGGGCGGGGGATGACCTATTACGGGCGATGGACCTACAAGTACGAAATCGCCACGACCAAGGGTGCGGCAGCCGTGCTCATCGTCCACGAGACAGGTCCGGCGGGTTATCCGTGGTTCGTCGTTGTGGGCAGCAACAGCCGGGAGAACATGGATCTTCGAGCCCCGGATCGAAATCTCCGGCGCGTGCCAATCGAGGGCTGGATGACCTTGGAAATGTCCCGCCAGCTTTGCGCAGCGGGCGGGCGAAACTTGGAAGCGCTCAAAGCGGCGGCGGTCAAGCGAGACTTCCATCCGGTATCAATCGCTGCCAAAGCGAGCTTCACTGTTCATAATTCCCTGAGATCCATCGCTTCGCGGAACGTGATCGCAAAGATCGACGGGTCCGATCCAAAGCTGAAGGATGAGTGCGTGATTTACACGGCGCACTGGGATCACATCGGGCGAAACGCCAAGCTTGATGGCGATCAGATTTTCAACGGCGCAAAGGACAACGCATCCGGAACTGCCGGCCTCCTGGAGTTGGCGGAAGCGTTCATCAAATTGAAACCAGCGCCGCGCAGAACTGTGCTGTTTCTCGCGGTCACTGCGGAGGAGAAAGGTCTGCTGGGGGCAAAGTATTATGCGACCCATCCGCTGTATCCGGTCGAGCGGACTCTGGCGAACATCAACATGGACAGCATCAATGTTTGGGGAAAGACGCGCGACATCGAGATCGTAGGCTTTGGCCAGAACGACCTGGAAGACGCGCTCACCCACTATGCTGCCAGTCGAGGCCGAACGGCCCGGCCTGACGCCCAACCCGAGAAGGGCAGTTACTTTCGGTCCGATCATTTCGAGTTCGCCAAGGTGGGCGTGCCCGCGCTCAATGCCGGCTCCGGCGTTGATTACATCGGACATCCCGAAGGCTGGGGACTCAAACGCCGCGAGGCATACACGTCTGATGATTACCACAAGGTGTCCGATGAACTGAAATCTGATTGGGATCTGTCGGGGGCCGTTGAAGACCTGCAACTGCTTTTCGAGGTGGGTTACGCGGTCGCGCAAGGAGAGCGATGGCCGCAATGGAAGGAAGGATCAGAGTTCCGCGCGCTTCGGGAGAAAAATCCCGATGGCAGTCAGCGCCGTTGAAGGGGCGTCCCTCCTCCTTCCGGATCAGCCCTGCTTTCATTGTGTTTTTTGCGTTCTCTTGCGGTCAACTTCGGTTTTCGGAGTTATTCGAGGTACATTACATTCCTCCGGTCTGACGCGCGGATCTGGGATCAAGACATCCGCTGGAAACAACGCTTCGATAAAGTGCGAAGTCCGCAATCCGAGCGTCGAAAGCTTTCAAAACCACTCCACATCTGCCACTCTCTCAACATGGCCCGCAGCAAGAAAGAAAATGGCAGCACCGCCACCATCGGCTCCGAAGCCAAGCTGCTCGAGATCATCGACCACATCGACGAACTCCGCTTCCAGTATGCGTCACATGCTTACGTGAAGGCGGCGGGGCAGGCGGGGCTGACCATGAGCATGACGGAAAACAATCACAGTGCCGAGAATGCGGTGGCGGAGCGGGTCAATGGGATTCTGAAACAGGAGTATTGGTTGGATGCAGAATTTGCGACATTGGCATCCGGTTAGCGCGCGATGGACCTCTTGGATCACGATGGTTGCAAGTGAGTTGAGCGAAATGCGGCGTGTGAGCGATTTGAAGAATGCCGTGAAAAAACCGCGAGTTTTTTTGAAATTAAACTTGCCATGCTCGGGCGATGAATACTGGAAAAGCCGTTTTCGCCCAACTCATGGAATGGATCCATCCCGAACAGTTTCGCCGCTGCGTGCTTCCTTACGAGGGCAACAACAAGGTTCGAGAGTTTCTGTGCTGGGATCAATTCTTAGCTATGGCCTTCGTTCAAATTACTTCTCGAGAGAGTCTGGCTGACATTGAGATTTGCCTGCGCTCGCGTCGCGACCAACTCTATCACTTGGGATTCCGTTCCTCTGTCGCGCATAGCACGTTGGCGGATGCCAATAGAAATCGTGATTGGCGTATCTAGTGGGTAAGGGGGAGGCCGAAGCCACCCCCTCCCCGTTGTCGCAATGAGGTCCATTGCTCATATTTGGCCAGCGAGCGGATTTCCCGCACTGGGCGACCCCGACCCCACGCGGGCGCGAGAGGTACCTGTGAAGACAGAGCTAGCTCCAAGAAAGGGGAGACTCCACCGACGGGACCAGACGGCTCCCCCCGAGGTGGAACTGTTCGCAGTGGACGACCGGGCGTAGGGGACTGTTTCTTAGCCGAAGCTAACTTGTCCCGAGAACCGGCGGACGCGCTGGAAGCGCTCTGTGGTTTTGCCTTTCGGCCCTCGGGAAGCCAGGACGTACTATGGCGCTGGAGACATCCCTGAAGACGGGGCCAGAGAGCGGCTATTCCCGTCAGCGGAGCGTGAGGGCTTCTTTTCGGTAGAACCTTATGGAAGCTGGTTATCGAGGGTAAGCTCGAACTCCGTGGGACTTCATCGGTGAGTGAAACGAACCGTTTTCCAGGCATGAGAGCAGGTAACACCGTAACGCCCGGCGAACGGACCGCGTTGGTGGTTCGCCAAGAGCTTCGTGGAACAAGCAAGCTAGGCTTCGTCCGAGGGTGAGAGACTCGCCCGTCGTGTCGGCTCAGGTGCCCTCCTGCCGGGTCAAGGAAGCCGGCCTCTTCGCGACGGCGCATTGCTGCGCCGCCCTGGCGACGCTCCCCTGGAAACCAATTCCAAGGTTTAGCTCCCCTGTTCTGGACGGGAGCGGCCCCGCCCAGGTAGGATTCCATCATTGTCATTTCTGATGTCACCGTTTGTGACTTGGTTCATTTCACCCGACGACTCGCGACACCCTCCGGCAAATCGCTCCGAGCGAACAGGACGTCTTCAGCTACGAATACGACTTCGGCGATTCTTGGGAGCACACAATCATGGTGGAGAAGATCCTGCCACCCGACGCGGCGGCCGCCAAGAACGCGCTCTGCCTCGACGGCACCCGCGCCTGTCCGCCGGAGGATTGCGGCGGCGTGGGGGGCTATGAAAACTTGATCAAGATTCTCAAGAACCGGAAATACCCGGAGCACAAGAGCATGAAGGAATGGCTGGGCCGCCCGTTCGACGCCGCAGCCTTCGACGTGGGGAAAACTAACCTCTGGCTGCGAAAGCTGAAATGGCCACGCGTGACTGGGGCTCAACTGCGCAAGGTGCTCATGGGCCGCGACAATTACCATGAGTGACCAACAACACACACCGGCCGCATTGATTTTATGATCTGGATCGCCCCATCCGAAAAGGACCACGACAACGCCGCGCTGGAAAAGCGCCTCTGGGACGCCGCCGAGCAGTCAGTGCCTGCACCCCACTTTGCCGAAGCGGATCGCAATAGTGCCCGTCCGGAAGGACTCTTCCTGCGCTTCGCCGAAGTCCGCTTCGCCGCCCAGCGCGCCAAGCTGGAGAAAGCCAGCGCCTCCGCCCGGCGCGGCAGCCGCGTCGATGAACCTGCCGCCTACCACGCCGAGGGCATCCTCTATCTGCCCGCCGAGGCGCGGTTCGATTACCTGCTCAATCGTCCCGAAGCCGAGAACATCGGCGCGAAGGTCAATGCCGCCATGCGCAATGTAGCGAAGTGCGAAGTTCGAGTTGTGAAGTGCGAAGTTCGCCCAGTTCGACAATCAAAATTCGTCATTCGCACTTCCCCGATTCCCGCCTCGCTGGACTACGACGCCTTCGGGGGCATCTACGAACGTGGCGAATGCCGAAGTACGAAGTGCGAGTTGCGAAGTGCAGTCAGTTCGACAGTCGAAACTCGACATTCGCAATTCGCCCGGTCCCCCAGCAGCAGCGTCCGCCTCCTCACCGAAGTCATCGAGCCCTACCACGGGCGCATCCTCGACCCCGCGTGCGGTTCGGGCGGCATGTTCGTCTCCTCCGCGCGCTTCGTCTCCGAGCATAAGAAGAATCCCGCCGCCGAACTCTCCATCCACGCAGGTTTCAGCTCGACCGACAAAGCTGCCGTGGTAATCTCCCGCGAGCGAAGCCGCCTGTTTAGCAAGCGCGCAATCAGCATGGAAAAAATTACCGTCACCAAAGAAGACTTGGTTCGAAGCGGAAGACTTGCCGAGAACGCCTGCGATTCTCCGGTTGGCGAAGCGCGAGCTTCGTCATGGGTGCGACTTCTCCTGTTCCCGTTCGTTCTCGTTCCCCCGCTGCTTGGCGTTATGGCTCTGGCGTTGTGGCTGGTGTTGAGAAAGAAATCTCCGGAACTTCGCGCTGTTTGGACTGGGTATCTTTGCTGGCTACTGATCGCGAGCGGAGTCGCTGGGTCTGTCAGCGTGGCACTTCTTATTTATCAGAAACCCGCTTCGGTCCGATCTCCAACTTCGACATCCCTGACTTCGCTTGACGCAATCAGCGAGTTTCCGAGTGCTGCCGTTGAGAAGGAACTTACGCCACCCGAAATTGCTTCCTAGTTCAAGAGGCTCGTGTTCGTTGTCATCGCGGGCGACCAAGCGCGGCACGATAGTCGTCCGTTGCACGGTGCAATCGGGGCTTGTGTGTTGTTGGGCAGCGATGCCAAGGGCCATCTTCTCGTCACGAGCCGGCATGTGGTGGATGGTGTGAACTGGCTGACTCAGGAACCGCACCGCTCAACAGTTCTCTTGGCTTCCGAGACGAATGAGATTGCGACTGCTCAGGTTGTGGGACGCCACACCAGCCTTGATCTCGCCCTTCTATGGTTGCCGCGACATAACGGAAGCGCATCGTTCAGCCAACCAGTGCGCGAGTTTTCCAAGATTCAAGAAGGGGAAGCAGTATTCCTCATTGGTCATCCCGAGGGTCTTTTGTTTTCCATGTCGAGCGGCATTGTCTCGCAAAAACGTCCTGGCGGACTGCTTCAAATTTCCGCACCTGTCAGTCCGGGCAACAGTGGCGGTCCCATTTTTGACACCAAAGGGCGGCTGCTCGCAATTGTCTCGTGGAAAGTGAACAAAGAAACAAACCCCAACTCGGAGAATCTGAATTTCGGAGTGAGAGCCGACGCTGTCCTCGAAACGCAAGGTTGGAAGTTGAACGAGGCGGCAAGTGCCAAACTCAGGGAATTCAACGAGCAATCGAAGAAAGCGGATGCCCGCTCGAAAGCAAAAGCGGGCTCTCCGCCGGATTCCGGCAAGAAAGACCAGTAAAAACCAGAACAAGAAACTATGGCCAACATCAATGTCACCGTATTCGATTCGACAGAAAACAAACGAGTTCCAGTGGAAGTGCCCGATGACGCGCCAGCCAACAAGCTCATCGCTGTGTTGATCGAAAAACTCAAGCTCCCGCGAAACGGGCCGGACGGCGCTCCGTTGAGCTACAAGTTCCACCACAAGAACACCGGGAAGCAGGTTCAAGATTCGCACACACTCGCCCAAGCTGGAGTGAAAGATGGCGACATCCTGCGACTGCAACCGGAAATCACCGCAGGCTGAATCGTAGTGATCGAAGAGGCATCCATCAAACTTTCCCAAGACGATCTCACCGAAGACCGTTTCAACCGGTTTCACCTCATCAAATGGTGGAACCAAGAAAAGCTCGCAGCGGCACGCGTTCTGGTCGTTGGTGCCGGCGCGTTGGGCAACGAGATTGTGAAGAATTTGGCGCTGCTTGGATTCCGCCAAATCCTAATCGTTGACTTGGATCAGATCGAGTGCTCGAACCTTTCGCGAAGCGTTCTTTTCCGACCGAGTGACATCGGCAAATCAAAAGCCGGGACTGCCGCCCATTCCGCGAAGGAAATTTTTCCCGATGCCACGGTCCACCACCTGGATGCCAACATCCTCTACGAAATCGGGCTTGGTGTGTTCAAGTGGGCCGATGTGATCCTGGCCGGCCTGGATAACCGCGAAGCAAGGCTCTGGATAAACCGATGCGCCTGGAAAACGAATCGACCTTGGATTGACGGGGCGATTGAGGGCATCAACGGAGTCGCCCGTGTATTTCTTCCGGGAAAACCGCCCTGTTACGAATGCACTCTTGGCGAGACAGACTGGGCGATTCTGGAGAAACGAATGTCGTGCAACCTTTTGTCGCGTGAGGAAATGATGGGCGGCAAAGTGCCTACCACACCGACCATTTCCTCAATCATCGCGGGCGTCCAAGTGCAGGAAGCAGTGAAGCTCCTTCACGGATTACCAGTGCTGGCGGGCAAAGGATTCGTTTTTGAAGGAATGAACCACACTTCTTACGTGGTTGAATACACAGCGAACGATGACTGCATGAGTCACGAAACCTACGGGAACCTCGTGAGGCTGGACCGGAAGTCATCCGAGACCACGCTTCACGAGCTTTTCGAGTTCGCCCAAAGCCAGCTTGGCACTAAGGAAATTGTCCTCGAATTCAGCCGAGAGGTGATCCACCAGCTAATCTGCCCAGCTTGCGGGCAAGCGGAAGCCGTCTATCTGCCAGTCGGCAAAGTTGGTTCGGCACGCGGGAAGTGCCCGCATGATTCAGTGATGCGCGACGTGGTTTCCATCCACAG
>SIBF01000100.1 GCA_009695275.1 Pedosphaera sp. | reverse complement strand
AAGCCTTTCATCTGGACGGCGAAGGTGGCCGACATTATCCAGAAGCTTGAGCGGGCGCGGGCCAAACTGGAGGGGATCAAACCCGGCTGTACCCAGCCTCGTGGCAAAAAGAAGAAACGTAAAGTTATTTAAGAGACACTACACTAGATAACCGGCTCAAGCCGGAACTCTGATCGTTTCTGGAAGACAGGCGCAATGTTAGGAGATCCGCCGCTGGCGATAGGAACACGGAAGGTGGTCGGCTATCGAGCCACGCCTTCCTTCATTTCCGATTCCAAAGGGCCACTGGGTAAAATCACTTTTGAGTCAACCGGAGTTCTTTCTGGCCTCATTTCCGGTAGCACGTGCTTTGGAGTCACAACACATTTCGCAGCCAGCCAGCCTGAAAGGGAGCCTCCCGGTGGGTCCGAAAAAATCCTCGCGTTGCCCGGAGGCTTGCCCCAAAGATTTCCGGCGCTCCCAGTCTGTCGAGCCATCACCGAATACAATGAAAGCGAAGATAATCATCACGCCAAAGAAGGCCGTTCTCGATCCCCAGGGGAAAACAGTCCAGACCGCCCTCGAACACATGGGCTACAACGGCATCATCGGCGTCCATATCGGCAAATACATCGAGATTGACCTCGCACCCGGCACGGACAAGGCGGCGGCGGCGAAAGCCTTGAATGAGGCGGCGCACAAGCTGTTGAGCAACCCGGTGATTGAAGATTACAAGCTGGAAATCACTGAGGAAGCGCCGTCCAATATGCCCAACGCGACAGAACCACGCCGCCCCGGTAGAGCTTTAGATTTCGATCTCGATTAGGCTCTATGAATTTCTCCATCCTTCAATTCCCCGCCAGCAACTGCGATCAGGACGCCGTCCACGCCGTCCGCCTGCTCGGCCATTCCGCGCACCTCGTCTGGCACAAGGATGCGTCGCTCGGCGACACCGACTGCGTCATCGTGCCCGGCGGATTCAGCTACGGCGATTATCTGCGCTGCGGTGCGATTGCGCGGTTCAGCCCCGTGATGCAGGCCGTGAAACAATTCGCCGACAACGGCGGCCTCGTCCTCGGAATCTGCAACGGGTTTCAAGTCCTCACCGAAGCCGGTCTGCTGCCCGGTGCGCTCATCCGCAATCGCGATCTGCAATTCCACTGCGAAAACATTTTCCTCAAGACCACCACGAACGATTCGCCGTTCACCAGCAAGATTCCGGCGGGGAAAATCCTCCGCGTGCCCATCGCCCACGGCGAAGGCTGCTATTTTGCCGACGAAGTAACGCTCGCGAACTTGAAGGCCAACAACCAAATCCTGTGGCAATACTGCGACGCGAACGGGAACCTGACCGACACCGCGAATCCCAACGGCGCGCTGCAAAACATCGCGGGCATCTGCAATGAGAAGCGCAACGTGGCCGGCCTGATGCCGCATCCCGAACGCGCCTGCGAACCGCTGCTCGGCAGCGACGACGGGAAATGGGTTTTCGAAAGCATCTTCGCCGCGCTGAAAGAGAAGACGGCGGCGCGGGCGGCGTAAGCCGCATAAGCTGCATGAAATACCAGTTGGTTTTGCAGTTACCCTGAAAGTTTGATTCCGTGAAAACCCGTTCAACCCAGCGAAAGAATTCCGCCGTCGGCCACGCGAGCCAAAGCGCGGGACGGTCGAATTACAGCGCGTGGTCGGGCGGCATCGCGGCGTTGCTGGAGGAGGCGCGCCGGCAATCCGCCCGCTCCGTCAACGCCATCCTCACCGGCACCTATTTGGCAATCGGCCGCCGCATGATGGAGGAAATTGCGAAGACTCGTCGGTTGCTCGAATCGCCCGCCCGGTGGATGCACCAAAAACTATTTACCCCATGACCGAACCCGCCATTACTCCCGAACTCGTCACCAAACACGGCCTGACGCCCGACGAATATCAAAAGATCCTCGACATTCTCGGCCGTGCGCCGAGCTACACAGAGCTGGGCATCTTCTCCGTCATGTGGTCGGAACACTGTTCCTACAAGAACACCCGCCCAGTGTTGAAAACTTTCCCGACGAAAGGCGAAAACATCCTCGTCGGAGCAGGCGAGGAGAACGCCGGCATCATCGACGTCGGCGATGGCGTGGCCATCGCGTTCAAGATCGAGTCGCACAATCATCCCAGCGCTGTTGAACCATTCCAGGGTGCGGCCACGGGCGTCGGCGGCATCATCCGAGACATCTTCACCATGGGCGCACGCCCGATTGCGGCACTAAACTCGTTGCGCTTCGGCGAGCTCTCCAATCCGGAGGTGCGCCGCCTTTTTTCTGGAGTGGTGGGGGGCATCGCGCATTATGGCAATTGCTTTGGAATCCCGACTGTCGCGGGCGAGGTTTATTTCGATAAGAGCTACGAAGGCAACCCGCTGGTGAATGCCTTCGCTCTCGGCGTGCTGCGTCACGACCAGATCACCCGCGGCGCAGCCCACGGAATCGGCAACCCGGTCTTTTATGTCGGACCCGCCACAGGCCGTGACGGTCTGGCAGGCGCGGCTTTCGCCTCGCAGGATTTGACCGAGGAATCAGCCGAACAGCAGCGCGGCGCGGTTCAAGTCGGTGATCCTTTCATGGAGAAGCTCGTTTGCGAAGCCTGCCTCGAACTTCTCGCAACCGGCGTTGTAGCCGGCATGCAGGACATGGGTGCAGCCGGCCTTACTTGTTCAACCTGCGAAACCGCCGCCCGCGCCGGCACGGGCATCGAGATCGAGTTGGACAAAGTGCCACAACGCGCGCCGAACATGTCGAGCTACGAGATCATGCTCTCCGAATCGCAGGAACGCATGCTCATTGTCGTTCACAAAGGCCAGGAGGAAGCGGTGAAGCGCATCTTCGACAAGTGGGATCTGCCCTGGTCCGAGATCGGCGTCGTCACCGACAGCGGTCGGATGGTCGTCCGCCACGGCGGCAAGGTGGTTGTGGACGTTCCCGCCAAGAAATTGGCAGACGAAGCCCCGGTCTATTTCCGCGAGTCCAGGGAAGGCACCTACATGGAAGGCGTCCGTGCCTTCCGGCTCGACGGCATCGCCGACACAAATGATCCGGCCAGCGACCTGAAGAAACTCCTCGCGAATCACACCATCGCATCCAAGAACTGGGTTTATCGCCAATACGACCACATGGTCCGCGACGGTTCTGTCGTGTGCCCCGGCAGCGACGCCGCAGTCATCCGCATCAAAAGTGACAGCCTTCCAATCACAAAGGCCGAGTATGCGGCAAAGCAGGCAGGGCAGCCAGCTCCTGCCAGCGCACCCATCGCGGATAAATTCGTGGCCTTCAGCGTGGACTGCAACGGCGGTTACGTTTACCTCGACCCTT
This sequence comes from Pedosphaera sp., assembly GCA_009695275.1. Lineage (GTDB taxonomy): Bacteria > Verrucomicrobiota > Verrucomicrobiia > Limisphaerales > F1-12-MAGs170 > F1-120-MAGs170. The sequence goes on along the minus strand of SIBF01000100.1, from coordinate 15,598 downwards.
ATGAAGGTGGCAAAGCGGCGGTGACCGAGTGTTGCCGCAACCTCGCCTGCACCGGCGCAGTGCCTGTCGGCTCAACAGACAACCTCAACTTTGGCAACCCTCATTACCCGGAGATTTTCTGGCAGTTGAAGGAATCCGTTCGCGGCCTCGCTGAAGGCTGTCGTGCGTTCAACGCTCCGGTCACCGGCGGCAATGTTTCGCTCTACAACCAGCGCGGTGCGCTCGGCGCGATCGACCCGACGCCCACTGTCGCCGTCGTCGGCATCATTGACGATCCGAAGCACATCACCACGCAATGGTTCAAGGATGAGGGCGACGCGATCATTCTCCTCGGCAAGCCCGTGGACAGGTCGGACCCGCTCCAGGGCATGGGCGGCAGCGCATATCTCAAGACGATTCACGGCACGAAAAACGGGCTCCCACCACGCGTTGATCTCGAAGCAGCCAAGACATTGCACACCACCCTGCTCGGTCTGATCAGGGCGGGTGGAGTGAAAAGCGCGCACGATTGCAGCGAAGGCGGCCTCGCGGTGGCGCTCGCTGAAAGCTGCATCAGCCAGCTTGTGGCACGGGATACACCGCGATTGATCGGAGCGACGGTGGATTTGAGCGGGCGCGCAGCAGAGGCCTCCGGTCCGTCACCACGGGTTGATGCCCTGTTCTTCGGCGAAACTCAAAATCGCGTGATCATCTCTTGCGCTGCGGTGGATGCCACCAAGCTCGTTGAGCGGGCGAAGCTCATGGGAGTGCCGGCGGTGAAGATCGGCGTTGCCGGAGGTGACAAGGTAACGATCAAGACCAACGCTGCCGAACTGAGCGTTCCCGTCGCTGAACTTCACGACGCCTGGTGGAACAGCATCGCCCGGGCGATGGCTTGAAGTGGCTCAGCTAATTTCTTTCTCGCTGCAATATGAAAATGGACACCGCAGATTTTGAGGGCTTCGATCCCGCAACGGTGACTTCCACTCTTGGCCGGCTCTCTGCGAACGCTGCCAAACGGGGCATTGAGTTGTCCCACGCGGGTGTCGTCAAGGAGTTGGAACGCGACAGGCCTGAGCTAGCGTACCGAGCAAGAATCGAAGACGGGCGATCCTACGAAGTAACGGTTGTTTACGTGAAGAGGGACAGCTACTGGCTTAACTCGTGTTCCTGCGCCGGTCTCACCGACTGCGAACACGTCTATGCCACGCTCAAGCAATTGCTCGTCGAACACACGGACGTTGCAGTCCAGGCCCTGGCTTCCACCGCAGGCAAACAGTCAACACCTCCCAAATCACTGACTTCGCAGAAAGAGTCGAAAACACTGGTCGTTTTGCTGGACGCCAGGCTCGGACGGAAGCTCACGACGGCCGAGGCCAAGTTTCTCGCCAAACTCATGGGGCTTTACGAAACCGTGAAGCGGGAACGCGCGCTATTTGGTCGCGACCTGGCGTCACTGGGATTGACCGGCCACGAAGGTTGGTGGGATCGCGTGAATCTGTGGCCAAGCTTTCCTGAGAGTGAAATCGAGTTCTGGAATTACCTCGCGCTCTATTTCGAGGGCCGCAACATCAAGATCCCCGAGTTCCTTGGCGCCGTGACCGATCTTTCGGCGGCGCGCGACAGGATGCGCCGGCATGCGCGGGCGCAGGAGGTCGAGCGCTGGACGCGTGAACTTGCGCACATCGGCGCTGCAACCCATTCGGAGAATCCGTCCGCACGAATTGAACTTCGCCTGCGCTTCACCGCCTCCGAGGCCGTTGTCGAGTGGTGTCCACCGGGTCGCGATTGGATCGAAATCAAGCTGAAGAAGATGCGTGAGTTCGGCTCAAGCAATGCGGAACGGCTCACGCCGGAGGCGGACTTGATCTGGCAACCGCTCATGGAACGTTCCGAGTCCTATTACGACCCGTCGCTCAAATACTCGGACCAATGGGGAATTGGCGTGCTCAATCGCTGCCTTCGCCAGCCGACGCTGCGTCCATTTCTGGTGGACGCCGAGGGGGAGACGCTGATGTTCCACGAAGTCTCCCTTCAATGGGAGGTGAAGCAGCCGGAGGATGCCGATGGAGATTATACATTCCGCCTCGTGAGAGCCGACGGGCAGCCGGCACCATTGGTTCAAGCGACATTTCAAGGACACCCGAACCTCTACCTGACGGCGGAGGGAGTGTTTACCGGACCGCCGCGTGAATCGAATTTGCTGCGACTCACGGAACCGACGCTGATTCCAGCAAAGGCTCTCGAGAGCATGGGTGGCTTGCATTTGCTCGACCGGCTGCGCGCTGAACCACCTCCACGGCTCGCTGCCCGTGTTCGCACGGTGCCATTGCGCCCGCGCATCATTGCTGAGATCAAACGGCCATGGGCTGGCAGTGATATCGAGTATTGCCAGCTAGACATGCTCGGCGCCTCGGAAGACGGGCGCCGTGTCGAACGGTGGGACGGGCGAACCTGGGCGCGAATGGATGATCTACCGCAAAAGCGCGAGGCGAAGGATCATGCACTGGAACGTATCGAGCGTTCGGCGTTGGTCAACCTGCCTGCAATACTCGGCTCCACCAGCTTCAAGTGGGATTACGCATTCTCGCGCTGGACGCTGCGGATGACGAAGAAATTCGCCGAGGCGTTCGTTCCATTTCTCAAGTCCCTTCCAGCCGGCACGGTGATCGATTTACGCGGTGAACTGGCGTCCTTCCAAAACGCCGAAGTCGCCGGCCAGATCCGGCTCAATGCCGTCGAGGCGGGCATCGACTGGTTCGACCTCAGCGTGCTGGTGGATGTCAATGACACCACTCTCTCGAAGGAGGAGATCAAACTGCTGCTCGACGCGAAGGGCAAATGGGTGCGGCTGGGCTCGAAAGGCTGGCGCAGGCTCGAATTCAAATTGACAGAGGAGGAGGACAAGGAACTCGCCCGCCTCGGGCTGACGCCGCATGAGCTGACCAGCGAGCCGCAGCGCCTCCATGCCCTCCAGCTCGCCGACCGCGCCGCGCGCCGTTTCCTGCCTGAGGAAACCTGCGCGCGCATCGAGCGCCGCGCCGCCGAACTTCAAGCGCGCGTCACTCCTGAATTACCGGCAACCATCAAAGCTGAGATGCGTCCCTACCAGCTCGAGGGTTTCCATTTCCTCGCGTACCTCAGCACAAATCGTTTTGGCGGCATCCTTGCGGACGACATGGGCCTGGGCAAAACGGTGCAAACTCTCGCCTGGCTGGCGTGGCTGCGCGACACCGCCGATGGCGCGCTCGGATTGCCTAGTCTTGTCGTGTGTCCGAAATCTGTTGCCGACAACTGGCGCGCCGAGGTGGAGAGGTTTCTTCCAACGTTGAAAGTTCGCGTCTGGTCCGCAGGTTCGTTGAAATCGCTCGTGTCCCAGCTTGGCTCGGCCGATCTGCACGTGCTCAATTACAACCAGCTTCGACTCGCCGGTGACGAACTGGCACGGGAGTCGTTTCTTGCAGTCATTCTCGATGAGGGGCAGTACATCAAGAATCCCTCGAGCCTGACGGGTCAGATCGCCCGGCGGTTGCGGGCCTCGCACCGGCTTGTGCTGAGCGGCACACCCATCGAAAACCGGCTGCTGGATTTGTGGAGTTTGATGAGCTTCGCCATGCCGGGCGCGCTCGGCAGCCGCGCGGAGTTTGGACGCCTCTACGACGCGAAGGAAGATCCGTTCGCACGCCAGCGGCTTTCCGCACGCGTGCGTCCCTTCCTGATCCGCCGCACCAAATCCCAGGTGGCGCGCGATCTTCCCGATCGCGTTGAAGAGGATTTGTTCTGTGAAATCGAGGGCGAACAAAAGACCCTTTACCGCGCTGAACTGAAACGCGCGCAGCAAGTGCTGTTGGGATTGAAGACACCCAAGGCACTCAACAAGGAACGATTTCATCTTCTCACCTCGCTTCTTCGGCTGCGCCAGATTTGTTGTCATCCGAAACTGGTGAAGCCTGATTCGAAGGCGCCGAGCGCCAAGGTCGAAGCGTTGATGGAAACACTCGAACCGTTGATGGAGGAAGGCCAGAAGGTGCTCGTCTTCTCTCAATTCGTGGAGATGCTCGATTTGCTGCGTGGAGATTTGACCGAGCGGGGATGGAAATACTGGTACCTGGCTGGTGACACGGAGAACCGAGGCGATCTTGTGCGCGATTTTCAAGCGGGCGAAGGGCCGGGCGTATTTTTGATTTCACTCAAAGCGGGCGGCTTTGGCCTGAACCTCACCGCCGCGAGTTACGTGATCCTGTTCGATCCCTGGTGGAATCCCGCCGTCGAGAACCAGGCCATCGACCGCACACACCGCATCGGCCAGACGCAGAAAGTCATAGCCTACCGGCTGTTGATCAAAGACAGCATCGAAGAGAAAATCCGCACCCTCCAGCGGAAGAAGAAAGGGCTCGCCGAAGACGTGCTGGGCGAGGAGAAATTTTCGCAAAGCCTCTCACTGGACGAACTGCGTTACTTGCTGACTGAATAGGACTGATTCGCCGCCTGTTCGACCCGGCGTGAACCGCTGGACGAAGCGCTCTCCCGTTCCAAGGCGCTTGCAGATTACGTGACGGCACTGGCCTGATCCTCCGCATGACGGCATACAGCGTCATCCGCACTCCGGCGTTTGAACTTGGAGCCTCTGAATACATCGAGGAAAACTCGAAGCTGGTTTCCTCATCTAAACATTGATTCACACTCGCTTCACGGATCACGCTGAGAAGAGTTTTCCAATAGGTAATTCTGTGAAGGTGCCAGAGAGAGCGTCACAGGCTTCCAGCACCAACCCCGGATGTCCAGGATGACCATTGATCAACTTAGGAAACAAACCGTTCGCAATCAGTGCGGAAAGAGGCAGGGTACTCAGTTTGGCTAGTAAAATTGGTCGGAGCGACAGGATTCGAACCTGCGACTTCGTGGACCCAAACCACGCGCTCTAGCCAGGCTGAGCTACGCTCCGACCCTGGAGGGGCACAATATCCACACAAGCCTGCCACGCGGCAATGACAAATTTCCACTTGAGGGAGGATGAGTTGAAAATGAGGCTGCTTCCAACGATGCACCGAGCCGCGCGTCCCCACTTTCAAGAGCTGGCCATCCAGTTCCACCGACGCCGTTTCATCGGTGAAGTTCTCCACCACCCAACTGCCGTCGCGGAACAGATATAGAGCGACCTGGTTCGGCGCTTTGAAAATGGCCTGGAAGGGGCGCAGCAATGGCGCGCGCAATTCGTCGAGTTCCCTTTGCGCAAGCTGGAGCAGCGACTTCGGGTCGCCCTTCACGGGCAGGATGTGAACATTCGGTGCTTCCAAATGCACCTTGTTGGTCAACTGCTGCGCCAGACCGTCGGTCAGCAGGACCGGTTTTCCGGCGCGCATGAATTCCGCGAGCTTCGTCGTAAACTCCGGATCCTTCAGCGCGTGAACGGAGAAAAAAATGCCGCGGGCGCCTTCGCCGGAAACTCGTGGCAGGGCACGAGCGGCAGGCCGAGCATCCCAACGAAATCAAACACGCGCTTTTCATTTTCGGGATGGCTGTTGAGCGGCTTGTAGGCGGCGAGTCCGATGATCTCGCGGTGCCGAACTTCCTTCGCGACCTCGATCAACTCCGGGATATTCGCGCGCAGGGCCTCGATGTTCTTCGGCCCGGTGGTGCCTTGCAGCCCGCCGTAGCTGGTGTTGGGTACCTTCGGCCTCTTTTAGAGGCCACTTTTTAATACCACTCCCTTTGGGCGTGGATTCCTTATTCGTCACTTGTAAGCTACCGCTGCACTGGACGGACCGGTGAGGTGGATGACTTCAAAACGTTTGAATCCGACTTCGCCGCACCATTTGCGGAAGTCTGCGCCGGAATAATCAAAGGCGTCACCGAACTCAATGAGCATGTTCAGCGACATGAGCAGGCCCTGGACATTCTCGCGCCGCGCGTCGTCAATGAGCGCTTCAATGGCCACCAGCGCGCCGCCGGGCGGCAACGCGTCATAGGCCGCGCGGATGAGTTGCGTCTTTTTTTCCAGATTCCAGTCGTGCAGAATCATTCCCATCGTGAGGATGTCGGCTTTGGGCAACGGGGCTTTGAAGAAATCACCAGAGGCCGTGCCCACACGGCTGCTCAAGCCTGCGGCGGCGATGTGCTTCTTCGCGATGGGTTCGACTGGTGGCAGATCAAAGCTGGTGCATTTGAGATGCGGATGTCTTTTCGCCACCTCGATGCAAAGCAGGCCGGTCGCGCCGCCGATGTCGCAGAGGGAATTGTATTTGGAGAAATCAAACTTGTCGGCGAAGGCTTCGAAATTCATTCGCGAAAGACCGGTCATCGCCCCCATGAATTGTTCCAGCCTTGGCAGTTCCTCGTAAAGCTCCTCGAACATGCCCTTCTGTCCGTGCTTGATCTCGTTTTGCGGTTTGCCCGTACGGAGCGCTTCGGGCAGGTCGTGCCAGAACTTGAAGAGCCGCGCGTTGAGCATGACAAGGATGCCGCCGACGTAGCGTGGGCTGTTCTCGTCGAGGAACAGCGCGCCTTCTGGCGTGTTGAAATAATGTGACTGCGGGCCGTCTCCCTCACGCTCGAGAAACTTCATGGCAACGAGCGCGTCAAAAAAGTCCGCGATGGCTCGTGGGTGCAATTTCAATTCTGCACCGAGCTCTGCTCCCGTGAGCCTGCGATTGGCGACCTTGGTGAACACGCCGAACTCCACGGCGGTGAGCAGTACTTTCGACGACCAGAACGAAAAAGCAGTTTGGAGAATGGCGGATGGGTTCAGTTCTGACGGTGACATGGCTGGAATCTGGCTCTGCTTGATTTTGTGGGCAAGCTCACAATGGATCCGCGAGTGTTTTCGTCAGCCAAGCTTCCCCAGAGGCAACGCGGATGCGACCCATTCATTCGTGTGAGCGCGCCTGACATGCGTTTAAGACGCCCAGAATAAACAGGATTGGAGACAGAGGCTTCTCAGTGCATCATCGCGGTGTCATGACCCGATCCATCGTAGTAGCCCTGTTCAATGCGTTGGCCACACTGGCAGTCTTCGCAGCCGAGCCGGCACCGTCACTCGTCATTTCCACCAATCATCCGCTGGAGTTTATTGATACCAGCTTCGAGAATGCTTCGCCGCTCTGGTATGATTTCGCCCCGGATGGAACTGTCCTCGTCCACCTGCTCTATGATCATGAGCGTTCCTCACCGAACCGCGCCGCCGGCCATATCCACTTTCAACTCCACGCAAAGACAGGCTCCAGCTTGACGCTGGAATTCCTGAATCTCGACAATGTATGGAACGGCGTCAGCGGTTCGGTTGCGCGTGAGTTGAAGATCGTCGTCATCTCGGAGGACGGTCACGTGTGGAAACCGCTTCCATTGGAGAGCCTGCCGGAGAACCGCGTCCGGCTTCAGATCAAGATGCCCGGCCCGCGGCTCTACGTCGCGCGTGTCGAACCCTACCGGCTGTCCGACCTCGAACAGTTCCTGGCCGCCATCCGCCCGAATCAGCTCGTCGCAATCACGGCCATCGGCAGGACCGTTCAGGGACGCGAACTGGAAATCATCCGCGTGGGAAATCCGCAGGCTCCGTTTCGCGTATTCCTTCGCGCTCGGGCTCACGCCTGGGAGCCCGGCGGCAACTGGGTGGTGGAAGGCCTTGTTCACAGGTTGCTCAGAGGCGATGCTGATGCCGGAAGGTGGCTGGAGCGGTACTGCGTGTATATCCTACCGATGGCAAACAAGGACGGCGTGGCATTGGGGCGCACGCGATTTAATCTCAAGGGCAAGGATTTGAACCGCAACTGGGACAAGCCGGCGGATCCCCAGCTGGCACCGGAGAACCATGCGCTTGAGCAATGGCTGGAGGGCATGATGAAGTCGGGTCAGGCACCGCAGCTCGCGCTGGAATTACACAACGACGGCGCGGGAAATTTGCACGTCAGCCGTCCACCCGTGCCGGCGCTGCGGCGCCATCTGGACAGGATGGCGACGCTGGAGGAATTGCTCCGCAGACATACGTGGTTCACCGAAGAAAGCACGAAGGCGTCGTTTCGGAATTCAGGCACACTGGGCGAGGGCTGGCTGATGCGTTACGGCATCGATGCGGTCGTCCACGAATTCAACTGCAACTGGATTGCCGGCTTGAAGGACTATCCATCCGCCAGGCACTGGCAGACGTACGGCGAACAGTTGGCCACTGTGTTTCACGAATACTTCGGCTCGACCAAACCGTGAGCCGACTCTGCTGTTCAGTCAGGAAGCAGATGTGCCTCGGTGCCTAGGATTGCGAGATTGAACCTTCCGGGCCGACTCAGTTGCTCGGGTGCTCGCCCGTCTTTCGACTGGAATAGAATCAAGACTCGAAACCGCTGGAGGAATTGCCCATCTGGCGGCGCATGTTGCGGATGTCGGGATTGACTGAGCGGGAATTTCTCAATTTGGCGAATGACATTTCGACAAGAGTCCACATTACCTGTATAAGTTTTCCGACCATGACGCCCAGTTCCGATCACTTTCTTCTTTCTCGTCGGCGCTTCCTCACAAGCGCTTCGACCGGACTTGTCGCGCTGACCTCATCTCCGCTGACGTTTCTCAGTCCACAGGCACTAGCGGCTGGGAGAAAGCGGCTGCGCGTGGCGGCCATCACTTCAGAGTATTCCTACCGCAGCCATGCGCATGTCATCCTGGAAAACTTCCTCGAACCTTACCTTTTCAATGGTCAGCTAACCTCGCCGGACATGGATGTGGTCAGCTTGTATGTGGATCAGACTCCCGCCAACGAGCTCTCCCGGGAGATTTCAGTGAAGTATCACATCCCCATCTACAAGACGATTGCCGGGGCGCTGTGCTGCGGCGGCGATCGGCTGGCCGTGGATGCAGTGCTCTCGATTGGCGAACATGGCAAGTATCCCGTCAACGCCAAGGGTCAGATGGAATATCCGCGCAAGCGGTTCTTCGATGAGATCGTGGCCGTGTTCCGCAAGAGCAACCGTGTGGTGCCCGTCTTCAGTGATAAACATTTGTCGTATCGCTGGGATTGGGCCAGGGAAATGTACGACACTGCACGGCAGATGAAGATTCCATTCATGGCCGGCAGCTCCGTGCCGCTGGCGGAACGAACGCCCTCTTTGGAATTGCCGTCACGGGCTCGAATCGAAGAGGCCGTTTCAATTCACGGTGGCGGAGTCGAGTCCTATGACATTCACGGACTCGAAGTGCTCCAGTCGATGGTCGAAGGCCGGCTCGGGGGAGAAACGGGAGTGGCCAGGGTGCAGTTCCTCGAAGGCGAAGCGCTTTGGCAGGCGGCGAGGGAAGGTCGCTGGTCGCCGGAACTTGCCGCCGCGGCGCTCGCTGCACAACCGATACAGGGCCTACCGCCGGCGCAGGAACTGATGCGGCCGATGGCGAAAGCGGGGGGTGATCGGCCATTTGTTTCGCATGGCATCCTGGTGAGTTATCGCGATGGCACTCGCGGAACCATGCTAGGCGCGGGCATCACGGGGATTCGCTGGCATTTCTCCTGCCGGTTGGCGGGTGAAACGGCACCGCGAGCGACGAGTTTTTACGTCGGCCCGTGGCAGAATCGGAACCTCTTCAAAGCTCTGTCGCACGCGATTCAAACCCACTTCCGCGAACGCCGCCCGCCCTATCCCGTCGAACGAACCTTGATGACCACGGGCATTCTTGATGCAGCGATGGATTCACGTGTCAAAGGCGGCACTGTGCAGGAGACGCCGCAATTGCTGTTCGCCTACAAGCCGCGCGACTTCCGCCGGATGCGAGAGCTGGGTGCGAGCTGGAAGATCATCACGGAGGACCGTCCCGAGCCAAAGGGTATCGAGTATGGCGGACGATAGGAGAGTGCGATCGTCGAACGGCATCTGAACAACTCCATGACTCGTCTTGTTTCCCATCCCACAGGCCATTACCGATTCCTGCCCGGCATCGCTCCGTATTCCTGCGGCGTCATTGCCGATCCCGGCCATGAGATCATTCATGTCACCTTGAAGACTCCCGATTCCTGGCGACGTGGCTTTGAACGGGTGGATCATTTTCTTCGGGATCAGAGCCTCAAGCGCGCGCATCTCTGCGCGATGGAGCTGAGGTCACCACAACCATTCATAATGGAGGGGTTCATCGAATTCAATCGTGGCTACTGCGCGGTGCTCGAGGAATGGGGAGTGTTCGTGGATGGGGCCAACCCGATCGCGCGAACCAACGTCTGTCCCCTCATGGCCGTTTCCCCTGAGCCTGTCCTCCATGCTTTCTCCTTCGTGCGTCCGAATCCGGTGTCATCACGGCAAACATTCATCGTCGCGGGCGCGGGCGAGTTGGTTGAGGGAACCCTGATCAATGACGGTATCCTGCGCCGGGGCGAGATTTCACCCGAGGCCATCACGGAGAAAGCGCAATACGTGTGTGATGTGATGACGGAGCGCTTGCGCGGTCTCGGCGCTGGGTGGAATGAAGTCACCACCGTCAATGCGTATTCGATTCACTCGCTGTATCCGTTGATGGAAACCGTGCTGCTGAAACGTCTCCCAGCCGCGCAACGCCAGGGAGTCTGCTGGCGCTATTCCCGCCCGCCTGTCATCGATATTGAATTCGAAATGGACCTGCACGGTGTGACGAACCAATGGCAGCTATAACCACAGCCTCCCACTCGCGCGCGAAATTTCATAGGCAAGCTCAATGGTCTCTTTTTCACCGGGTGCGGGACTGGCGTCCGTGGTCAAACTGACGTTTCCTGCTGCTGCCAGAACTTCCGGACCTCTTTCTGACTCGCCAGATGTCGGATCTTTTTGCTTCAACACGGTTCGAAACGATGCCAGTGTTCGGGCATGTTCCCCGCTGAAACATCACCTCGTTCGGAAGCAGGACGAAGTATTGGCGCCGCATTCACATTGATCGAACTCCTTGTCGTCATCGCGATCATTGCCATCCTCGCCGGCATGCTCCTGCCCTCACTCTCGAAGGCCAAGGAAAAGGCCAGGCGTGCTCTTTGCCAGAGTGGACTGCGCCAATTGGGCCTCGCATTGCACATGTACGCCAATGATAACAACGACCGCTTTCCCCAAGGCTATCGCGACAACGGCGATTCGCACACGATCTGGATCAGCACGAATACGTTCAACGCCATTCGTCAGTACAGTGCCACGAACATGAGCACCTGTCCCAGCCTGGCGGGGACATTTCAGTATTATCAAGCACCCTACGGCTACGTCATTGGCTACAGCTACAACGGCGGACACAAGAAGCCGTGGGCGGGAGAACCCAATCCGTGGATTTCTCCGCAACGCCTGACGGATGATCCCTCTCTTGTTCTCGCCTGCGACCTGAACGCCTGGGCCGAACCATCCGGCGGTAACGGATGGGTCATCGCTCCACACGGACACGGCGGATCCATCAAGAACTCGCGCAATGTCTTCATGTCGATCACGAAGAAGACCACTTCAAGAGATGCCGGCGCGGCAGGCGGCAACGTTCTGCTCGTGGATGGATCTGTTCAATGGCGCAACATCAACCGCATGACCAATCATTGGGCCTACACCAGTGGCACCTACTGGAACGCCTGGTGACGTGGGAGACTCCACCGGCCTTGCCGCGCGGAACCGCATCAAGGGCCGGGAGGAAGAGCGCAACCAATGAAAGTTTTTGCTTCAGCTTGCGGAGAGTCGATGCCAGTCTTCCGTCATGTTTCCCGCTGAGGCACCACTCCGTTCGGAGGTCAGACGCAACGTTCGCGCGGCATTCACTTTGATCGAACTCCTTGTCGTCATCGCGATCATCGCCATCCTTGCTGGCATGCTTTTGCCCGCGCTGGCAAAGGCGAAAGAGCGTGCGCGCCGCGCCGTCTGCGCCAGCAATCTTCACCAGTTCACGCTCGGGCAAATTCTGCTCGCGATGGACAATCAGGAAAAATTCACCAGCGCGCTGCGTGATTCGAAAGATTACCACGCCTCCTACATCCCGAGCGATCTGAAGACAAACCTCGAGACGGTCCTGTCCAAAGAACTCTCGCCCTGCCCGAACGTCCGCCGGGGGGTCTATTCCTTGCCGCCATACTCGATGACAGCCGTCCCCTGGCACGAGCCGGGTGTCGGCTGGATCATCGGTTACTACAACCTCGCGGGCCTGCCTGCGGACGCATTGAAGCAGGTGAATCCGGAAGCCCAGATCAAGAGCGGCAAGGCAACGCGCTGGCATTCGCCGCTCACCACTCACGATGCAACGGAACCCGATCTCGTTCTCGCCGCCGATATTAATGAGGACATGACACTCGCAACCTGGGACACGGGTTCCACAGCCGTGCATGCGCGCTCCGGCAAGGTTAATGCCCGCACGAAATCACGCCCCTCGATCCGTCCCGTGGACATCGGAGGTGAAGGTGGCAATGTGGGCCATCTGGACGGCTCGGTGCGGTGGCACAAAATCACGGCGATGCAGCCGCACTCCGTGTGGAACGGTGGCGTCGCGATTTTCGGCTATTGGTAATGCTCGACGCTGCCGCACGGACGATGGCTGGTGCTCGGAGGGCCGAGGCCGGGTTGTGGGCGGGGTCGCCTGCCGTGTTCCACTTCTGCCAATGGAAATCAAAATCATGAAAATCTCGCGTCATAAAACCACTCTCTGGGTGGCGATACTCCTGGGCCTTGTTCAAAATCAGGTTCTCCTGGCGGCTGAAGTTCCCCGATCCGCCTCCGCGCCCCGGAACCTGAAAGAAATTCTCTACTCTGATCGCACCGATTCGGTTGAACAAAAGCTGCGACAGTTGGAGGCTGCTCATCAGAAACACGATTTCCGCCTCGCCCGCGCCCTGGCCGAATCGATCCGGCAGACCTTGCAGTTTGAAGAGCAGCAGGAAGCCTCGATCGGCACACCCGTGCTCGGCGCGGAGTCGTTTGTGCCCGTGTCCACGCTGCCTGCCGCCTGGCGCGATTGGGCGCGTGGCTGGGCATACGCAAAAGTATTGGCGCTCGAGGAGACGGCCGGTGAAGCGCGTTCTGGTGAACCGGTGGAATTGGTGGCCTCATTTCGTGCGGACCAGACGGCATCGCTTGCGCGGGAAGTGCGGGTGGCGCGCATGGAAGGTGGCACGCTGCGCGAAGTTCGCAGCCAGGTAACCGAGGAGATTCGCCGTGGAAACGAACGACATGCCCGCCTGACCTTGTTCGTCGATTCACCACCTCGTCAACAATGCCACTGGCTGGTTTTTTACGGCAATCCAGATGCGGAGTTGCCTGATTACCCCACCGACTTGAAAGTGACTGGGGAAGGATTCGGGCTGGATATCGAAAATGAATTCTTCCGCGCATCGCTCTCGAAGCAGATGGGACAACTGGAGCGCCTGGCCTATAAACGCGAGCATGGCCAGGAACTTTTTGCGGGCGGCGAAGGGCACGGTGAGCCGGCCGGCATTGATTGGGCGCACGACTACGTGACCGCTGGCAATTTTCAGAAACTGCGGATCACCAACTGGCCGGCCAGCCCCGATTACGAAGTGATTCGCGGCCCGCTCTCCCTGACGGTGCGACGCTGGGGTTTTCCGTATTCGCCGATTCATCCGGTGTTCACTCCGGCGCGCATGAATATCTTCGTCGAATACCGCTTCTACGCCGGCACGCCCTGGTTCATCAAAACCGGCACCATGCAGGTGATTCAGGACATCGAGATCGGCTATTTGCGCGATGACGAATGGGTTTTTTCCGGCATGTCTTTCACCGATATTCTTTGGATGAGTTCCGAGGGTAAATTGCGCATCGGCCCGGTCGAACCGAGCCAGGCGGAGGATTTGCAGGGCGTCGGGTTCTATCATCGCAAGACGCGCGATGCGTTCATGGGACTCTTCCTCGAACACACGGCTGAGAACGCGCCGCCGTTGAAGCACACCGGTGCTCCAACGCTGCACTACAAATGGCATGGCCAATTGTGGAGTCGCGCGTTGTATCAGGGAGCCACATTGCGCGCGGGGGCTGTTCTCAGGCAAAAGAACGCTTACCTGACCATGCCCTTTCCAGAAAACGGCGGCCCCTCGATGGTGGAAGGAATCCGCCGCCGCATGTTGAATCCATTGGTGCCCCGCGCGGATTCATTGCCCGCCACAACCACCGCCGCTCCCTCTTCCGGAAGACTCGCCCGCGCTGGTGAAGCCGGGGACAGCCCCATTTCCAAGAAAGCGTTGTGGGAGGCGCTGGGCGCTTGCCGTGACGAGCAACTTTACGAAGCGCGACCAAGCGTCGTTGACCTCGGCCTTGTTTACGACCTTCGAGTTCGCGGCGATGTAGTTCACGTGATCATGGCCATGCCGAATCGTGGGCGTCCGCGTCTCGGCTTCTTCTCCTACGGAAGCGGCGGCAACTACTCACCCGTCCGTGATGTCCTGCTGAAAGTCCCCGGAGTGCGCCACGTGGTTGTCGAGCAAACCTGGGAACCAGCCTGGAACTCGAACCGCCTGACCGAAGAAGGACGGCGGAAACTCGGCTTGTAGGTGTCCGTCATTGAGCCTGAGTCGAACTTCGTAGAAGCAACCGTCAATCCGTACTCATCTCTTACACGCGCTTCGCCGTTCTTCTTCGGGTCATGGTCGTTCGAGATGGAATTTCACGAACTCAAACGCCTTGCGCTGGGCTTCCTCGATCTCTCCTCGGTCGCCACCGGAAAGGCCATGCTCGGCTTTGGCGATCGAATGAAACTGGAAGGCCACGTCGTGCTTCTGAAATTCCTGCGCCATCAGTTGCGATTGTTCAAAGGGCACATCGGTGTCCGCCGTGCCGTGGATCAACACGGTGGGTGGATAGGTCGGCGTAACATTTTTCACGGGCATAAAAGGAAAGAACTTCTCCGATTCGATCCGCGGATCCCATCCGGAAACCTCCTTCGGCCACCGGCCGGTCTGGCGGCAGAAATTGTAAAAAACACCGCCGTCGCCCTTTCGGTCGCGAGCATCAGCCACCGCCGGGCCGCTGACCTGATTGCGCGCTTCTTCCTCTGTGATCTTCCGCTGATTGTGGCGTGGATGCGGGCTGGGCGTCGCATACCAGTCGCCGATCAGATCGCCATAGCCAAAGTATGCCAAAAGCACTCGTGGACGCGGCTGGATCCTGTGTCCGGTTGCCAACGTGAGATAGCCTCCCGCCGAACCGCCCGTCACCGCGATTCGATCCGGGTCCATGTGAAATCGCTTTGATCCTTCCTGGCGTAACCATCTGAACGCGTCCTCAATATCCTCGATGATTGCTGGAAGCTTCGTTTCCGGTGCGAGACGGTAGTCGAACGACACGAGCAGGTAGCCGTTGGTGAGGGCAAAGTTTTTCACCGGGCCGCTGACGCTCTCGCGATGACCCATGATCAACGCACCGCCGTGAAGCGAGACAATTACGGGCCGCATCTTGGTGTCGGCGTAATAATAAACATCAGCCTTGATGTCGAGAGAACCGGCACGTTTGTAAACGACGGTTTCCTTTTGGAATTGTTCGGCGGCTTTCAAATCGAGCGCTAAGCATTGTAGCATGCCTATCCGGTTGTTACCCTCAATGATCGAGGGTATGATGCCTGAACCATGTTCATGGACATTCATCAACGCGACGATCTTCCGTTCCCGCACTCCCTTCCAGATTTCCAGCGACTTTTCCCGAACGACGAAGCCTGCTCATTG
>SIBF01000099.1 GCA_009695275.1 Pedosphaera sp. | reverse complement strand
GTGCAAGGGGAGTATCGCGCCTGGGCGCGCGGCCAGCCTCGCAGTAGGGATCGAACCTTTCCGACATTCCGTGACAAGATGAGCCGCCGCCTCAACCACGTCATCCGCCTGGCAGCCGGACCCATCCCGTGACTTTAGAACAGCCCTGCCCAATGACCAAGCCCCAAACCCAAAGGCTCGACAGCGGCCTGTTTTGGTGTAAGGGTCGATGGCGATCAACCCTCCCTTCCAGGAGCCAACCATGAAACGTCGATCTTTCTTGAAGAGCACGGCCGCTGCCGCTGCGCTGGCCGGCCTCGGTGATTTTGAGTTCCTTGGCAAATTGCCGCGCGTCTCGGCTGCGGAAGCCAGACTGCCAGCCCAACTGGTCAAACTTCATCCCGAAGTTGAATCGCTGGTCCGACTCCTGGAGGAAACGCCTCGCGAACGGGTGCTTGATGAGTTCGCTGCCCGCGTGAAGCAAGGCACGACCTATCGCGAGATCCTTGCGGCAATCCTGTTGGCTGGCGTGCGGAACATTCAGCCCCGGCCTGTTGGGTTCAAATTCCACGCGGTGCTCGTTGTCAATTCTGCTCACCTCGCAAGTCTCTCGTCGCCGGACACGGATCGCTGGCTGCCGATATTCTGGGCGATCGACCAGTTCAAAAGCTCCCAGGCGCGTGACGTCGAGGAGGGTGACTGGGCGATGGGTGCAGTCGATGAGTCCGCCGTGCCCGCAAGTCACCTGGCCAAACGAGCATTGATCAATGCGATGGACAATTGGGATGAAGCCGCTGCAGATGTGGCGATCGTGGGGCTGTGTAGAACCGCCGGAGCGCACGAGATATTTGAAATCCTCTCCCGTTACGGCATGCGTGATTTTCGGGAGATCGGCCACAAGGCGATATACGTGGCCAACAGCTTCCGCACCTTGGAGGCGGTTGGCTGGCAGCACGCCGAGCCTGTGCTCCGGTCGCTCGTGTACGCCCTGCTGGATCGCGATGGAGAGAAGTCTAACCCTGCCAAGTCGGACCTGGCTGCGGATCGACCATTTCGCCGAAATCTGGAACTTGTGAAAGACCTGGGTTCCGGCTGGCTTGACGGGAAACCGAGCGGCGATGCCACCCGGGAAATGCTACAGGTCATCCGAAGGGGTTCTCCAGTCGAGGCCAGCACGAAGGCGGTTGAGCTGCTCAATCGGGGCGTTGCCGCGCAATCGCTCTACGACGCATTCTTTTGTGGAGCGGGCGAATTGTTGATGCGCTTTCCAGGCATTCTGTCGCTTCATGCCAGCACCTTCACCAATGCCATGCATTATTGCTTTCAGAGATGCCGCGACGAAGAGACGCGCAAGCTCTTGGTTCTTCAAAATGCCGCTTTCCTGCCGCTGTTTCGTGGAAATAATCCGGACAAGGGCATGCGGATTGATTCCATGGAGCCAGCTCCAATCGACAAGGAGAAGCCGGATGCGATCGCGGACATCTTCGCCGATGTGAGCAAGGACCGTTTGCGAGCGTCCCGGAAACTCCTCCAACACCTGCAAAGCAACCCGGATCCGAAACCATTCGCTGATGCTGCGCGCCGTTTGATTTTCCTCAAAGGCCGCGATTCGCACGATTACAAATTCAGTTCGGCAATCCTCGAGGATTGCCATTTCATGACGCCGCCGTGGCGGGACCGGTTTCTGGCCGCAAGCACGTTTTATCTGAAAGGCTCTGGCGATCCGGACAATCAATTGGCGCAGCGTATCCGGTCAGCGCTGGCTTGATCGTCCTGACTCGACGGGTAGGTCCAGGCAGCCCGCCAAGCCAGCGCTTTCCCAGTGCTGTCGAAGCAGCTTGCATGTGGGTTAAAGCAACTTTGTGAAAAAATTCACAAATCACTTGCCACTCCATTTTCACCATGATTAGTTAGCCCTGCCCTGGCTTCCGCCGGGGCGCGGCTCATGCAACAAAACACCGAGATCGGCTACAATTCTAAGATCGAAGGCGAGGTGGTCGTCACCAAGCTCGACTCCGCATTGAACTGGTTCCGAAAGAACTCGCTTTGGCCAATGCCGATGGGCCTTGCCTGCTGCGCCATCGAACTCATGGCCGCCGGGGCCAGCCGCTTTGACATCGCGCGGTTTGGATCTGAAGTGATGCGATTCAGCCCCCGCCAATCAGACCTGATGATTGTCGCCGGTACCGTCACTTACAAGATGGCGATGGCCGTCCGTCGGATTTACGACCAGATGGCCGAGCCGAAATGGGTGATCGCCATGGGCGCGTGCGCTTCAACCGGCGGAATGTACCGGAGCTATTCCGTTCTCCAAGGTGTTGATAACATCGTGCCTGTGGACGTCTATGTGGCGGGCTGCCCTCCGAGGCCGGAAGCTCTTCTCGATGCGCTCATCAAGATGCAGAAGAAGGTCGAGACGGAGCCGGTCTTTGCGGACCTGGCCATTGCCGCTCCATTTTTGAAGAAATCATAACCGACGAGCAAGGTGCCTGTTTTGAAATGACATCGCTCGAATCAGCTCAACGGCTCCAAGCCCAGTTCCTAAACCTGGTTTCCAATCCATCGGAATTTCGAGGCGAACTGACAGTGGCTCTTGCGGACGCGGAGCAAATCTCGGAAGTGTGCGGCTTTGCCAAAAAGACTCTGGGTTTCGATTACCTCGTGGACATCAGCAGCGTGGACAACTACGGCGACGATCCGCGCTGGACCGTGGTGTATGAACTCGCAAGCCTGATCCATGGATGTCACCTCCGGCTCAAGACTTCCGTCGGCGAGGAGAAGTCGGAGCTTCCGACCGTCACCAACATCTGGAAGACCGCCGACTGGCATGAGCGCGAGATTTACGACATGATGGGAATTCGCTTCCGAGGGCATCCAGATCTGCGGCGAATCCTGATGTGGGATGGTTACCCTTATTTCCCTCTCAGAAAGGATTTTCCACTGGCAGGCAAGCCCACTGAACTCCCTGATGTGGCATTCACGAAACCAGCGCCTCTCGAAGGCGGGCCTTTCGTGACAGCGGCGGGTGGCAAGGATTCAGTTGCGCGGGAACCGCGAGTGCGAACGACGGAAATCTAACGCATGACCACCACTCAGGACATTCAATTTAAGGGAGCTGCCGCGAACGCCGCGGAAACTGTGGAAGCACGGCGGTCCAACGCCAACGCCGCGGTTGCTGCCGGCGAGGATCTTGATGATGTTCATGGCGACAAGATGGTCCTCAACATGGGGCCTTCGCACCCTGCCACTCACGGCGTGTTGCGGATCATCCTCGAACTCGATGGCGAGATAATCACCAAGGCGACCCCTGATATCGGCTACTTGCATCGCGGTGATGAAAAGATTGCGGAAAACATGACGTGGACGCAGTTCATCCCTTACACGGATCGACTCGATTACCTTGCGCCCCTGGCAAACAACGTCGCTTACGCGCTCGCAGTTGAGAAACTGCTGGGGATAGACCGGACTCTCCCTCCTCGCTGCCAGTACCTTCGTGTGATTTGTTGCGAGCTGGCCCGCATCTCGGCGCATCTTCTGGGAGTGGGCTGCTTCGCGATGGATGTTGGGGCGTTGACGGTGTTCATGCACACTTTCACGGAGCGCGAAAAGATCTACAATCTCGCCGAATCACTCACGGGAGCCCGGTTCACGACGAGCTACACGCGTATCGGCGGCGTCTCGCGTGATACACCGCCAGGCTGGTGCGAGGCGGTCCGGAAATTCTGCAACGAAGTGGTCAATGCCATCGATGAAGTGGACAAGCTGCTGACTCGAAATCGCATCTGGGTGGATCGGACCAGGGATGTGGGAGTGATCTCGAAGGAGATGGCGATTGATTACGGCTTGAGCGGTCCGAACCTGCGCGCGAGCGGCGTCAATTACGACCTGCGGAAGTCGAATCCGTACCTCTGCTACAAGGACCTTGAGTTCGAAGTTCCGCTCGGCTCCATAGGGGATTGCTACGATCGTTACCTTGTTCGCATGGAGGAATCTCGCCAGAGCATCCGCATCATCCATCAGTGCCTTGACAGACTGCCTGGTGGCTTCGACAACAAGTCCAGGGAGCCGGTCAACGTCGCCGATGGCAAAGTGGTTCTGCCTTCGAAAGACAAGGTGCTCACCAGCATGGAAGAGTTGATCCACCAGTTCATGTTAGTGACACAAGGCATCAATGCGCCTGCGGGCGAGATTTACTTTGGCCATGAAAATCCGAAGGGCGAACTTGGCTTCTACATCAACAGCCGCGGCGGTGGCACGCCTTACCGGATGAAGATTCGAAGCCCATCGTTCGTGAACCTGAGCATCCTGCCAGCCATTCTTCCCGGCCACATGATCAGCGATACCGTGACCATCCTTGGCTCGATTGATTTTGTGATGGGAGAATGTGACCGATGAAAATCTTCCCGGAAATGACCGCCGAGGAAAAAACCCTGGCACAGAAGTGCGGCGATGCCTGTAGGCGCGCGGGACCGGAGCTTGAGCGAATGCGGCGTGACGAAATTCGCGAAGCGGACACGGCGAGCTCGATCCCGGCTTTTGACGGGTTGTTCGAGGGGGCGGTCCGAGATTTTCCGACGAGAGCAACATCGGGCTTGATTGAACAGCAACGCTGTTTTCGCCGGGCCAAACGATGACGCGACTCATCAGGCTGGCAGCAGAGTTGCAGTCGCTGCTTGATTCAGAATCGTGGAAGAACTGTCTGATTGGCGGCATTGTGCTTCAACGCTGGGGCGAGCCGCGTTTGACAAAAGATGTCGATATGACGGTCCTGACTGGATTCGATGGCGAAGAGCAAGTTGTGGATTTGCTGCTGTCACGCTTTGCGGGCCGGCGGCCGGACACGCGGGAGTTCGCGTTGCTGAACCAGGTGCTGTTAATTCAGTCTGCCGACGGAATCGGAATTGATGTCGCATTAGGCGCCCTCCCTTTCGAGGAGCGAAAGAAGGAGCGGGCCAGCAGTTTTGATTTCTTATGCGACTGCCGGCTGCGGACGTGCTCGGCGGAAGATTTTGTGGTGATGAAGGCATTTGCGAACCGTGAGCGCGATTGGCTCGATGTTGAAACAGTCTTGATTCGGCAAGGCGGACGGTTGGAGTGGAAACAGATAATGGCCGAATTATGACCTTTGAGCGAATTGAAAGAATTGCCCGAGATTCCGGGCCGGCTGGAGAAGCTGCATCAGAAGTCTGCAAGTCAGGATAGAATTTGAAATGAGTTTCACCGTTCCGACAAACATAGAAGTGGAGATTGACGAGCTGATCACGCATTATCCCGTGAAGCGAAGCGCGTCGCTAATGCTGTTGCACGCGATTCAGGAGC
This sequence comes from Pedosphaera sp., assembly GCA_009695275.1. Classification (GTDB taxonomy): domain Bacteria; phylum Verrucomicrobiota; class Verrucomicrobiia; order Limisphaerales; family F1-12-MAGs170; genus F1-120-MAGs170. Next base: position 13,750 of record SIBF01000099.1, on the reverse strand, counting down.
ACTTCGGCCACGTCTCGCGCGAAGCCATCGAATGGGTGGCGCTCAAGCTCGGTCTTCAACCAATCAACATTTACGAACTGGTTACGTTCTACCCGATGTTCCGGCAGGAGCCGCTTGGGAAGACTCACGTCAAGGTCTGTCGCACATTAAGTTGCTCGCTCGCGGGCAGCGGAGAGTTGCGAGACCACTTTTGCAGGAAGCTGGGGCTCGATTCGCACAAGCACGGTCCGCAAACCACTCCGGATGGAAAGTTCACCGTCGAGTTTGTCGAGTGCCTCGCCGACTGCGGCAATGCCCCGGTAGTTCTGGTGAACGACGAATTACAAGCTAGGGTCACAACGGTCCAGGCGGACGAAATCATCGAAAAAATGCCGATAAAATGAAGATTTGGCTGCCCGACATGGATTTGAACCATGACAAGCAGATTCAGAGTCTGCTGTGCTACCGTTACACCATCGGGCAGTCCGTAACGTGCGCGAACCTAAAGATTTCGACCTGACAGTCAAGCCGGCAGGCGGTCCGTCAAATCGTAAACCGTAAATCGTAATTAAAAATGCCTTCTGAGTTCCGCCTCATTCTAAAAAACGCAGACCAGCCGGGTTATACATCCGACATAGAGTGCTATTTGCGTCACGGCGGCTACGAACAGCTCAAGAAGGCGCTGGGCACTGCGGGGCGTGACCTGGCCGATGGCAAGAAACAGTCTCCGCAGGAAGTTGTGCGCAAGGAAGTGCTCGATTCCGGCCTGCGCGGACGCGGCGGCGCGGGCTTCAGCGCAGGGCTCAAATGGAGCTTCGTAGATCGGAAGAGTGGCAAGCCCATCTACCTTATCTGCAACGCCGACGAATCCGAGCCTGGCACGTTCAAGGATCGCCAGATCATCCACAAGGATCCGCACCAGCTCATCGAGGGGATGATCATCTCCTGCTGGGCGAACGACGTGAAGCTCGCCTACATCTACATCCGCGGCGAAATGCCGCAGGGCGCGAAGCTGTTGAACAAGGCGCTGGCAGAAGCACGCGCGAAGAATTTTCTCGGCAAGAACATCCTCGGGACCGGCTACGACCTGGAGATTTACGTCCACCGCGGCGCGGGCGCTTACATCTGCGGCGAGGAAACCGGCCTCATCGAATCGCTCGAAGGCAAGCGCGCCTATCCGCGAATCAAGCCGCCGTATTTCCCCGCCGTGCTTGGCCTCTACATGTGCCCGACCATCGTGAACAACGTGGAGACCCTCTGCCACGTGAAGCACATCGTCGCGATGGGGGCGTCCGAATACGCGAAGCTCGGCACACCCAACAACACCGGCACGCGCATCGTCAGTCTCTCGGGCGATGTGAAACGCCCCGGCTACTACGAAATCGAAGTTGGCAAGGCGACGCTCGGCGAACTCATCAACGACCCTGCGTTCGGCGGCGGTTTGCGTGATGGACGCAAGCTCAAGGCGATCATCCCCGGCGGCTCGTCCTCAAAAGTTCTGAAGGCCGGCGAAGTTTTCAAACTCAAGCGCAAAGGCACCGACGGCCAGATGACCCCTGTGGACGTGCCTCTGCTCGACCTGCCTTACGATTTCGATTCGCTCCAGCAAGCCGGCACGATGTCCGGCTCCAGCGCGATCATCGTGATGGACGACAGCCGCGACATCGTCGATTGCCTCGCGAACGTCTCCGAATTCTACGCCCACGAGAGCTGCGGCCAGTGCACGCCCTGCCGCGAAGGGGCGCTCTGGATGAGCAAGGCGCTCCATCGCATGACCCACGGCGAGGGCCGCAAGGCGGACGCCGATTACCTCCTCCACATCGCGCAAAACATCCAGGGCCGCACCATCTGCGCCTTCGGCGAGGCCGCCGCTTGGCCGGTCCTAAGTTTCGTGAAGAAGTTCAGGGAGGACTTCGAAGCCAGAGGCGCGACGGATGAAGCGAAGCACGACGCTTCTGTTCCGCAGAAAATTTCGGCAAGCTCAAACCACTGAACGAGCCATGCCCAAGCTTTACGAATATTTTGGATTGGTCGTGTTCTTCTACGCGAATGAACACGATCCAATTCACGTGCATGGAGAGTTTCAGGGTTGTCAGGCCCGGGCCGAGATCATCTTGAAAGACGGCACGGTGATTCAGATCATTTTTTCCAACGTCAAGGGCAGGCCGCCGCTCGCAGGCGCGAAGATGAAGGACTTTCAGGCACTCGTTCGAGCCAAGGCTGATGACATCGTGCGCCGCTGGGTGGATTTCTTTGTCTTCAAGAAGCACAACAAACCGGAAATCATCACCCGGAAAGTGAAATGAAAACGCAAACGAAGAGCTATCTGGAAATCACCGAGGCGGAATACGTCTCTGGCTACAAGATTCGCCTGACGTTTAATGATGAAACGGTGCGTGTCATGGACTTCGAGCCTTTCTTGCGCAAAGCCCGCAACCCCGACCTGACGCGGTATCGCCAGTTACGGAAGTTCAAGAGCTTCCGGCTGCATTACGGAGATTTGATGTGGGGCGATTACGAGATGATTTTTCCAATCACCGATTTGCATCAAGGTGAAATCTAAAACTTATGCCCGCTCCCATCTCCATCTCAAAAGCTCTGAACCTCCGCGACTGCGGTTACAACGAGGATTGGCTTCAAGAACAGATTGCCGCCAATCCGAGCATCATCGGTCTTGGCGAGTTGGAGTTGGTGAAGCGGGAGAAGGCTCAATCCAGCGGAGGCAGACTGGATTTTCTTCTGGAAGATTCGGAAGACGGTTCGATGTATGAAGTTGAGGTGATGTTGGGCGCGACAGATGAGAGCCACATCATCCGTGCGATTGAGTATTGGGATCTAGAGCGCAAACGTTGGCCGCAACGCCAACACACAGCGGTCCTGATTGCCGAAACAATCAACCGCCGCTTCTTCAACGTCATTCAGCTTTTCAGCCTTTCCATTCCCATCATGGCGATTCAAGTGAACGTCTTGGAAGCAGATGGGAAGCGGTTCTTGAACTTCACGCGAATTCTCAATGCCTACGAAGAGCCAGACACGGGACGTGATTCATCTTCTGGTTCCGTGGACGTGAATTTCTGGCAGGAAAAAGCCCCGTGGGCCGTTGAAGCGGCGAAAGCCCTACTACCGATAATCCAGCCGCACTTTCCGGGAGTCGGAATGGATTACGTGAAATCCTACATCGGGTTTTATCTCGGCAACGACATGTGTTTTCGGTTCCACAAGCGCGGAAGCGGGAAAGCTTTGCTGCGGTTTTGTGCGACCGACACCGAGATGCCCGAAATCCGCGCCAAGCTGGACGAGGACGGAATTCCTTACACCGTGAAGAACCAGCGCGTCAGTTTGACCGTGGACAAGAAGATGATTGAAGCGAAGGCGGGGCTTTTCACAGAGATTGCCAAGTTAGTTCGCCAGTCATGGAAACTTTGAACCAAGTTTTTTGCGATGCCTGCCCCAGCGACAACTGAATCGAAGCCCGCGCCCGCCACGCCGCCACTGGTCGAGAAGATCAAGATCAAGGTGGACGGCCGCGAGATCGAGGTGCCGAAGATGATGCCCGACTGGCAGGGCAAGCTGCAGCCCACCACGATGCTGCAGGCCTGCCAGCTCGCCGCGAAGGAGGTGCCGCACTATTGCTACCACCCGAAGCTGCCCATCGCCGGCAACTGCCGCATGTGCCTCGTCGAGTTCGGCACGCCGATGATGGGCCCCGACCGCAAGCCCGTGCTCAACGAGGACGGCTCGACGAAAATTGCGAAGTCCGTGCTGCCTTACGAACCGACCACGCCGCGCGGTGCCATCGCGTGTGCGACGCCCATTTCGCCGGGCATGGAAATCTATCCGAGTTCTCCTGCGACGAAACAGATGCGCGAGGCGGTGCTCGAATCGCTGCTCATCAATCACCCGCTCGATTGCCCGATCTGCGACCAGGCGGGTGAGTGCAAGCTGCAGGAATACTCCGTCGAACACGGCCAGGCGCAGAGCAGCTTCGTCGAGGCGAAGGTTCACAAGCCCAAGGCTGTGGATCTCGGCCCGCGCATCGTGCTCGACGACGAGCGTTGTGTTCTTTGCACTCGCTGCATCCGTTTCACGAAGGACATCGCCGGCGACGACGCGCTCGGCATCGTCAATCGCGGCAGCTACAACACCATCGCCGCGTGGAAGCCCGGCGCGTTCGACAACAACTACACGCTCAACACTGTGGATATCTGCCCGGTGGGCGCGCTCACATCGAAGGATTTTCGGTTCCAGATGCGCGTGTGGTTCCTCAAGGAAACCAAGAGTCTTTGCACGAGCTGTGGCACCGGTTGCAACACCGTCATCGGCGCGCGCGAGGAGAAGGTTTATCGCTACGAGCCGCGGCAGAACGACGCCGTGAACTCGACGTGGATGTGCGACTCGGGCCGATTGAATTACAAGTGGATCAACCGCGAGGACCGGCTCAAGGACGTGCTGGTTAGTGGGCAGAAGTCCACGTGGACAACCGCCATCAAGGAAATCTCTGAGAAGCTCGTGAAGGCCGCGCCAGGTTCCGTCGCCATCGTGGCGAGCGCACGGCAAACGACCGAGGAACTTTACCTGCTGAAGAAACTTGCCACCAAGCTGGGTGCGCTCACCGACTCCGTCGAGCGCGAGGGCGAGGGCGACAAGCTGCTCCTCAACGCCGACAAGAATCCCAACAGCAACGGCGCGCGGCTCACCGGCATAGCTTTCACCGAGATGGGCATCAACCTGGCGACGATTGCCGATGGCATCCGCGCGGGCCGCATCAAAACGCTCATCGTCTTCGGCGAAGACGTGACCAAGTGCGGCCTCGGTGCCGATGTGCTCTCCAAGCTGGAGACGCTCATCGTCAGTGACATTTTGCCGAACGAGACGACGAAGAAGGCGCACTACCTTTTGCCCGCCTGCGCGCACGCCGAGAAGCGCGGCACGTTCGTCAACGTGAAGGGCCGCCTGCAGAAGTTCATGAAGGCGGTCGAGCCGAAGGGCGACGCTCGGCCCGAGTGGGAATTTCTGCATGAGCTCTTCGAGAACCTCACCGGCAAGAACGGCTACTCGAGCATCGAGGGCCTGTTCAACCAGATGGCGAAGGACGTGCCCGCGTTCGAGGGAATCGAGTGGGGCAAGCTCGGCGATGCGGGAGTGGATGTGAGGATCTGAATTCGATGGACTTGAACTTTGTCATTTTTAGCACGCTGAAGATCCTTTGCGTGATCTTTCTCGCGCTGCTGCCGATGGTGGCTTACGCGGTCCTCGCAGAGCGGAAAATCTCGGCGTTTATCCAGGATCGTGTGGGGCCGAATCGCACCGCGCCGCCGCTCGTGCTCAAGATTCCGATCCTCGGCAAATTTCTCCAGTCGTGGGGTGTTTTTCAGCCCATGGCGGACGGGCTCAAGGCATTTCTCAAGGAAGACTTCACGCCGAATTATGTCCGCAAAGCCTACTTCTGGCTGGCACCGGCTCTGACGATGACTCCTGCTTTTCTGACCATTGCAGTGATTCCATTCGGTTCAAATCTTGGAAACCAGAAGATGGTCATCGCGGATCTGAATGTGGGCATTCTCTACACCTTTGGCATCGTCTCGCTCGGCGTTTACGGAATTGTTCTGGCTGGTTACGCGAGCAACTCGAAGTATCCTTTTCTGGGTGGAATTCGATCCACTGCCCAGATGATCTCATACGAAATTGCCATGGGCATGTCGGTGATACCAGTGTTCCTTGTCTCGGGTGACCTGAACCTTTCCAAAATCGTCGAGCGCCAGGCGCAGGAGGGGTGGTTCGCTCTGCCATTCATGGCGCAGCAGCAAACCATGATGAGTTATCTTCTCTGGCCATGCGCGCTGATCTCGTTTTTCATCTTTCTGGTCTCAGCATTTGCCGAGACCAACCGTTTGCCCTTCGATTTGCCGGAGTCTGAAACGGAGCTGGTCGCCGGCTACAACACCGAGTACAGCTCGATCAAGTTCGCCCTCTTTTTCATGGGTGAGTACGCCAGCATGATTTCGGCATCCTGCATGATGGTAACGCTCTTTTTTGGCGGGTGGAGCCTGCCGGGCCTCGCCACGCCGGCGAGTACGGTAATTGCAGGCTTGTTGCATATCGGCGTCTTCATCGGAAAGATGCTTGTGTTCATGGTGTTGTTCATCTGGGTGCGCTGGATGTTGCCGCGGTTCCGATATGATCAATTGATGGATTTGGGCTGGCGACGGTTTGTACCGCTGGCGCTGGCGAACATTCTGGTGACGGCTACGGTGCTGCTGATTTTGAACTCGAAATGAAATGCCTGTCGTCTTGCGAGAAAGCGGATTCCGGTTCTACTTCTACAGCATGGAGGGGAACGAACCGCCGCACGTCCATGTGGACAAAGGCGGAGCTTCGGCCAAGTATTGGCTGGAACCGATTCGGATCGCGTCAAACCGGAATTACGGCCCGACGGAGTTGCGCCGGATTTCGCAAATCCTTTTTGAACACCAGACTGAACTCTTGAGGCAATGGCATGAATACTTTGATTCCTGACTCGCGAGTTAAGGACGTGAAAGTCACGTCCGCAATGTTAACGGTCGAACTGCACGACGGGCGCCTCATCAGCGTGCCAGTCGAGTGGTACCCACGCCTGGGGCGCGGCACTCTCAAGCAGCGCAATCAATGGGAGCCTTGCGGCGCGGGTTACGGCATTCACTGGCCGGAGTTGGATGAAGATTTGAGTGTTGAAGGATTGCTCGCCGGGAACCCCTCCCCGGAGTTTCGCCGCAAGCATCCGAAGACGAAGCCGTCCGCAAAACGAGTCCCCGCATGATCGTTGAACGCAAACCGCTGACGTTCTGGGAACGCCTTTATCTGCCGGCCATCGCCGGTGGGTTCAAGGTCACCTGGAAACATTTCAGACGAACGCTCTTTGGCGGCGACAATGCCGCCAAGCAGACCTCAGACGGCTATTATCCAGAAGTACCATGGAAGGTGGCCGAGGGCTACCGAGGCGCTCCGTATCTCGTGCGCGACCAGGACGGAGACACAAAGTGCGTGAGCTGCCAGCTCTGCGAGTTCGTTTGCCCGCCCAAGGCCATCAAGATCACTCCGCCCGGCGACAGCGGCCTCAAAGCGGACCGCGCCAACGCGGAGAAGATGCCGCGCGAATTCGAGATCAACATGCTCCGCTGCATCTTCTGCGGCTTCTGCCAGGAAGTCTGTCCGGAGGAGGCGATCTTTCTGCAAAAGGATTATTCGCTCACCGGGCTCACCCGCAGTGAGATGATTTACAACAAAGAAAAGCTCCTCTCCCTCGGCGGCACACATGCCGGCATCCAGAAGTGGAAACACAAGCTGGAACAGGCAAAGGAGCAGGAAACATTTCCGGTGAAGAGCTGATGAAATTCCAGGTTCCAAGTTCCAAATCCCAAACAGGCTTCGTCCTCCAAGCTGTGAGTCGCGAGCTTGGCGAAGTAGCACAGACTTGTTTCGAAGATTGGAACCTGGTGTCTTCTTGGAACTTGGAACTTGGAACTTGGAACTTCTAACCATGGCCGCCCAGGACTATCTGTTCTACATCTTTGCCGCGCTGACGCTGCTCTGCGGCTTCCTTGTCGTTGTGAATCCCTTCAGCCGCAACCCGGTCACGAGCGCGATGTTCCTCGTGCTGACGATCGTTTCGATGGCGGGGCTCTTCGTGCTGCTCCACGCCTTCTTTCTCGCGGCGGTACAGATTCTTGTTTACGCCGGCGCGGTGATGGTCCTCTTCCTGTTTGTGATCATGCTCCTCGATTTGAAAGAGGAAGAGCGCCGCAAGATCAGGTTCTTTGGATTGATCACCGGTCTGATTTCGGTGATGGCCGTGCTCGGTGTTGTCCTCAAGACTTACCTTGTGGACTCAAAGTTGAACGCGAACCTCCAACTTCCCACGATCGAGGGGGGGACGGCTGCGCTCGGTAGAATTCTTTTTAAGAACTACCTGCTCCCGTTTGAAATTCTTTCGCTGCTGCTGCTCGTGGCGATGGTGGGAGTGATTCTCCTGAGCAAGAAGGATCTGAAGTAAAATCCGAATTCCGAATGTCGCAATCCGAAAGAAATCCCAGGCTCGAAGCCCGAAGTGACCGCCGGGAATGGACTGGCTTCATTAAGAACTTTGGACATTCGGGTTTCAGGATGCATTCGCCATTCGTCACTCGTCATTCGTCATTCGGATTTTGATCATGCACGTCGGACTCGAACATTATCTGGTGGTGAGCGCATTGCTCTTCAACCTCGGGCTGCTGGGCGTGATTGCGCGGCGCAATCTGCTTGTGATCTACATGTCGCTTGAATTGATGCTCAACGCGGCGAACCTCGCCCTGGTTTCATTCTCGCGCTTCAACAATAATCTTAACGGCCAGGTCATGGTGTTCTTCATCATCACGGTGGCGGCAGCGGAAGTCGCGGTGGGGCTGGCGCTGATTGTTGCGCTCTACCGCAAGAAGCAGACGGCCCATGTCGAAGACCTGACCACCATGAAGCTTTGATCGACGATGGCGGAACGAACTTATGTTTGGTAATCCTGAAACTCTTGCATGGCTGATTTTGTTTCTGCCGCTGCTCTCCGCGGTCGGGATCACGCTGTTCACCCAGCGACAGCCGAAAGTCAGCGCCCTGATCTCGATCGGAGCGGTGGCGTTGTCCTTCGTTCTCTCTTGCGCCCTCTTCGCAAGCCTTCCGCTTGATAAAGGACTTCATGAAATTGCCTTTCAGTGGCTTTCCGTGGGAAACTTGGAAGTCAGCATTGGGGCGCGCCTGGACGGATTGAGCCTGATGATGTTGCTCGTGGTGACGGGAGTAGGAGGCATCATTCACGTGTATTCCTACGGCTATATGCATGACGATGCGTCATTCTCACGCTTCTTCGCGAGCATGAGCCTGTTCACGTTCTCCATGCTCGGCATCGTCCTCGCCAACAATTTCCTTCAGATGTTCGTCTTCTGGGAACTGGTCGGTGTGTCCAGCTATCTCCTGATTGGCTTCTGGTACGAAAGGGCTTCCGCAGCGGATGCCTGTAAGAAAGCGTTCATCACAAATCGCCTCGGCGACTTCGGTTTCCTGCTCGGCATCATCATGGTCTGGGCTGCGGCTGGCTCGCTCAACTTTGCACAACTTGAACAACGATTCGCCAGCAGCCCGGAGGTCATGGGGGCAATGGCAACTGTGGCGGGCCTGTTGGTTTTCTGCGGCGCGATGGGCAAGAGTGCGCAATTTCCTCTCCACGTCTGGCTGCCTGATGCGATGGAAGGTCCGACACCCGTCTCCGCGCTCATCCATGCAGCAACGATGGTGGCGGCAGGCGTCTATATGCTGTGCCGCGTCTTCTTCATGCTTAATGCCCCGGCGCTGGAAATCATCTCCTGGATTGGCGGCTTCACCGCGCTGCTCGCGGCGTTGATCGCCGTTCAGCAAGATGACATCAAACGCATTCTGGCTTACTCCACGCTTTCGCAACTCGGCTACATGATCATGGCTGTTGGTCTTGGCGGCCCGACGGCTGCGATGTATCACCTGTCCACACACGCGTTCTTCAAGGCGCTGCTCTTCCTCGGAGCCGGCTCGATCATCCACGCCCTCCATCATGAGCAGGACATCTGGAAAATGGGCGGCCTGAAGGAGAAGATGCCGGTTACATTCTGGACATTTATCCTCGGCACACTCGCCCTCGCCGGTGTGCCGCCATTGAGCGGCTTCTTCAGCAAGGACGAAATTCTCGCCGCCGCCTATCACCACAATCTCTTCCTCTTCGCCCTCGCGGTGATCGTCGCGGTGTTGACCACGTTTTACATGTTCCGGCTGGTTTTCGTGGCGCTCCTTGGCAAAGCACGTTCGCAAGCTGTGGCTCATGCCCACGAGTCACCTGGCGTCATGAAATTTCCACTTTTGATCCTTGCTGTTCCCACGGTTCTCGCTGGTTTCTGGAGCATCGACGGCCTCTTCAATCGACAATTCGGCGCTGAAACCTCAGCGCACGCTTCCAATTGGATCTCCCAGATTTTCGCCCCGTTCAACCACGCGCCTGCCGCCGCACTCGCAGGAATCGGAGCGGTGATTTTCGGCTTTTCACTGGCGCTGACGTGCTATCAGAACGCGGAGTCGGATCCTCTGCCGAAGAAGCTCGGCTTTCTCGCCCGGGCAATGCGCAACCGGTTTTACTTCGATGAGCTCTACGCTGGCTTGATCAGAATTACCCAGGAGTTTCTCGCCTCCATCGCGGACTTTCTGGACCGATGGATCGTGGCAGGGCTGTTGGTGCGTGGCACCCACGGCACCACCGACATCGCTGGTCGCGCTTTGCGGCTCGTGCAAACCGGTAACTTGCAGACATACGCCTTCCTGTTCGCCGCAGGTGTGGCGCTCGTGCTGTTGATTGTACTCGGGAAATGATCCATGAATGATTCTCTGCACAACATGCCTCTTGATCCGGTCGCGGAGTTGGCCGCCTCCAACTGAATAATGTCCCCCCTCACTTACATCCTCGGCTGGCCATTGCTCGGCGCTGCGCTGGTGGCACTAACCCCGCGCAATTATCGCTTTGTCATCCGCACGGTGGCGCTGTTCACCACGCTCGTCTCGATGCTGCTGGCGGTGAAAATGTTCGTTCAATTCCAAACCGGGATAGCGACACCGCAGTTCGTCCAAAAAGTGCCGTGGGTCGAGTCGTTGGGTATCAGCTACTACGTTGGCGTGGACGGTTTGAATGTAGGGCTTGTCCTGATGGGAGCGATTGTCGCCTTCGCCGCCACTTGCATGTCATGGGAGATTAAGACCCGCGAGAAGGAGTTCTATTTCCTTCTCCTCACCATGATCAGTGGAATCCTCGGCGCATTCGCATCGCTCGACATCTTCTTCCTCTACTTCTTCCATGAACTGGCGCTGATTCCGACATTCATCATGATTGGCGTCTGGGGACGGGGCGAGGAGAAGAACTACGCAACCTTTCAGATCACGCTCTATCTGACCATCGGCGCTCTGCTCGCTTTGGTTGGCCTCATCGTGCTTTACATCCAGTCTGGTGCCCAGACCTTCGACATGCTGGAACTTACACGCCACATCCAGGCCAATCCTCTTTCCGTCAACGCGCAGAACTTGATCTTTCCATTCTTGCTGTTTGGCTTTGGAATTCTCGTGTCGCTCTGGCCGTTCCACACGTGGGCGCCGCTCGGCTACGGCTCCGCGCCCACTCCGACAGCCATGCTCCACGCCGGCGTGTTGAAGAAATTTGGACTTTACGGCCTGTTGCGCCTCGCCTTTCCCCTGTTGCCGGACGCCGCTCATGGCTGGCTCAACATCATCGCGATCCTCTGTCTCGGGAACATCCTCTACGTGGGACTCGTCGCGATTCGCCAAAAGCAGCTTCACATGCTCATCGGCAATTCCAGCGTGGCCCACATGGGTTTCATCTTCCTCGGCCTCGCCAGCCTGAATCTCGTCGGAGTGACCGGCGCTGTCGTGATCATGGTGGCTCACGGCTTCCTCGCGGCTCTGTCGTTCGGACTCGGTGGTTATCTCTTCCAAGCCACCGGCACCTTCGAAATGAAGGAGTGGGGTGGATTGATGAAGAAAATGCCCTTCATCGGAGCCGCCTTCGTGATGGCAGCAATGGCCGGCTGCGGACTTCCGGGCTTCGCCAATTTCGTGGGCGAAGTCATGGTGTTCTTCGCCGCTTGGAAAACGTTTCCGGTGGCGACGATCTTCGCGCTCTGGGGTGGCCTGGTAATCGGCGCGGTCTATATGTTGCGCGCGGTTCGGGCTGTAGCGCACGGTCCCTTGCCCGGGAAGTGGGCTGAGCTGACCGACGCCGGCCTCTGGCGTAAAGTCCCTTTTATTATCCTGCTCGGGAGTCTGATTATTTTTGGCTGCGTGCCCCGGCTGTTGACCGACAAGATTCGACCCAACGCCGAGGAGATCGTGAAGATGGCCACGCGAACAGCGGCTCCGAAGATCGAGCCTGTGACGGTCGGCCTTGGGAAATAGCTCACCTCACCTGATGAACTCCTCCCTCATTCTGGAAATTGCGGTAACAATCCTCGCGCTGGCTTTGCTTCTGGCGGACCTCTGGACCCCGCGGAACTTGAAGCGATACCTTGGTTATGCCGCCGCCGCCGGAACAGGGCTGATCCTTCTGGGAAGCTTCGCATGGAATCCTGACCCCGGTTCCTCGGCATTCGATACGATGTATGTCCTCGATCCGTTGGCTCTCTATTTCAAACGCTTCTTCCTGTTCGCCGGAGTCGCCGTGCTTTTGATTGGTGTGGAATTTTCTGATCGATTCGTGACGGGAGTCACGGAGTTCTCCGTGCTGGTTCTCTTCGCTCTTTGCGGCATGCTGTTCGCCGCCTCGGCAAACGATTTCATCCTTGTGTTCGTATCGCTCGAACTCATCACCGTTACGTTTTATGTGCTGAACAGCTTTCAGCGGACCCGACTTGTCTCGCTCGAAGCCGGCGTCAAGTACCTGATCCTGGGGGCGCTCTCCACCGCATTCACCGTTTATGGAATCGCCCTCATCTTCGGAACGACGGGGCACACGAACTTCCAGCAGATCGCGGCGCTGACCGGCAACATGACGAACAAGCCCGTCTTCATCCTCGGTCTCCTGATGGTGCTGGCCGGACTCGGATTCAAGATCGCCGCCTTTCCTTTCCAGATGTGGGCGCCGGATGTCTATCAAGGTTCTCCCACTCCAGCGACGGCGTTCCTTGCTGTAGGATCGAAAGCGGCGGGTATTGTGCTCCTGCTCCGAGTGCTCTTCATCGCGGTGCCTGCGGTGGCCGTGGACTGGACCAAACTTCTCATGGTGATGTCCGGAATCACCATCCTCTACGGCAACCTTTGCGCCCTCCCTCAGCGTAATCTCAAGCGCCTCCTGGGTTATTCAAGCATCGCACAAGCGGGTTATCTTCTCCTTGGCGTCACCGCGATGAGCGCCGCTGGCAACTCGTCGGTTCTCTTCTATCTCACAGGCTACCTCTTCACCGTCCTCGCAGCGTTCATGGTGATCGCCATCGTGACGCGCGGAGTGGACGGTGAGGACGTGAGCGCCCTCGCTGGCTTGCACCAGCGCTCACCACTGCTGGCGACAGCGTTGACGCTGTCCATGGTTTCGCTCGCGGGCATTCCTCCGCTCGCGGGATTCTTTGGAAAATTTCTCCTGCTAAAATCAGTGCTCGAACGAGGAGCGATTCAGCCCGCCTGCTACTGGCTGGTTGGCGTTGCCCTCGTTGGCATTGTCATCTCGTTCTACTATTACCTCGGCGTCGTGCGCGCGATCTTCTGGTCGGAAAACTCCGGGTCAAACGAGCGCATTTCCATCTCCTGGCCCAGCCGCGCCGTGCTGCTGGTCTGCATTGGGGGAATGCTTTACCTCGGTCTCATGCCGAATCGCGTCGTCAATGCTTCGGTCCAGGCGGTCCAAGTGCTGAAGCCGACCAGCATGCCGCGAGCGGTTGTGCGATTCTGAATGCATCAATCGCGGCCTTCCGTTCCGAATCATCTCGCGCGACTTCCTGACGCGCTCCAGATGCTCTGCAATCGTCTGGGCAACGAGCCGGACCCGCGGCTCGCAAAGGATGCCGAACTGGTTTCCAGGAATTTCAGCCGTGAACAAATGACCGCTCACCACACCTCAGAAGAATGGGGGTCTGGTGAAAAAACAGTGGCGAGTTGAAATCCCGGTGATCGGAACGGTTTTGAGTCGGGCGGCCGGAAGGGGGCGCGGGGGCGGCACGCGTTGCGGAGCAGTGTGCAGGAGGGGCTCAGGGGA
>SIBF01000098.1 GCA_009695275.1 Pedosphaera sp. | reverse complement strand
ACGGCCCGAACGATCCCGCGCCAGGTATTTGAGGTTTTCGCCGACACCATTGCGCAGTCCCAGATAATGGTAACGCTGGAGCAGAAACTTGAACAAAGCCAGATCGGCGCCCGGCTCGCGGAGCGTTTGCAGTTGCAACGGTCGCAAGGCGGACAGTTCGCCCTGGATGGGGCTCTGCTCGTGGGGGACTGGGGCGAGGGCGCGATTGCGCGCGCCGTTGACCGAAGCCGTGCGACGGGGCGGCAGACTGATCTGGCCGCGAGCTTCCAGTTGGAGCAGCAGAGAGCGCGCGGCCATGTCTTTGAGGCGTCCGGCCGGGTTGCGCCAATCCCAAAGAGAACACAATTCACGGGAGAGCCGGGTGCGGTTGCCAGAAGGATGCGCGGTGAGCCAGGCCCTGATCAGAGCAAGATCTGAGGGGCCGACGAGGCGGCCTTGGATGAGCTGCGCTGGCTGCACCGGGATCGGTCATAACCGAAAGGACAAAATGAGTCCCGCAAAAAATAAGATTATTTTTTCGTCCTGAACTTGAGCTGCGCGGGCGACATCCAATCCCGTCAGACCGGCTGCCCGCTCTCATCTCATAGTGAGAAGTGCTGGTCGTGACGCGCGGAAATTCACGGATGAACGGCTCGAATCGCGGCGCGTATCGGGGCTCAAGATGCAGTTGAACCGCCAGTCCCAGGTCGCCCGCGATTCGCCACAGTCTTCGAAGCTGCTCTGGTTTGTTCCATGCCGGAAGGCGTTCGGGAGTGTAAGCATGAATCCGGACGGCCACGATTCTGTTGGGCAGCCGGTGAACGAGCCCGGTTAATCGTTTCGGGGTGTCGTCGCGACCGGCGAAGAGGAGGCAAACGCCTTTGAGTTTTCCATTACCCGCCTGCAGGCAGTGCTCCAAATATCGCAGGTCGTCCTGATACGGCTCCGGATGCACCACGACGGCATAATCCACACCGCCTTCGGCCATGCACTTCAGGAGGTGTTCCGGTGTCGCTGGCGCCTCGGGTTGATACGGGCCGGCCGGGTGATAAGGAAAGCGGAAGTCATTCTTCCCTGCGAAACAGTGGAGATGGCTGTCCACAACCGGCACAGTTTTGCCAGCCGCTCCAAGGCCCGGCGCTCCGACAGTTGCCGCCGCGGCACAGACGCTGATTTGTTTGGTGAACTGACGGCGGCTGATGACTGGGTTCATGGAAAAAGCAAAATAGGCTCAATGGCTGTCGCGGCGAGTCGAAAAGCAGTTTGACATTGCGCACTGTCATCCAAAGCCAGGTGGTTCGCATCGAAGGTGCCTCCAAACCACATGAGATTCCCCGTTGCCTGTTTGGTGGTTTCCGGCATCTTTGAGGCGTGACAATGCACCGAGCAGATCAGGTAAGTGGCAGCGATGTTGAAAACGCGCTGCACGCGGAGCGTTTTGAGTGGAGTATTCTGTGGTGTTGACCTCCCCGGACATTGACCCGCGCGAGCGCGAAGTGCCGGTGCAACTGCCTGAGAAGTTGCAGCGCCAGTTCGGCATCCTTGAACGCCGCCTCTGGCGCATCGAGACGGTCGAGGCCACAACCGCCGGTGTGGGTGCATTGGTAACCTCATACCTTGGAGTCTTCGGATCGGACAGGTTATGGGACACGCCTGGCTTGGTGCGAGGGGCGATGTTTGGAATTGGAGTAGCGATGGTAGGCTGGGTGGCAGTTCGGTGGGCCGGTCGATGGATTTGGCGAAGGCGCGACTTGCGGGATTACGCGGTGATCGTGCAGCGAAGGTTCAGGAGGCTCGGCGACCGGCTGCTTGGCATCGTGGAACTCGCCGGCGAGAAGCAGCACCAGACTTTTTTTTCCCCTGAATTGTACCGGGCGGCCATCGAACAGGTGACGGCTGATGCGGCACCTTACAGCTTTGCGGAGGCCGTGGACGCGAAATTGGCGCGGCGGCTGGCTGGCGGCGCGGCGGCGGTAACGGTGGTGGCAATCATCGCGGTCCTGGTGATCCCCGAGGCGGCTGGCAATGCGCTGGCGCGCTGGGCGATTCCCTTCGGATCCATCCCCCGTTACACAATGGTCAGGATTGACGAATTGAAGGCGGAACAAATCGTTGCTCACGGAGAGAAGTTTCTGATCTCAGCACGAGTGGGTTATCGCTCCTTCTGGCGTCCGAAGTTCGCGTCGGCACGGGTGGGTTTTCAGGCACCATTGCAGGGCGAGGTGCGCGGCTCGCTCGTCGAGTTTGAGGTGCCAGGCCAGACCCGCGAGGATAAACTCATCGTCAAGCTGGGTGACGCGACGGCGTCCGTGAAGATTCTCCCGACACACCGGCCTTCGTTAAAGGATCTGACCGCCACTGTGGAGCTGCCCGCGTATTTGAAGCAGCCGGCGGTGCAGCAGCCGGTGCAGCAGGGCAATTTTGAAATTGTCGAAGGCGCGAGCGCGTCGTTCACAGGGACGGCGACGCGTGAGCTGGCTTCGGCCCGGATGAAGAGAATGGACGCCGCCGAGGTTTCGTTGAGTGTGGACGGAGCGAAATTCACCACAGCTCAGGAAAGTGCGGAGGGCGTGGTGGAGTTGTCGTGGCGGGACAGCCTGGGGCTTGATGTGGCGGCTCCGTGGAAACTCACGATTGAATCCCGAAAAGATCTGCCGCCGATTCCCGAGTTGATCGAATCTCCACGGGAGATCGCGATGCTGGAAACGGAAGTCGTCAATCTCAAGGCGCAGGCGCGCGATGATTTCGGCGTGCGTGACCTTGGATTATCGTGGGTGGCGACAGGAGAATGGGCGCAGACCAACAGCGCGCTCAAGACGGGTTTCAAGGCGGAAGCCGCCACAACTTCGGAGCGCAAATTTGCGGAAAGCTTCGGCTTCAGCCCGAGTTTGATGAAGATCCCGGCGGATTCAGTGGTGGAGCTCAAAGTGTTTGCGCGTGATTATTTCCCCAATCGCGAGCCGAGCGAGTCCGCCGTTTACCGCATTCGCGTGCTGGGGAATGAGCGCCACGCCGAGATGGTGCGGCAGCAGTTGGAGGCTCTGCAGGCACGCCTGGAAGAAGTGACACGGCTCGAGGAAAAGATCGCCGATGTCACGCGAGAAATGAAGGATCTGCCCAAGGATGACCTCGCGGCGGACAAGTTGAACGAGCGCCTGGAAGCGCTCAAGGATGACCAGGCGCAGAACGTCTCGAACCTTGAGGAACTGGCGCGCGAAGGATCGAAAGCTTTGCGCGAGGCGATGCGGAATCCGCTGGTTCCGGAAGATACGTTGCGCGAGTGGTCGAAAAATCTTCAGCAGATGCAGAAGCTCGCGAAGTCGGAATTGAAGCAGGCCACGGACTCATTGAAGAAGGCGAGGAAGAGTCCTGAATCCCGGCAACAGGATCTCGCAGACGCCCACGAAAAGGAGCAGGACGCGTTGCAGGAACTGGAGCAGATGCAGAAGAAGATGAATAAGAGCATGGACGACTTGCAGGCCATGACGCTCGCGCAGCGCCTGCGGAAGCTTGGTTCCGGACAGAAGGATCTGGCCGGTCGCATCCAGAAGAACCTCGGAGAGACGGTGGGGCTTCTGCCGAAGGAACTGCCGCCGAGGATTCAACGCGCAAACGACTTGATGTCCGGCGATGAGGGAGCGGCGCAACAGGAGGCCAAAACGTTGCAGGGCGAGATCAGCCGCTTCTTTGAGCGCACGCAAAAAGCTGAGTACGGAACAGTGGACAAGGAAATGTCTGGAGCGCGGACAAATGAGGAATTGGAGAGAGTCAAGGGATTGATCCTGGAAAACATCGGGATGGAGGCGATGCAGAACCTGGCTTCGTGGTCGGAACGGTTCGATGCCTGGGCGAATGCACTGGAGCCAAAACGGAAGGACGCTGAAGCCGCGAGCGCGCCAGGCAGCGGCGAGGGCGGTGAGGATCCGATGGCTGAAAAACTTCTCAAGACATTGCTCGGACTTCTGCGTTTGAGGGAAGGGGAAGTTAATCTGCGCGAACAGACGCGATTGCTCGATCAACGCCAGGAGGATGCGCCTCTCTACGTCTTCAATGCGGACTTGCTCAACGGGCGCGAGCGCGAGTCGATGCACGAATTGTTCCGGCTGCAAAAAGGCGTTCCGATAGCCGTGCTTCAGCAAGTCTTCCTGGATTCGTTCAGCTCGATGAAGTCGGTCGAGACGTTTCTCACGAAGCCGGATACCGGCGTCCCAACGCGGGCAGCGGAGACGAAGACGATCGAGCTGATCACGGACGCCATCAATATCATCAACGAGCAGGTGCAGCAACAGGGTGGTCAGAGCGGAAGCTCCAGCAGCGCGATGGAAGAGGTGGCGTTCCTCATGCAAATGATGGCTCAAAGCGGAAACCAGCAGATGAGCATGATGGATAAAGGCAAGAGCGGCGGTGGCAGCCAGGCGGGCGGGAGCACGGATCAAAAGCCCGGCTCCGGAGATGGCGACGCAACTGGAAAGGGCGCGGAGCGCCGGGCAGTTCAGAAAGCAACAGGTTTCAGCGGGCAGGTGCCGACTGAATTTCGGGAGGCGCTGGAGAGCTACTTCAACGCGCTGGAAGCGCAGGGCGAGTAAGATGGTGACCACGATGAATTTGATTTGGATGGCGCTGACCAAACTTCGCGTGGGGTTCATGTTTCCCGTGTTCCTGCTCGCGGTTTTGTTGCCGGCAGGCGGGCAGGAAATCTACAGCGAGACTTCCGATCTCATGGGCTCGGAGGTGGACCGCCTTTACGTCAAAGGACTGCAGCACCTGCTTCGGACACAGGCGGCGGATGGACGGTGGGCGGATGGTCCCTACGGCGGCGAGCCCGCCGTGATCGGCCTGGCGGTGATCTCAATGCTGGCTCACGGCGACGATCCGAATCTCGGTCCCTACAGCCAGCCCATCAAACGGGGGCTGGACTTCATACTCAAACAAACCAACAAGCAGACCGGTTACATCGGAAGATCGATGTACAACCACGGCTTCGCGACGCTTGCCCTGGCCGAGGCGTATGGAGCCGTGGATGACGAGCGCCTGGGTCCTGCCTTGCAGCAGGCGGTGAAGCTGATCCTCAGCTCGCAGGCCAAAAATCCTTCCGGCGCCTGGCGATATTCTCCAGAAGCCACCGACGCGGATACAACCGTGAGCGGGGCGCAAATGGTGGCGCTGTTCGCGGCAAGGAATGCGGGCCTGGCGGTGCCGGAGGAGGCGATTCAAAAAGGGCTGCGCTTCTTCCTGCGCTGCCAGACATCGGAAGGTGGTTTTGGTTACACGGACAACCATTCTCCGAACGGGGCGCGCACGGCAATCGGCTGCCTGGTGTTCACTCTCGCCAAGGACAAGAATTCCAAACAGTACAAGTCGGCGTTCGAGTTTCTCAAGAATTCCCCGGCGGAGACGGGCTATCCGCAGTATTACATCTACTACGCGGCCCAGGCGTTTTTTCACGCGTCGCCCGAGGCTTGGCAGTCGTGGAATCGGAAGAACATCAAGGCGCTCGCGGCCACGCAGAATCCGGAGGGAAGCTGGGATGGCCAGTTTGGAACGACGTTCTCAACGGCCGCTTCGTTGCTCTCGCTCGCCCTCAACTACCGGTATCTGCCGATCTATGAAAGGTGAGATGGAGATGCGATCACGAAATGCCGGATTGATGATTGGGCTCCTGCTCGCGGTGATGTTGCCCGCCGTTACGCGAGCCGCGGAAGGGCCTGCCGGTCTCCTGGAGTTTTTTGATGGGGCAGCATTGCATGGGCGGCTGCAATCAATGAATCCTGATCGGGGTGTGGGATGGGAACATCCGGAAGCGTCGAAGCGGATTGATTTTCGACCAGCAAACATTGCTTCGATTCAATTCGATGATGTGAAGTCGATCACGACGACGGTCAAACCCACATGCCGGTTCCGATTCCGGAACGGAGACGAGCTTTATGGCAACCTCGCCAGCATTGGCGAAGAGACGATCGAGCTGGAGACGTGGTTTGGCGGCAGCCTCAAGGCACCGAGAGAATCGCTGCGCAGCGTGGAGTTCTTTTGGAAAGGCTTTTCGGTCCAGTATGAAGGGCCCACGGGAACGAATGGCTGGGTGATGTCCCGCGGAGCTCGTGGCTGGCAGTACCGTGATTCGAGCTTCACCACGAGCGTGCCCGGCGTGTTGGGCCGTGATTTCAAGCTGCCGGATTCCTCGTCCATCGAGTTTGATCTTTCATGGAGCAGTCCATTCACGATGGGGCTGACGCTCTACACGGAGGCAGTGGACCGCTTTGATTACAGTGTGAGTTCCTATGTTTTTTACATCAGCCCAAGCCAGGTAAGCCTCCAACGAATGCAGAGCGGCGCGGGGGTGACGAGCCTCGGGCGCGCGGAGATTCCGACCATGCAACGGCGGAACAAAGTCCGGCTGGAGTTTCGATGCAGCCGTGAGGATTCGACGATAGCCGTTTTCGCGGATGGCCAGCTGGCGCAGCGTTGGAAGGATGCTTCGGGGTTCGTGGGGAAAGGTGGTGGTGTTGTCTTCTCTTCTCAAATGGACGGGCCGGTGATTCGCTTGAGCAACATCCGAGTCTCTGAATGGGACGGACGGGTGGAGATGGGCAAACCCACCAATGCGGCACCGGCGGGTGACATGGCCTTCCTTGCGAATCGTGACAAGGTCATCGGCACCCTCAAGTCGGCCAGGGATGGCAAGCTGGCCTTCTCAACCGCCCAGGCTGATCTCGCAATCCCGATGCAGCGCGTCACGCAGCTTGTGCTCGGCCGGACAAATGAACTGCCAGTGAAGGCGGGGCCATGGGAAGTCCGTGCTCACGTGGCTGGTGGCGGAATTGTGGCATTTCAACTGGACCGCTGGGGCGAGCAGGAAGTTGCCGGAACCAGTTCGACCTTTGGCAAACTGGCTCTTAATCCCAGGTCCATCCGCCAGCTTCAATTCAACCTTTCCAGGCAGCGATCACCCGGCGCTGGTGAATCGGGCGACAATGATCTCCCCGAACCAGATGAGTAGGAAGATGACCACGCCAATATCTATGAGGGCACTGGAAATTTCGAGTCGGAGTGATTCTGCCCATGAAGCGGCAGGTAGGGCTGGCTGTCCTCAGCCTGCCGCGAACAGCGAAGGGACCGACGCGTCCACTCCGACGCCGCGGCGTGGTGAGGACACCGCGCCCTACCCGGCTCCCGGTTTCCTGGCCTCGACTCTTGTCCGAAAGTCGCGGAGGACTGCCGCATTCGATGACGCAAACCAGAGTTGGACACGTCCTGTGATCGCATGGTGTTGTCTCGCGTTGTTGATGGTGCCGATGTTAGCGATCGGAGCAGTACCGGTATCGGCGGCCACCATGGCACGCAGGGAAGAGGTCCGTTTTCGTAATGGAGACACGTTGTACGGGAGACTCCAAACGTTCGATCCCGGCGAGGGGCTGCGCTGGCGGAATCCTGACGCCGCAGAACCGATCCAGTTCAAGGTCGAGAACGTGTTGGAAGTTGGCCTTGCAGATCCCGAAACAGTGCCGGCTGTCGGTCCGAACGCGTGCTTCGTGCGGCTGACGAACCGCGACGAGTTGATCGGCGACCTGGTAACGTTCGATGCTCAATCGCTGACGATCGAGACGTGGCACGCGGGGCGGTTGATCATTCCACGAAAGATGGTCGAGTTCATCCAGCCAAAGGGGTCGCCGGGCACGCCGATCTTTGAAGGTCCGACCGGGCTCGATGGATGGACCATCGGCAAAGTGGTTTCCACGGCAGTCGGAGATCCCGGCGAATGGAAATTTCGCGAAGGGGCATTTTACGCCACGAAGGCTGCATCGATTGCCCGTGATGTGAAGCTCCCGGACATGTCGGTCCTGGAGTTTGATCTGGCCTGGCGGGGAAGTTTCCATCTGGCAATCGCCCTTTATACCGACCACTTCCAGCCGGTGAATCTGGCGTCGAAAGAAACGGGACCGGACTTCGGCGGTTTTTACAGTCTGCAATTGAACAACTATTACGTGAACGTCCTGGCTGTGACGAAAGCCGATCCCATTCGTTACCTCGGCCAGGTGCCTCTGG
The DNA here is from genome assembly GCA_009695275.1 of Pedosphaera sp. Lineage (GTDB taxonomy): Bacteria > Verrucomicrobiota > Verrucomicrobiia > Limisphaerales > F1-12-MAGs170 > F1-120-MAGs170. The sequence goes on along the minus strand of SIBF01000098.1, from coordinate 11,338 downwards.
CACCCACGTTTTCGCAGAAGAATTCCAGCCATGTGGAGATTCGCTGTTACAAGGCGAAAAATCTCATGGCGCTGGTGCTCGATGGCGTCCTGGTGAAGGCCTGGATCGACCCGAGTGGATTCACTGGCATGGGCACCGGCATCCGCATCGTGCATCAGGGGCAGGGATCGAGCAGGATCAGCGGATTACGGGTGACCGAGTGGGATGGGCAGTTCGAGGAGAAGCCATCAAACACTCCTGACAGCACCACCGACCTCGTCAGGCTGCGCAATGGCGACAAGCTGCAAGGCAACATCGAGACGGTGCGGGATGGCAAATTGTTTTTCGCTTCCGCCACGGGAACTGTCGAAGTGCCGCTCGCCCGGGTGAAACAAATGGAGATGGCGGGCAAACGTCTCGAGAAACCGGCGGCCTCCCTCAAACTGACCCGTGCGTCGCTCGCACGCGGTGGCGTCGTTTCTGTTGTGTTGGAAAAGGCGGATGACGAGGGATGGACGGTGACCAGTCCAGTGTTCGGCAAGGCCCTCTTTCGGCGCCTGGCAGTTTCGCGCCTTCAATTTGCATCGCCTGCGTCAAGCGAGTAGCCGTTGATCAAGTTGTTGCTCCCTCGGCGGCGTTTCTTTAGTGCGGTGCGAAGGAGCGTTCTCGAAGATCGAGTTGAATCCCAAGACGAACGGCCTCCTGCGGGATCGTGCGCATGCGCCCGGTCAAGAGCTGGCCCCTGCGGATTGGGGCCTCGTTCGCCCTGGATAAAGCATATCGTCATGTCGCCCGTCTGGGACGATTGGGGCGGAGGTCGGTCGCGCACAACCGACCACGTCATGAATTGCGATTGAAGTTGTGAGCGATCCGCGGAGAGCTGCGTTCCTTATCGCATCGGGTCCAGCCTCACCGTTCGGTTCGGGAAGTGGATTTCCAGCCTGTACGCGCAAAACATTGCTGTTCCTACGAGGATTTCACGGGCTCACTTCGGCCCTGAGATTTGGACTTTCACCACGCGCTGGCCGTCCCGGATCCGGTCGCCCGGATAAACGATCACCTCGTCTCCCTCACGCAGGCCATCGAGAATCTGCGTTTCAGCGCCCGAGCTGCGTCCGGCTGTGACCGGCTGGAGGCTGGCGACTCCATTGCGGATGATAAACGCCGCCCACTGTTGTCCTCTCCGAAAGAGAGCGCCCGAAACGATCTTCAACGCGTTCTCCTGTTCCCAGGTAACGATTCGCGCCTCGACCCGAAAATTGTCGCCTACGTTCAAGCGTTTCCCGGGAGGCGTAACGAGATCTGCCACCACATTCACCCGTTGTTCCTCAACGCCGAGCGCGGAGATTTTGGTGAAGGCGGCGGGCTCCACGAGCCGGACTTTCGCTTCCAACGGCTCCGGGCCGCCCCACTGCTCCAATTCTACTCTGGCACCGACTGCCACTGCCGCTCCATCTCTCGACAACGCTTCGATGACCACTTCAATGTCGGTGGGATCACCGATTTCCAGCAAGGGCGTACTCGCACTCACGACGCGGGTACTCTCCTCGAAGATTCGCAAAATGCGACCATTCACAGGCGACTTCACTTCCACGACGGCGCGGGTAAAAGCCTTGCCCGGGCTCGCTATCGTGAATTCCGCCAATTCCGCCTCGGCCAGTCGAAATGAGCTTTCCGAGGAAACTTTCTCCTTGGCGGATACGGCTTCGCGCCACTGAACGCTCTCCAGATCCTGAATGGAAACGATCTTTTCCTGATGGAGTCTCGTGACACGTTTCAACTCGCTGGCGGCGAACGCGTGATCAGTGCGCGTCTTTTCGAGATTCGCGGCGGCAACGTCGCGCCTGGCTTCGGCCAGCGCGCGGGCGCGGGCATCAAGCATCGTCGGATTCACGGGATCGATCACCGCGAGCAAGGTCTCGCCCGCCTTCACCTCCGCTCCGGGTTTGAAGGGAATGCGGCGAAGCTGGCCTGGAACCGGGGCGGAGATCAGAAAGCGCTGTTTGATCCGCGTTTTGCCTTCCTCGTTTACCGTGACTCGAAGACGACCCTTGGTGACGCGGACGGTTTCCACGGAGGCCGGTTTTGGCCAGAAGCCGGCCACAATCAGCAGCACCAGGATCACCGCGCCAATCTGCGGAAGAAGCCGGCGGCGGTGGCGCCCGTTGTTGGTTCTGGGAGCGGTTGGACTGGACGAGAGTGGTGATGGATTGCTCATTCGTTGAAATGCAATTTGCGCGCTTAAATTGACCGTCGCTACTCCGGTGCCTTCAGAGCGCCCACGAGATTCAAGTGGCTTAGTTGTCGTAAAACAACAGCCGCCGAGATCACCGATGCAATACTGACAACCAGCGTGGCAAAGGCGTAATTTCTGGCCGTCAATACGAGCGGGAGCCGGACAGTTTCTGTATTGACCATCCCTATGATCCCGGTTGCAAAGCCCGTCCCGAGCAGCAATCCGAGTGGTAATGCGACAAGGCCGAGGATCACCAGCTCCGTAACCAGCACCGTGCCGACCTCTCGACTGGAAAAACCAACCACCCGGAGCGTCGCCAGTTCGCGCGCGCGTTCCGCCAGCGAGATCCTGGCGTTGTTGTAAACCACACCAAAGGCAACGACGGTGGCGAACACGAGGTACATTGTCTGGATCAAGTTGATGCTCGCGGCGGTCGTTTTCTCAAAACTTGCGCGCAGCGAATCTTTCACCGCCACCCAACTGACTTTGGGAATGCCCTTCAATTCCCGGAGAAAGTTCGGTCGCGCGGCTGCATCCAAAACAAAGCTGGCACCATTGATGACGTCTCCTTCACCGAGAAGCCGGTTCAGCGCGCGGCGCTCGACGTAAGCCGAGAGGCCCGTGAGGTCGTCCGCGAGCCCTACGAGTGGAAGCGTCAGCACGGGGCGTTTCCCTTCCAGAATTTCAAGCACGAGCTGATCTCCGACGCGGGCGCCGAGAATCTCGGCGAGCTTGGCCGAAATCAACAGGCCATGCTCCGGCAGTGGCAACTGGTGTAGCGCCTTGTCAACGACCCGCTTGTGTTCTCCATCCGCGGTCATGCCACGAATTGCGAGCTGCCGGCTCTTGTGGCCGAATTGGATTCGCGCCGCTGTGTTGCGGAAAACTTCCGTGCTGACGACGCCAGGCAGTTTCTCGAATAGATGCCCAACCTTCACTCCCGCGGGTTCCAGAAGTCCAATTGATATGTCATCGCGGTCAATCACGTCCCATTGGAAGCCGAGAATCCGCTTCACGCTGTCGCGAAAGGAATTTGGCACGATGAGAATCCCAGTCGCCAGCGCCAGACCCGCCACGGTGAAGGCCGCCTGCATCGGCCGGCGCTCGATGTTGCGCACAGCAATGCGAAAAGTGTGGGACAGCCAGTGCGCAATGCCGGTACGTTCCACAAACGCGGGACGGTAATTGGCGGGCGGTTCCGGACGCATGGCCTCGGCTGGCGGAAGCTTCGCGGCACGTCTCACCGCGCCATGGACGCCGATCGTGGCCGCGAACGTTGCGACGAGCGCAGCCCATACCAGAGCCGAAGGATCGAGCCTGAATTCCAAGGCCGGAAATCGGAAAAACATTTCGTACATCACCACAAGCCTTTTGGCCAGCGGCACGCCGCCCATCGCCCCCAAGACCGTCCCTACCGCCACGATGACGAAGGCGAACTTGAGATAGTGGACGACGATCTGCCGGTTCGCGAACCCGAAGGCCTTGAGAATGGCGATTTGTTCCCGTTGCAATGCCAGGAGCCGCGACAGCACCGCATTGATCATGAACGCCGCCACGCTCAGAAAGACCACCGGGAATCCGATTGAAAGCGTTTGCAGAACTCGAATCTCATCCGAGACACGAATGTGCGATGGATGATCCCCGCGTCCGAACGCACCTCTCCCGCCATATAGTTTCAAAAGCTGATCCACAGCGGTGATCACGGCGTGCTCTCTGGCGCCGGGTGCGAGCGTCAGGCTCAGGAAATTGAACGCGCCGTAGAGATCGAATGCCCTGGCGACTTCTTCGTAAGGCATCCAGAAAATGCCATAAGTGCGATTGTCCGGCAGCGCCGCTCCGGGACGCGATTCAAACACGAACTCCGGCGAAAGAACGATTCCCGCAATCCGAAACTCCTGCCGTCGGCCATTCAACAGCATCGCGATGGCGTCGCCCGGTCCCAATTGATTGGCAAGCGCAAATGCTTCTCCAACGAGAACCTCACCACGCCCTCGGGGAGTCAGCCAGCGCCCGGAGCGCAGGAACAAACGATTCAACTCCTTCTCCCCGCGATCAGGCAGCGAGCGAACCAGGCCGCTGGCCGGTTCATCAAGTCCGGGAATGTCCAGAGTGACCTGGGCCGAAACGCCAGCATCGACGCCCGCTACGCCTGGAAGTTCAGCCACTCGTGAAGCAACTGAATTTGGCGCGCGCTTCAACGCCACGAAGATGTCCGCGAACCGGTGCGCCTCGTAATACTCCCGCCGCGTGCTCTCGAGAGAATAGATCAAGCTCCTCGACATCGTGAGCATCGCCAGCCCGCAAGCCATGACGAGCGCCACTGCGAGAGCCTGGCCTTTCAGCCGGGTTAAATCGCGTAGCAGCTTTCTGTCGAGGTGGGAAAACATGGGTCAAGTTCCAGATTCCAAACTCCCGAACACCAGGCATCTTGTAATTCCCGAGGACCGGGGAGGCAGCTTGCGGCTTGGAACTTGGAATTTGGAACTTCTTTTCATCACCAGTTCACGCTGCTCGCCGGGGCGCGTTGGGAATTTTTGTGAATACTGTGAACGCGCCCATCTGAAAAACGCACCACTCGATCAGCCATCTGAGCCATGACGGCGTTGTGCGTGATGACCACTGTGAGCGTGCTCAACTCGCGGTTCACTCGTTCAATCGCCTCCAGCACGACGATGCCCGTGCGGATGTCTAACGCGCCGGTTGGTTCATCGCATAACAAGACTTCCGGCCGTTTCGCGATGGCGCGGGCAATGGCAACGCGTTGCTGTTCACCTCCGGAAAGCTGGGCGGGAAAATGGTCGAGGCGCGCTCCGAGGTTGACCATTTCCAACGCTGTTTCCGCAGGTATCGGATCGTGGGCAATCTCGGTGATCAGAGCGACATTTTCCCGTGCCGTGAGGCTCGGGATGAGGTTGTAAAACTGAAAGACGAACCCGACGGAATCGCGCCGGTAATGGGTCAGATCCTCTTCGGTGGCATTGGCCAGGTCCAGATCGCGATACCGAAGCTCGCCGGACGTCGGCACATCGAGACCGCCAATCTGATTGAGCAATGTCGTCTTGCCGCTGCCGGAAGGTCCGAGCAGCACGATGAACTCGCCCGTATAAAGATCAAGATCCACACCTGCCAGGGCGTGAACCGCAGCATCTCCAACCCCGTAAGTCTTCGTGAGACCGCGCACGCGAAAAAGCTGCTCGCGGTCTGAGTGCAGGCTCACGGTGGCTGGCCCGGAGTCGGTTTGAGTTGTCACGTTTCAGATCCGCTTGAATCAGGTTCTCGGTTTGACCGGTTTCCACACCGCCGTTTGCCAAACATTAAAGCGTGTTCGAGGACTGGAGCGATAGCGTTTTTGTTTCATGCAGAAGCTGGTGCGATAAACTTCATAAGCTGGTGGGTGGCCGATTGCCGCACACCCATCAGCGAATGGAGGCGGAGGTCGGAATCGAACGGGGATGCTGGACCGTTCCGACTGCTGCTCACTCGGTTAAAACATCGAGATTAAGCCTGTTTTACAAGAGTGAAAGTCACTTGTGCATTTCCTTGCTCACCGCTGGCATTTCAAGACGCTCTCGGAGTGCTGCCGTTCGATCCGACAGGGCTTGGGGCTCGCTCAAAACACCCCGGCTCGGAGATCGGGGCTCCAGTTCTGACCTTTCTTTCCAGGGCAGCGGGCGCGCGCGCGCTGAACCGGGGATACTGCAAAATGGCCCTTGAGTTTTTCCACGGCTGTGGTCCAAGGTTCGTCCATCTCTCGTGCCTATGACCATTCTTAAAACTCTCCCATTGATTTTGCTCTTTCCGGCGGCGCTCCTTGCCGGTGCGGAACCCAAAGAAGTCCTGCTTTGGCCTAACGGCGCTCCCGGTTCAGAGGGAAAGCCCGGCAGAGAGGTTGTTCAGATTGCAGGCAATGGTGAGCGCAATGTCTGGAACATTCACAATCCGAGTATCACACCGTTCATTCCCTCGAAAGACAAGGCAACCGGCACGGCGGTGATCATCGCGCCGGGAGGAGGACACCGATTACTCTGTGTTGATCACGAGGGCTACAATGCCGCCCTCTGGCTGAGTGAGCGCGGCATTGCGGCATTCGTGCTCAAGAACCGTCTCGCACGCGAAACGAACTCGACCTACAAGATTGACGTGGAAGCTCTCGCGGACACACAGCGCGCCATCCGGCTCGTGCGCCAGCGTGCGAATGAGTGGAACGTGAATCCGAAGCGCGTCGGCGTGATGGGCTTCTCCGCGGGAGGCGAGCTGGCGGCCCTCGTGAGCTCGAAGTTCGATGCTGGAAATGAGAGTGCCCCGGACGTGGTGGATCGTCAGAGCTGCAAGCCGGATTTTCAGGCTCTTGTTTATCCCGGACGTTCGAGTGACATCCGCCCGACAACGAACTCGCCACCTGTATTTCTAGCCTGCGGCTACAACGACCGCCCCGATATCTCTCGTGGACTGGCCGAAGTCTATTTGCGCTTCAAGGAAGCCGGTGTGCCGGCGGATCTGCACATCTACTCGACCGCCGGACACGGCTTCGGCGTGCGCTCGAACACCAAAGGCGCGGTGGCCGGTTGGCTGGCGCGCTTCGAGGATTGGCTCGGCGATCGTGGGTTCTTGAACCGACCTGATGCATCGCAGAGCGGGCCATGAATTTGACCGCACAATTTGAAGTAAACGGCAGGGAACAGCGCGTCTCGACTGACGCGAAACGGACGCTGCTTGATGTCCTTCGAGAAGATCTCGGACTTACCGGCACGAAGTTCGGCTGCGGCGAAGGACAATGTCGCGCTTGCACAGTGTTGATCGATGGCAAGGCTGTGCAGGCGTGCCAAACCACGATGGATGAGGTCGATGGCCGAAAGATCGAGACCATCGAAGGGCTGGCAAATGCAGGGAAGTTGCATCCCGTGCAGGAAGCTTTCATCGCCGAAGGCGCCATGCAATGTGGCTACTGCGTGCCGGGAATGGTGATGGCGACTGTCGGCCTCTTCCGTCGCAATCCGAAACCGACGGCGGCGGAGATCACCGCTGGACTGAACGGCAATCTGTGCCGCTGCTGCGGATACGTAAATGTCCTCAAGGCAGTTCAGCGGGCGGCGCAGATTCGGAAGGAGGGCAGATGAAAACACCGCTGACCGAACTCGAGTTCACCGAGCCGGAGCGTTACGAGCAGTACGAGGGGCCGTTCTATCACTTCGAGTTGAGCCGACGTGAGTTCATCGCGACGCTCGGCGCGGGGCTGGTCATCTCCGTGGCCACGCCATCCGCGTTTGCTCAGCGAGCCGGGCGCGGTGCTGAACAAGCTGCATCACTTGCGCAACGTCTGCATATCGGCGTGGACGGTGTCGTTACTGTCTTGACCAGCAAAGTCGAGGTGGGCCAGGGCTCGCGCACGCAACTCACACAGGCCGCCGCCGGGGAGCTTCACGTAGCAATTGAGCGCCTTCGTCTGGTCATGGGCGACACTGCGGGACCAGATGACGGTGGCACTGCGGGCAGCGCCACCACGCCAAGGTCGGTGCCTGCCATCCGCAAAGCTTGCGCTGCCACGCGCCAGTTGTTGCTCGATACCGCAGCCACCGCTTTCACCGTGGAGGCCGGGAATCTCTCCGTACGCGACGGAAAAGTGGAAGGGCTGCCACCCGGAAAGCAATTCAGCTACGCCGACCTCGCCTCTGAAAGGCACGCCGAGGCGCTCAAGCAAAATGTTGCGCCAGGAGTGGCAATCAAAGAGGTCGCGGCGTGGCATGTCCTCGGCACGTCCGTGCCGTGTGTGAATGGCGTCGAAATCGTCACGGGTGCCCACCGATATCCGTCCGACATTGTTCGGCCTGGAATGGTGTATGGAAAAGTTCTGCGACCAGCATCGTACGGAGCGAAACTTGAGGAAATCGACCTCGGTCCGGCCAAAGCCACACCCGATGTCATCGCAGTGCGCGACGGTGATTTTGTTGGTTTCACTGCGCCGACATCTTTCGCGGCGGAACAGGCGCGAAACGCAGCCGCGAAGACGGCAAAGTGGACATCGCCTGCGAATGTGTCGAGCGACGAGCTTCATACCCATCTCCGGGCGAAGGCTTCGGGGCGCTCACGTCCCGAGAAACGAGGCAATGCGGACGAAGCATTCCAGAATGCCGCCAAAGTTCTGCGTGAAACTTATAACATCGCCTACATTCAGCATGCCCCAATGGAGCCGCGCGCGGCTGTCGCCGAATGGAACGGTGATCAATTGACGGTTTGGACCGGCTCGCAACAACCCGCCCGCGTGCGGCAAGACCTTGCGCAGAGCCTCCGGATTCCAACTGAACGCGTGCGTGTGATAGTGCCTGACACCGGCGGCGGTTTCGGTGGCAAGCATTCCGGCGAAGCGGCCGTCGAAGCAGCGCGGCTCGCTCGCGAAGCCAGACAACCGGTGTCTGTTCGCTGGAGTCGCGAGGAGGAATTCACCTGGGCATATTTCCGGCCGGCTGGCGTGATCGACGTCGCAGGCGGCCTGGATGCCAAAGGCGGGCTCATGGCATGGGAACACGTCAACTTCAATTCAGGTTCCTCCGCCATCGCCAGTCCTTACCAGATCCCCAATGTCACCACAGAGTTCAAGGACTGCGAGCAGCCGTTGCGCAGCGGTTCCTATCGCGCTCTGGCATCGACCGCGAACGTCTTCGCCCGGGAATCGTTCATGGACGAACTCGCTGCTGCCACGGACGCCGACCCGCTTGAGTTCCGGTTGCGTCACTTGACGAACGAACGCTTGCGCAATGTCTTGCTCGCCGCGACCGAACGGTTCGGCTGGCACGGCGCGTGGAAGAAGAACTCGTCGCGTCAGACCACCGGCATCGGCCTCGCGTGCGGCATCGAGAAGGGTTCCTTTGCGGCGTGCTGCGCGAAGATTGAAGTGAACACTGACGGAACGTTCAAGGTTCTCAAAGTAGTGGAAGCGTTCGAGTGCGGCGCGATTCAGAATCCGGCGAACCTCAAAGCGCAGGTGGAGGGTTGCATCATCATGGGCTTGGGTGGCGCGCTGACGGAGGAGACGCGCTTCAAGAACGGCGCGATGCTCAACGCGAGTTTTAGAAGCTATCGAGTTCCACGATTCAAAGATGTGCCGGAGATTGAAACGGTGCTCGTCAACCGGCCTGATCTGCCCTCGGTGGGCGCTGGAGAGACACCCATCATCGGCATCGCACCGGCCATCGCCAATGCGCTTTTTCACGCCGCACAATCGCGGATTCGTTCGCTGCCGATTCGGAATGAGAGCTTTTGGTATGCATGATCCGCCAGCTAACAACAAAACCAACACGAAAGATGGAAACATGAAAACAACAAGCCTCCTGACACTCCTCTCGCTCGCCGGAGCATTGATCGCCGGCGCGGCGGAACCCAAAGACGAAGTCCTCGCCGCCGCCAGGAAGCTGGGTGAGCAACCGAACTACAGTTGGAAGACAACTGTCGTCGTGCCTGAGAACGCGCAGTTCCGTCCTGGCCCGAGCGACGGCAAAACGGAGAAGGACGGTTTCACGCACGTCACCTCGAGTTTCGGCGATAACACAACACAAACGGTCCTCAAGGGCGGCAAGGGTGCGGTGACCAACCAGGACGGCGGGTGGCAATCGCTGGAAGAAGTGGAGAAGGAGGAAGGCTTCGCGCGTTTCCGGGCGATCATGGCGCGCAATCTCAAGGTCCCCGCCGTGCAAGCCACCGATCTGGCCACAGGTGCAAAAGAACTTAAGAAAGACGGCGACACTTACGCTGGTGAGTTGACGGAGGATGCGGCCAAGAATCTGATGAGTTTTGGACGGCGTGGCGCTGGCGGCGATGCCCCGTCCGTCACCAATGCCAAAGGATCGGTGAAATTCTGGCTCAAGGACGGCGCACTCGTGAAGTATGAGTTCAAGGCCAAAGGCATTCGCAGTTTCAACGGCAACGACATGGAAATCGACCGCACCACCATCGTCGAGATCAAGGATGTCGGCACTACCAAGATCACCGTTCCCGAAGAATCGAAGAAGAAGCTGTAACTCTCCACGATTCCGACACCTCGGAAAACAGCCTGTATCAATCTTTGCGTAAGTTCATGCACATTTTGGATTGCGTCGGAAGAGCGCAACTGGTCGCGAAGCGGCCCGCCTCGCCCTTCAGTTCCATCGTGCGACGGCGCTTTCAAAGGCGAGAGGATGGCCGTTACAGTGCAAAAGCGGTGTCGTCGCTGCCCTTTGCCACCGCATTCCAGAAAAAACCTCACAGTGATAAGCGAGCATTTGAAGCATGAACTTACGCAACGGCTGTTACGGATTGAATGTTGTTATGAGAAAAACATTTTGCTCATCGAGATCAACCCATGTCGCTCTTGCATTGCTCGTCGGACTAGCCTCAGCGCCATTCGTGATGGCCGCTGAGAAGAATGCTCCTGCGGCTGCTCCTGATCAGACACAGAACAAGCTGACGGTCGCGGAAACGCGCGACGGCTGGCGGCTGCTGTTCGATGGGAAAAGCACCGACGGCTGGCGCACTTTCAAGAAACATACCTTCCCGGACAAGGGCTGGGTGGTGGTGGAAGGATGCCTGAAGCACGTGGCCAAGGGCGGCGGTGGCGACCTCATCAGCATCGATCGATTCCAGGAGTTTGACCTACAGTTCGACTGGAAGATTGCGCCCGGTGCGAACAGCGGTTTGAAGTACTTCATCACCGAGGAACGCAAGAACGCCATAGCCCACGAGTACCAGCTCATTGATGACGTGCATCACGCCGATGGCTTGCGAGGAGGCAAGTGGCAGACAGGCGGCCTCTACGATTGCCTCCCCCCCAAAGGCGGACAGAAAGCTCAAACCACCGGGCGAGTTCAACACATCCCGAATTCTGGTGCGCACGAAACACGTGGATCACTGGCTCAATGGCGAGAAGATTCTGGATTACGAGCTGGAGAGCCCCGAGCTCAAGGCTGCGGTGGCGCAGAGCAAATTCAAAGCGGTCGAAGGATTCGGCACTAGCAGCCTGTCGGACTTACGTACACGTATTAAATCCGACGCTCTACGATTCGATATGACGCGTTTTGATTTTCGGTGAAGGTGTTTTGATGGTCCAAAATCAATGATTTTGTCCGAAAACGAGCTAAGTCCGACAGGCTCCTA
>SIBF01000097.1 GCA_009695275.1 Pedosphaera sp. | reverse complement strand
TAACCACCGCCGCCCATGACCAAACGCTCCAGCATTTATGTGAAGAACTGACCGCCACCGAAACAATTTTCCCAGGCACCGAACTGCGCCTGATCTTTGAAATAGTGGGCTCAATCCAATTCCACCCAAGTCCGGGGGTGTGAGTCTCGATGGATTATTGCCCACTCGCGCCCGCTGCGGCAACCTCCATGTCAGCAAAGGTACAACGACATGATTCTCCGACGAACTGAGAATCCGCGGCAGCGTGGTTAATTGATCGCCGTGATGGCAACCCGCTTGGACTCGGCGGAGATGCCGGCGGGCAGATGCACGTCCCAGCGGCGTTCGCTCTGGTCCACTTGTAGAACCAGGCTGGCGTTGCCGGGCGGATGGTTGAAGGCAGACTCGATGAGGAGAAAATCAGGCCCCATGTGTGTGACGCTGATGGATGCGCCATTGACGATCAGCCGCATTTCCACCTGGGCCGAATGCGCACCGTAATTTTCCTCTGCGATCATGAACGAAATGTTGATACCCAGCGCCCGGCTGTATGCCGCCCGGCATCAACTCGAACTCGCCGAGCGGCTGGGCTCTGGAAAAGATGGTATCGTCTTGGTTGCCAAACACAAGTCTGGACCGGCAGATGTTGCCATCAAGGTGCTTCGTTGGGACGAGTCCTACCAGCGGGAGAAGCAGGCTTATGAGCGGCTCAGAGAATTCGAGGTAAGCGCGGTTCTGGGGTTCAATGTGCCACAACTGGTCGGCTCCGACGATGACCTGCGCGTGCTCGAAATGACCATTGTCAAACGGCCCTTTGTTTTGGATTTCGCCGCCGCATATCTCGAAACGCGGCCCGAATTTCCGGCGGAAGTGTGGGCCGATTGGGAGGAGGAGAAGCGTGAACAGTTCGAGGGACACTGGGCAACAGTCCAAGACGTTTTAGCCGCTTTCGAAGCATTCGGACTTTATTTGCTGGACGTGTCTCCAGCCAACCTCGCATTCCTCGACTGATAGTGCGGATTCAAGTCGGCTCACGATTCACCACCTTCTCGACATGTTGATGCAAGATGATTTGTCCAAAGAACGCCGTTGGCGGCTCAGCCGGAGGCTTCGCCCTACTTTTTCCATACACGCTCTTGGCCCGCGAATGATGCAAATCACACGAATTCATGGGGCACTTTGGTTGGTTCTTCACCAACCTGGCCGTCACTATTTGGTGAGCCAAATCTCGCCCGGTTCTCCGCACCCTGAGCACTGTCATTCGCGTCCATCAGTGATTCGCGGGCTCATCAACTGAATGGACACGGCTCAGCCAGTTGCGAGCGCAATGTTTCCACGGACTCGCCAGAATGCCGTAATTGCGCGGTCTGAGATTTCTTCAAGGTTCGCAACTTTGCTTCGGTCGCGTCCTCGAAGTTGAGTTGTGGTTGCGGATCGCGGCCGGCCCGCGCGACAAGTTAAAGCTGGCGAGGGCAAAATCGTATCCGCAGGCTTTGTCGAAACACGAAACTCATCATGAGCATGCAACGAGATTGCCGGCCCGGAAGCAGACTCAGATGGTTGCGCCGCCTCGCCACGGTCGTGGTGTTGGGACTCCTCGTAGTCTTGCTGGTGGTCGCTTTCTGGCTTCGGGACGCCCTCTACAACCATTTCATCCATTACCCAAGGGAGGAGGAGGCGTGGCAGACGATCCGTGCCGTGCGTGAACCGGTGACGGACAACGCCGGCTGGAACGAGTATCGGGGAATCCTGCACAGCCATTCCCATTTCTCGCACGATTCCGAAATGTCCTTCGAGAATATCCAGGAGGCGATGAGCGTGGCGAACCTGGACTTTATCTGCCTGAGCGATCACTGCGTCCAGGGGCTTGGTAATTTCTCGTGGCAATGGCGCGGGTTGCACGACGGCAGGCTCTTCATCCCCGGCTTTGAAATGAACCAGGGCTTCATGCCGTTTGGCGTCGCAACCGGCGTGGTATTGAGCAATGCCACAGAACGGGCCGTGCTTGCGCGTCAGATCGTTGAAAATGGTGGCGTGCTGTTCTACGCGCACCCGGAGGAACCGCGCGATTGGGAGCGCCCGGAACTCACCGGCATGGAGATTTACAACCTGCACTCTGACTTCAAACAGGTCCGTGGTGGCCTCAGTTCACTGCTCCCGGACATATTGCTCAACCTCAACCGCTATCCCGACCAGATTTACCGGAAGATGTTCCGCCGGCCCGTGGATTTCCTGCGCCGCTGGGACGAGTTGAATACCACACGGCACATCACTGGCATCGCGGGGAACGATTGTCACCAGAACGTGGGCTTCCGCGCGTTTTACACAACCAATGGAATGATCCGCATCGAAGACACCAGCCCGAAAACGCTCAAGGAGATCCATCTGAACTCGTTCACTCGACTGATCGCCCGCGCGCTGTTGGGTCCGCTGGAACCGAATCGAAAGCTGTTTCACATTCAGCTCGATCCGTACGAACGCTCGGCCCGTTTCGTAAACACACACGTGCTGGCCCGCGAACTCAGCGAAGCCGCCGTTCTCGATGCCTTGCGCGCCAGTCGCGTGTTCATTGGCTTCGACATGGTCGCCGACAGTTCGGGCTTTCGCTGGTTTGCCCGTGATGTTTCCGGGACGACTGTCATGGGTGAGGCCGGCGCATTGACCGACGACACCCGGTTGCACGCCTTATCGCCACTGCCCTGTCGTTTCACAATTCTCCGTGACGGGAAGGAAGTTCACCAAGCCGAAGGCCGGTCGCTGGAATGGAAGCCGCCCGGGACGGGCAAATACCGCGTCGAAGCTGAATTGAAGATTCGTGGCGAATGGACGCCCTGGGTTTACGCCAACCCGATTCAGTTGCGGTGATGCGCACTCGCACGGCTCATTTGTCGGCGAGGATGGGAATCATCCCCCGGATGAGATCTTCGAAATAGTCCGGCACATATTGGCCGAAAAAGGACATAGTGCGCGGCTCGTACCCATCAAGGTGGTAATAACGCGGCAGGATCACGTAGCCCACATAGTCGCCGTTGAAGCTCGTGATCGTGACGTCCTTTCCCCGGGTGCGAAATGAATCTTTGATTCCTAATGCCAGCTCACCGCTGAAATCGCATGGTGTGGAAACCCAACAGGCATCATCCACGCGGAACGTCTGTAGAAAGGTATGACTTTCGGTGCGTAGAAGCTTTTTCGCCAGCCAGGGGCGCAAGCGGATGTCGTCCGTCAAGCGGACGTTGAAAGGCGGCAGGGTGACATCCAGGCCGAGCATTCCAAATGTCACTGAGTTCGTCAGCGGGGTTTGGGGCAATTGCTCGATCAAACGGCCCGCGAGATCCTGACCCATGTGCTCAGCTCCGTCGAAGGCTTTGCCCTCAGGCACGGGCGACTGGCTGCCCACTCCGCCGGCAAGGAAAACTGCAAAGCCGCCTGTCTGCTCCTCGATGGCCCGCTGCCAGCAGCCCGGATAATCCGCGCTGAACTCCATCTGTTTGCCGGGCATGATGGTGGCGTGCGCTCCGAAAGCGCCCAGCACACCGATCCTGCCCTGGTTCTGCTTCACAATGAGGTAACTGAATTCCGGATCCACCCGGCCAAGTTCGCCCACCACGCGGTTACGGACGAATTGCGGAGCAGCAAAGCGCCCGTGACCGAATTGCGACGGCTTGAGATCTTTGATCGCATCAAGCACGGCAGCCACGATGCAATCGGAAAACCAGACGCGCACGCCGGGCTGGAAACCGCCGGCAAACGCCTCTCCAACCATTCCCTCGCCCCAGCCACCGAGACTCGAATGCGTATGTGTCGCGCTCAGGTAAAGTTGCTCCCGCGACAAGCCGGCCTCCTTTTGCAGTCGTTGCATGGCCAGCGCGGTCACTTCCGGCGGAATAATGAGTGCATCAGCACCCACCATGACGCCGATCCGGTCGTCCACTTTCAACGCCACGGCTTTCACGAACAGATCGTCATGTGTTCCCACGGCGGGTTTGCCTTTGCGATAGCCGTACCCAGCCAGTGGCAATGAGCGGAATGCTCCCTTTTCCGGGATGTCCGCCGGAGCATTTACCGTGGGGGTCAATTTTGCTTTACCGAAGCCCGCTGAGAGTTCGCCCCTCACCAACACCTTTGTGGCACCGCTCGCGCGAAGGCGGGCCATCGTCTCGGCATAGTACGATTCCCGCAGGTAAGGACGATGATCTACAAGATCCAGCGACACAAGCACCAGCATCCCGAGCAATACGGCAAGCACTGTAGCAATGCGCAGAAGGACGCGAATTGTTTTCTTCACGCTAGGAAACTAGGGGCGTCGCCCGTCTTTGGCGATTACAGAACGCGGCGCGGGCAGGGCTTGTTGGCATTAACTTGGGCCCAAGTAGTGGGCTCGTGAGAATTCCTTTTCGGATCGTGCTGCGTCCGTCCGCCGCATAGATATCGCCCGCGCTGTTCACCGCTATGCCGGAAGGATAATTAAAACGCGCGACTATTACCGCATGGTCGCCGTCTTCTCCACCACCGGGCGCAAGGTGGCCTCGCTTTCCAAACCACGCCGGGGGAATTCGAGAGCATGAAGGAGGAGCAGCGGGCGGCGCATCGCGAGGCGAAGATGACCGGGCCAGTCCTGACGGATGAACAGAAGTTCTGGCTGCGCCAGCCGGCAATTCTGGTAAAGAACACTGGAGCGGTCCTTCATGAGCGTTGAGTCTGGATCGGAGCGTGGCGAACGAAGCGCGTTGTCATGCTCCAGGCGGGCTTTGCGCCACGTCGCGTCGCGGTGGTTCACGATCCACACCGTCCGGCGGCAGTTCGTTCGCGTACGCGTCGTCGTCCCGCACCTGTTTCTTCAAGCGCGCGAGTTCTGCTTTGAGCTTGGTGACGGTTCGCTGCTGCGCCGGGTCGTGGTAGAGATTGCGCAACTCGTTCGGATCATGGACGAGATCAAACATCTCCCACTGGTCCTTCTTCCAGTAGTAAATCAGTTTGTGCGTTTCAGTGCGCACGCCGTAGTGCGCGCGGGTGTTGTGGTGGCCGGGATCGTGATAGTAACGATAATAAAAACTCTCCCGCCACGTCCGTGGTTCCCGGCCTCGCAGCAACGGAACAAAGCTCCGGCCTTGCATTTCCTTGGGTGCCTTCATGCCGGCGATTTCGAGAAATGTCTCTGGGAAATCCAGATTTAACACCAGTGCGTCACTGACCGAGCCGGGCTTGATGACTCCCGGCCATCGGACGAGCAGCGGAATGCGGAGCGATTCTTCGTACATGAACCGCTTGTCGTACATCCCGTGGTCGCCGAGGAAGAAACCGTTGTCGGTTGTGTAAATCACCACCGTGTTCGCCGCCAGCCCCCTGGCGTCGAGCCAGTCGAGCAGCCGCCCGATGTTGTCATCCACGCTCTGCACGCAAGCGAGATAGTCCTGCATGTAGCGCTGATACTTCCACTTCACCAGGGCATCGCCGGAGAGCGTTCTTTTTTCACCGTTCAGTACAATCTCGACCTGCATGGGCTTTTCGTTCAGCCATGCCATGCGGTTCGGAGGCTTCAACTCCGGTGGTGGGGTGAGCTTCAAGTCCCGGCGTGTCAAATCGCGCGCGATGGTTTGCTCGTTCTCCCGCAGGGCATCCGCGCGCGTGGAGTAATCGTCCCGCAGCGTTGATGGCTCGGGAATAGTCCGGTTGGCAAAAATCGCGCGGTGCTTTTCAGTTGGCGTCCACTCCCGGTGTGGCGCCTTGTGATGCAGCATGAGAAAGAACGGTTTGTCCTTCGGCCGGCGCTCGATGAACTCGATGCCCATGTCCGTGATGACATCCGTGACGTAGCCCTGATTCGTCTGCCACCCGCGTGCGGTAATGAACGCCGGGTTGTTGTAAACTCCCTGGCCCGGCAAAATGATCCAATGATCGAACCCCGTCGGATCGCTCCCCAAATGCCACTTGCCGACCATGCCGGTGTGATAACCCGCGGCTTGCAACATCTTTGCGACCGTCGGCTGCGAACCGTCGAAGCGGTTGAACACGGGCGTTCCATTCAGGTGGGAATACTTGCCGGTGAGAAGCGTCGCGCGGCTCGGAGTGCAGATGGAATTCACGACGAAGGCCCGGTCAAACCGCATCCCTTCGCGCCCGAGGCGGTCCATGTGCGGCGTCTGATTGACCTTGCTGCCGTAGGCGCTGATGGCATGCGCCGCGTGGTCATCGGTCATGATGAACACGATGTTTGGCCGTTGCGCTTCCGCTCCCAATGCCGCGAAGGTGCCGAGCCCAATCAAGGTGATGGCGAGGAACGGCTGGATACTCATGCGGTCGAAAATAAATCGAGCCAGAGTGAATAGTCGAGCGAGAAGGCTATGCCGATCTCCCGGCGGGTGTGATTAAAAGTGAGTGAAGTTCAGCAGCGCGGCTGTGTCTGAAAGACCAGCCGTAGCGCTCTCGAACCACCAGCGCTCAACATCAACGGGGTTGAGGCTAATCCCAGCGGCTCCGAAATCGATCACATCTGGTTGCACGGGCTCCCGGTTGGCGTCGAACGCTTGAACACATTTACTCACCAGCTAAGGTGCGCTCCACATGGTTGAACCGCTGCCCATCTACGACATCGAGCAAGAGCTTGTTTCCCGATTGCGCCAGGATAGGCGGCTCATCCTTTCAGCACCCACGGGCTCGGGGAAATCCACTCAAGTGCCGCAGATGCTTCTCAAGCATGGGTTCCTCGACACGGGGCAGGTTGTGATTCTCCAACCTCGGCGACTGGCGACCCGGTTGCTCGCTGCCCGCGTGGCGGAGGAATTGCGAGTGCAACTCGGCAAAGAGGTGGGCTACCAGATCCGGTTTGAAAACGTCACCTCTCGGGACACGAGAATTCGGTTTGTGACGGAAGGCGTTTTGCTGCGCCAGATGTTGGATGATTCCAAGCTTGCGGGAATCTCGGTGCTGATCTTCGACGAATTTCACGAACGCCATCTCTACGGCGACATCACCCTGGCTCAGGCGCTCGATTTGCAGGAGCAACGCCGCCCGGATCTGCACTTGATCGTGATGTCGGCGACTTTGAATGCCAGCCAATTGACAGATTACATGGATGGCACCCACGCCCTCACGACCACGCATCGGAAAAACGAACATGCGACGGAAGGGGCGCATGTCGCAGGAGCTGCTTGCGCGTTGGCGAAGGAAGTCCCGGCACACGCATTTCGGTGCAGCACACTTTCTTCGGAGGGAAGGATGTTTCCCGTCGAGATCCGATATTCCGCACGGGCAAGCTACGCGGATCGTCGGCCGGTGTGGGAGCAAGCTGCCGAGGCGTTCAGCGATTATGTCCGTGGAGGTGGCGATGGGGATGTGCTTGTTTTCATGCCGGGCGGGTTCGAGATTGCACAGACCATCGAAGCGATTCGCCACACGAGCGAATGCAAGGGGTTCATCATGCTTCCGCTCCACGGCGAGTTGCCGCCACGCGATCAGGACGCAGCGGTGGCGCGCTATGGCCAGCGAAAGATCGTGGTTTCCACCAACGTCGCTGAAACATCGCTCACCATCGATGGCGTCAAAATGGTCATCGACAGCGGGCTCGCCCGAATCCCGAGATACGATCCCTATCGCGGGATCAACACATTGATGGTCGAGAAAATCAGCCAGTCTTCCGCAGATCAGCGCGCTGGACGGGCTGGCCGTACGGCGCCGGGAACGTGCATCCGTCTCTGGTCGCGCGAAGAACACGGGCACCGCCTTGCCCAGGAATTGCCGGAGGTAAAACGACTGGATTTGTGCGAAGTTGTTCTAACCTTGAAGGCGGCCGGTGTGAATCACCTGAAACAATTCCGCTGGCTCGATGCGCCGGAAGATCAAGCGCTGACTCACGCGGAGGAATTGCTAACGGACTTGGGAGCGCTCAAGGCAAGGGAAGTGGATTCCGAACCAGCGCATTTGAAAGCGAAAGCGGCGGGATTGCGTGGCGCAGGCCAAAAGACTTCCCTGCCCCCGCAGCCAGGCGGCATCACGCCCTTGGGAAGGCGAATGCTGGCGTTTCCATTGCACCCCCGCTACTCGCGAATGCTTCTGGCTGCGCAGGAATACGGCTGTGTTTATCAAGCGGCCTTGATAGCGGCTCTGACTCAAGGACGCGACCTGCTGTTGCGAAGCGTCGATCGGGAAACGCTCGGCCTGCGAGAGGATCTGCTGGGAGAAAAGGCTTCGTCGGATTTCTGGATTTTGATGCGAGCCTGGACTTATGCGGCAAAGAATCAATTCAAGTTGGAGGCGTGCCGGAAGCTGGGCATCCACGCAATCACGGCAAGACAGGTGGCACCTTTGCTGGAGAATTTCCTGCGAACTGCAGAACGCGAGGGGTTGGACGTTGAACCGAGAGAGATCAAGGATGAGGCGATTCAAAAGTGCATTCTCATTGGGTTTTCGGATCGTGTATCAAGACGGATGGATGCCGGAACATTGCGTTGTGAGATGGTTCACGGACGGCGCGGCGTCCTGGCGCGAGAGAGCGTGGTGCAACACAATGACCTCCTGGTGGTGGCAGAGGTCCGAGAGATCGAGAATCGGGACAAGGAAGTCACCACGATATTCTCACTGGCTACCGCGGTGCAAACTGAGTGGTTGAAGGAACTCTTCCCGGAGGACATTCGATCTGAACTCAAAGTGACGTACGATTCCGGAACGAAGAGAGTTCAAGCCACCGAACTCCTTCGCTTCCGGGATGTGGCGATTTCAGGCCAGCGGATTGAACCACCACCAGCAGCAGAAGCTGCCCGGTTGCTCGCGGATGAGGTGATTGCCGGGAGGTTGATTCTGACCGAATGGAATCATGCGGTGGAACAATGGATCCTCCGATTGAATCTCTTGAGCAAATGGTGCCCGGAGTTGGCTTTACCGCCAATCACCGAACCGGACCGCCATCATCTGATCGGGCAGATCTGCCAGGAAGCCGTCGGTTACAAAGACATCAAAGACCGCCCCGTGAGGCCAGTGATCATGAGCTGGCTCTCGGGGAACCAACAGGCGCTTTTGGACAAGCAAGCGCCGGAACGCCTGACACTCTCCAATGGTCGCACTCCAAAGGTCTCTTACGTTGCCGACGGTTTGCCGTTTGTTTCGCTCCGCATTCAGGAACTTTTCGACGTGAATCTGACTCCTAAAATTGGCATGGGGCGCGTCCCTGTGGTGGTTCACATCCTGGCGCCAAGTAACCGACCGGTACAGGTGACGCAAGATCTCGGTAATTTCTGGCGGGAGCATTACCCAAAGCTCAAATCCGAGCTGCAGCGCAAGTATCCCAAACACGAGTGGCGGTGAGAGATGGCCATCATCCACCAGCCGCTGAAGCCGCGGAAACGGCTGGCGTCCAATGCGGGTGCTGGCATCCTCTTCGGGAGATGAGCAATGCCTCCAAACAACGGGATTGTCCCGCAGTCGGGCGTTTGATTTCCGCTGCGGAATGTGGCGAGAATCGTCACACGCGCTACGCGTGCCCGGCGCAGTGCGAGCACAATCCTTTCGCACCGGCCAATTATTCCCGCTTCCTGGAACATGAGGGCAAGCTGGATCATGCGTGCATGGATTACTTGATGAAGAACGCAGCGGATCGCCCGGCGATGGAGAGGTCGTTTCAAAAGGCGAGGAACATTCCCAGCATCCATGCCTTGCACGCTTGGTACGAATGGAACTTGTTTTTCGCGCCAGGGGCAGACGGTCTGACTTGCTGCCAGCGCTGGGAGAAGGCTGGGTTTTCGGAGTTGAAGGGCGACCAGCGCGTCCTGTTGCGAGCAAAGATGCAGACACGCATAGCGCTGCTGGAGATTCATTGTGTGCTGGACAGCGAACGGGTGGAGGCAGTGGATCTGCTAGCGCCGGGATCGCCTGCGTTCGTGTTTCACGACCGCAGTCTGGCCCGTGTGGCTGTGCGATTTGCCAGCGTGGTGGCCTGGATTTATCCTTTGCCGCACTTCTGGCGATTGAATGGGACGGCCGTGTCTATTCCTGAAATGGCGCAGTTCCCCGCGGAAGAAATCATGGCGGAAATCGTCCGGCATCTCGGTGGACCAACCGATCTGGAGGCAATGCCCCGCTGGCTGGCTGAGAATCTCCTCCGTTTTGACGATGCGTTGCAAGCCACCGCACGGACGCGGCGGATGCAGATGTTCGCTGGCATGGACGCGCGTTACGGAAAGGCGGTGTATGAGCTGCAGGCGCCATTCGCCACATGTCGCGATCGATTGGACGAAGTGCAGGATGTGAAACCGGAGGATCTTTCGAACCCGGAACGTCAGGAAGGTTTTGCCGAGGCGCGCGTGTGGTTTGCCGGGTCATCGTCCGTGAAGCAGGAGGACACGCCCCGTGGGCGTCCGGTGCTCGGGCGCATCTTGCTCGGCCAGTCGCACTGGCGTGTCGAGGCGATGAGCGGCGAGCGTTTCGCGCAATTGCGCAAGAAATTCGAGCAATGCCTGGCAACGTCAATCCGTTTCACTGGCGAACGCCTCGACGATCTGAGTGCGGTCATGGCCGCCAAGGAACCGCGTGTGAACGAATCACTTGTCCCTCCACGACTGCTTTTGGAGCCGCAAAAGATCGTTTTGACCTCCTCCCGCGCTCATGCTCCACCAGGCTGTCAGTCACGCGAGGGAGCTGAACTCGAAGTGATGAGGGCTGCTGACCGGGCGTTTCTGGAGGACCAGATTCCCGCGCTGGACAACAAGACACCTCGCGAGGCCGCACACGACCCGCTGTTGCGCCCTCGATTGCTGCGCTTGCTCAAACAACGCGTCCGCCGCCAGGATGAGCGGAATCTGGAAAGCGGCCGCAATGAGGACATCAACTGGCTTTTGCGGGAACTGGGGGTGACTGAGATCGTTTTCGATCCCCCGCCCTTGCGTCCCCCGGTTTCGCGTCCGTCCCCAAAGCCCGACACGAGCGATGAGGATGCGGTTTTTCCCAAGCAAGATCCAAATCTACCGCCCTCACCTCCTCTGCCTGGCACGCCGCTCAGTCTCGAAGAAGCATCCCGGCGCATGATCGTGGGGATGAGGGCTTTTGAGTCCGCTGAAGAGGCGGAAGATTCGCTATGCAACAGCGGCCTGACGCTGATCGAGGATGCAAGCCGCATTACCGAAGGAGTGCTTTCGGATCATGAGTTCTCCTTCGCGGTACCTTTTCTCATTCGGGCGGCGCTTGCCTTTGTGCCTCCAGGTCGCCGCGCCCCGCATTTGGAGCTTACTGCGATACAAGAAAGGTTTCGTCACAATCTTCAAAAGTTGGAAGTCGCCATTGAATCAGGTTCCGTGAATCCCCTGGAAGAATTCCCGAAGCACAGCAACCAGCCCAATCTGATGCTGATCCTGATGAAGGAAATCGTGCGAAACGCAGCCAGATTGCCGGAAGAAGACCGCATCAGCGACCCGGCGCAGGACATCATCTTTGCATTGCTCCGGGCGGTGGTGGACGAGTTGCACAATGCTTTGCGCCGCCGTTGACTTCACTACCAATGAGCGACACAGAGAACATTCCCAAACTTCGCATGGCGGTGCCGGAGTCGGTGGAACAACTTGCCAAACGCCACGAGCGCGAGCAACGCACGGCGAATCGCGACCGCGAATTCGACCTGGAGCAATCTCTCGCGCCGTTCCGCGTTGGCTCCGTCCCCTACTTGAATGCGGTACCGCTCACGCGCGGCATTGAGGATCAAATCATCTTCCTGCCGCCGTCAGAATTGGCGGAGCGCCTGCGTCGCGGCGAGCTGGACGCGGCGCTGGTCAGTGTGACGGAAGTGTTGTTCAACGACCACTACGATGTCCTCGACAGCATCGCCGTGGCTTCATTAGGTGAGGTTCAAAGTGTATTTTTAGCACATCACAAACCGCTGGCTGAGATCCTTGAAATCTTTTGTGACCCGGCTTCTCTGACTAGCATCTCGTTGCTTCGAGTCCTGCTGGCTGAACGCGGGCTCAAACCGGAGTTCAAGCGCCTGGCCAGTTATGAGCCAGGGCAGATGCCTGATGCAGCTCTGCTGATCGGTGACCGGGCGATTGATTTTTCCCGCACACCCCACACACATCAGATTTGGGATCTGGGTGCGGCCTGGTATGAGTTGACCGGCCTGCCGTTCGTCTATGCGGTGTGGGCTTTGCGCCGTGGGGTCGAGAACTCAACTCTCCGAAGGCAATTGCGTGAGGCAAAAAGCTTCGGTCTTGATACTCTGGATCACATCATCACCAGCCGGACGGAGTATGACCTGGATTTTCGGAAAGATTATCTCGGCTGGCTCATCCACTATCACCTCGGAGCCGACGAGAAGCGCGGTCTTGGAAAATTCATCGAACTGCTGCGTAAGCATGGCTTGGGTCTGGTGTACGAACCACAATTCGTCAATTAAGAGCAATAGAAATCCCATTTGCACAGTTGATCGATGACTTCCGGCGTGAGTGGAAATGCAATCCATAAATCTGGATTGCCAGTTGTTCCGCCGGAGGACGGTTTCAAGTTGAATTCACCATCCTTGCCCGGCAGATTGCCGCCACACATGATCCGCCTGTTGTTGCTTGGCATCGTCCTGCTTCTCCTGACGGAAGTGTCGGCGGAGTGTGCCACGACGGCTTCGGAGCGTTTGGTGCGAATTGCCGGGCATGAATATCTCTCACTGCGTGATTTTGCAGCACGGTGGCAGTTGGACATGAGGTGGGTGCGCCAGGATGAGGAACTTCGACTGACAAACAGCGCAATGAAGCTTTGGTTCAAGGTCAACTCTCAGAAAACCGAGGTCAATGATGTCTCCGTATTTCTTTCCTTTCCGGTCGTGCTTCAAACCGGCGAGGCTTACATCTCGCC
Organism: Pedosphaera sp.; assembly: GCA_009695275.1. Lineage (GTDB taxonomy): Bacteria > Verrucomicrobiota > Verrucomicrobiia > Limisphaerales > F1-12-MAGs170 > F1-120-MAGs170. The sequence continues at coordinate 6,635 of SIBF01000097.1, read as the reverse complement.
CCGGGACGCGAGAGAAGTCCTGATGCCTCTCCTGAGTCCGGCGCGCTACAAGCCCACAGAGAAGATCAAGACGGTGGCACTGTTCGCTGGCCACGGTGGCAAAGACAACGGTTACCAGGTGGGCCCGGAGTTTGAGAAACGGCACACGCTTTTGCTGGCGCGCGAAGTCAGGAAAAAACTGATCGAGCGCGGCTTGAAAGTGATGATGATCCGTGACGATGATCGCTTTGTGCAGGTTGAAGACGGCGCAGATGCGGGAAATCGTCGCCGAGCTGATCTCCATGTGAGCCTGCATTACAATAGCGCCGGTGCAAATAACTCCGAAGTGCAAGGAGGCGAAACTTATTGCTACACGCTGCCGGGTACACCATCCACAAACGGTGGCAGCGCGCGGAACGGCCGGTTGGAACCAGGCGATCGCAACTCCTCGAAAAACATTCTTCTCGCATACGAAATTCAAAAAGCGATGGTGCGCCAGCTCGGATCAAATGACCGGGGCGTGCGCCACGCGCAATTCGTGGTGCTCAAGCTGGCCGAAAAGCCGGCGGTGCTTGTCGAAGCGTCGTTCATGTCCAATCCTGAAGAAATGCGTCGGATCAAAGATCCAGTCCATCGGCAGCGGACGGCGCGGGCGATTGCCGATGGTATCATGTCCTATAAACGTCTGGTTGGCGGATGAGCAACAGGACCGAACTTCCCATTGGGATCTTCGATTCGGGTGTCGGCGGCCTCACAGTCGTCCGCCAGATTCGACGCGTGTTACCGCGTGAAGACATTGTTTACCTCGGTGACACGGCAAGAGTTCCCTACGGCACCAAGTCTCCGGCGACCGTGATCCGGTTTGCGACCGAAGACACGCGATTTCTCGTCCAGCAAAACGTCAAGGCGGTGGTGGTGGCCTGCAACACGGCTTCGGCGTGGGCGCTTCCGACGCTTGAATGTGAGTTTCAGCTCCCGGTTTTCGGAGTCATTATTCCCGGAGCTCAAGCCGCGTTGGAACGTACGCGCAACCGGCGCATCGGAATCATCGGCACCAGCGCGACGGTTCGCAGCCAGGCTTACAATAAAGCCATCCTCGCGAGCGATGACAGCGCCCGGGTATTTTCACGGGCTTGTCCGCTGCTTGTTCCGCTGGTGGAAGAAGGACGGACCGATGACAGGATCACGCGGCTCGTCCTCAAGGAATACCTGACGCCGCTGTTGGGCAGCCGGATTGACGCGCTGGTTCTTGGCTGCACTCATTATCCACTTCTGAAGAGCGCCATTCAGAGAGTTGTGGGTCCGGGAGTGGCGTTGGTTGACTCTGCCGAAAGTTGCGCGGCTTACGTTCGAGAAAAAATGGAGGCGCTCCAACTACTTGCGCGAAAGCGGCGGCGGCTCGGCACCGTTCAACCGTTCGTCACGGATGAAGTGGAGCGCTTCGGTGATCTGGCGAGACGGTTTCTCGGCAGCCGCACCGAGCAAGTGTGGCGCGTGGACTTGCCTTCCTGATCAGCGAATCACTTGCCACTCTTGGCCGGCTTGCTGGGTGCACTCGCACCACTACCGCTCCTTCCCGCAGTCAAAACAGTTCCCGTGATCACGCCCACCGCGAAGAACCCGAAATACATAAGCGCTGCCGGTTGCGTGACAGCCTTCTGCAAAATCGGTGGAAGGGCAAAGGAAACAGGGCTCTTGTTGTTCATGCCCATCATCACGAGCAGGAGCAGGATCAACATCAGGAAAATAGTCTTGAAAAGGAGTTTGGCATTCATAATTCAGTGCGGGCTGAACGATACGAAGGGGCGATAAAACGTAAAGCGCAATAGCCGATGGTCCGCCTTTCACGGGTTCTGCCGCTGGATTTTCTCCACGATACCGGTGGTGGATTTACCGGGCACGAACGGGATGATCACGATTCGCCCACCCAGGCTCTCCACAACCTGACGTTCGACTGGATTCAGCGTTTCCGGGGTGTAATCACCTCCCTTGACCCATACGTCTGGTTGCGACGAGGCAAGGAAAAGATCCGCGCGGACGTCCGGAAACACGCACACGGCATCCACCGCTTCGAGAGCGGCAAGCACGATGGCACGGTCCGTCTCAGAATTGAGCGGCCGACCTTCCCCCTTGAGAGCACGGACACTCGCATCGCTGTTCAAGCCCACGAGCAATGCGTCGCCGTTAAGACGCGCCTGTTCGAGGTAGGCGACATGGCCGGCGTGCAGCAGGTCAAAGCATCCGTTGGTCACCACCAAGGATCGGCCCGTCTGGCGGAACGCGGCGCGCCACACTGGCAATGTTTCCAAGGTGAGAATTTTCCGCTGCGCATTCACACCGGAGAGTTGCCGACGCAGGAAGGGCGTGGCAACTGGGAAGTGGTAAAGGGCTAATACGATGACGGTCCGGCATCCGTCGGCAAACCTTGAACGATTGCCACGCTGGCAGAGGTGCCCAGCCGTGTTGCTCCCGCAGCCACCATCGCCAGAGCCATCGTCGTGTCGCGAATGCCGCCGGAGGCTTTGACACCAAACAAGGCGCCAACTGCTTCGCGCAGCAATCGGACATCCTCAACGGTGGCTCCATGTGGACCGAAGCCGGTGGAAGTCTTCACGAATTTCGCCCCCGATTCGGCGATGAGATGGCAGGCTCGAATCTTGTCGTCGTTGCTGAGAAGTGCAGTCTCGATGATGACTTTGACAAGACGTTCATCCGCCGCTTCCACAACATCGCGAAGTTCACGAAGGATGAAATTGTCATCCCCGTCCTTGAGTTTGCCAATGTTGATCACAACATCAATTTCAGCGGCTCCATTGTCGATCGCCACCTCAGTTTCGTAACGCTTCGCGTCGCAATCGGATGCGCCCAGCGGAAACCCCACCACGGTGCAAACTTTCACCTCGGTTTCCTCAAGCAACGCGCAGGCCTGGGCGACTCGTGATCCATTCACGCAAACGCTGAAGAACCCTTGCTGTCGTGCTTCCGCGCAGAGTTTCTCGATGTCGTGCAACGAAGCGTCTGCGCGGAGCAAGGTGTGGTCGATGAGTCGTGCGAGGTCTTTAGGTTTGGAAGGCTGGCTCATGGATGCCTGGTGAAAATACAGATCAGGAAACGCACGCGGCCAGCTACGGAAGATCAGTCTTTGCCATAGCCGGCCGCGATGAATCTCGATGAATCTATCTCCTATAGACTGTTACTTGGGCAGGAGTTCGCTCACGAGCGATTTCTCCTCCTTGAGTTCATTTTCTGTAGCCGTGATTTTTGCGCGGCTGAATTCATTGATAGGGACACCCTGGACGATCTCCCACTTCTTGCCGTCCGTGCGGATCGGGTAGCTGAACATGAGTCCTTTTTCGATGCCGTAGCTGCCATCCGAGCAGACCGCAACACTGAACCAGTCGCCATCTGGTGTTGGCGTGGTGAGGCGCCGGACCGTATCGATGGCCGCATTGGCCGCGCTGGCGGCGCTACTGAGTCCGCGAGCTTCGATGATCGCCGCGCCGCGCTTCTGGACTGTGCTAATAAAATCCTTCTCGAGCCACTCGCGATGGCCGATGACGTCAGTGACGGGACGATTGTGAATTTTCGTGTTGAAGAAATCGGGATACATGGTGGAACTATGATTGCCCCAGATGCAAAGGTTGGTCACGGCTTCAACAGGCGCGGCCGCCTTCTTCGCGAGCTGTGTGCGGGCTCGATTTTCATCAAGAGCAGTCATGGCGAAGAACCGGTCGCGCGGGATGTTCGGCGCGCTGTTCATGGCGATGAATGCGTTTGTGTTGCACGGGTTGCCCACCACGAGCACCCGGACATCGCTGGCGGCATTGGCTGCGATGGCTTTTCCCTGGCCGGTGAAAATTTTCCCGTTGGCGGTCAGCAAGTCCTTCCGTTCCATGCCGGGGCCACGCGGACGCGCGCCCACGAGCAGAGCCCAGTTCACGCCTCGAAACCCCTCATTCGGGTCGCTCGTGGGAACACATCCTTTAAGCAATGGGAATGCGCAATCCTCCAGCTCCATGATCACTCCATTGAGAGCCTTCATGGCCTTCTCATCGGGGATTTCAATCAGATGCAGAATCACTGGCTGGTTGGGGCCAAGCATCGCGCCGGAGGCGATTCGGAATAGCAGGGAATAGCCAATCTGACCGGCAGCGCCAGTCACGGCTACGCGAATAGGTGTCGAGTTCATAGTTCAGTTTTTCTTCAGAAGCCGCCGAAGTATGAAGCTGTTTCGCTCTGAGGCAAGCGCAAGCTCGCCATGAGTGTGAGTTCGAGACACGCGTTGATCAGCTGTCATGAGTTCATCGCGAACTCCTGGCGATGAATTGAGTGTGCAATTTGCGTGAGGCTTTGAGCAATTGATGTAGAGGTGTTCGAAGATAATCCGCCCCATTGTTCCACTCGCTTAACACCAAATTGTTATCAGTATGAATCGATCAAACATTCACAAAGCCTGCCTCTCTTTAAGCCTGCCACTCCTTGTTCTTGGTTTTTCAGGTGTGGTCGGCCCACAAAGCACGGGATTGTCGAAAGGATTCGGGGCGGTCTTTTTTCTGATGTTCCTGATTTGCAATTTTTTGAAGAACGAAATGACCGACGAGGAACTTCTGTCTCAGAAGACAAGACGGTAACTGACCAGCCGCAGAAGCCGTTTCGTGCGAAGCGTGGAATGGAAGAATGCACTTCGGATCAACCAAGCGACCGGAGCCGCGCTTTGGTCGTGGGCTGAAATCATTTCACGTTCGTTCTTTGTGCTTTTCGGGATCGAGCGGGTGCCTGCATCATCCCGCCAATGGTAAACACGATCGAGTCGGTTCATTTTGTCGGCATCTGTGGCAGCGCAATGGCAAGTGCGGCTGCTGCTTTGAAGGATCGCGGGTTTCGAGTCACTGGCTCGGATCAGAATGTTTATCCGCCAATGTCGGGCTTCCTTGCCGAACGCGGCATCGAAGTCATGTCCCCGTTTGCCGAAGCAAATCTCGCCCACAGGCCTGACTTGGTGGTCGTCGGAAATGCCATATCCCGGGGCAATCCGGAAGCCGAGGCTGTCCTGGAACGAAAGCTTCGCTACTCTTCCATGCCGGAGTTGCTCAAGGATTTCTTCATCCAGGGAAGGCGCTCGCTTGTGGTTGCTGGAACCCATGGGAAGACAACAACCACTTCGCTGCTCACTTGGGTCTTCGAGAACGCAGGCTTGAATCCCAGTTTCCTCATTGGTGGCATCCCCGGCAATCTCGGTCAGGGAGCACGCTTTACGAACAGCGATTGGTTCATCATTGAAGGCGATGAGTACGACACAGCGTTCTTCGACAAGCGCAGCAAGTTCGTCCATTACCTGCCCGATGTCGCGATCATCAACAATCTGGAGTTCGATCACGCGGACATTTTTGACGACCTCCGGGCGGTGCAGACCGCTTTCAAGCGGCTCATCCAGCTCGTGCCTCGCAATGGCCTGCTGCTCGCCAATGGCGATGAAACAAATCTCCAGCCTTTGCTGGATGTGAACCACTGTCCCGTTCGACGCTTTGGACTCGGCGAGCGCAACGACTCACAAGCGATCGAGCTGGAGCTTGGTGAATTAACTTCGTCGTTCACGCTGGGTTCCAGTCGCTTTTCGATTCCATTGACGGGTGAGTTTAATGTCCGAAATGCACTGGCTGTGGCGGCGTGCGCCTTGCACTGTGGCTTGAGCGATCGGCAAATTCAAAGTGGATTTGAAACCTTCACCGGAATCAAACGACGGATGGAAATCCGTGGAGTTGCGGGCGGTGTCACCGTGGTGGATGACTTCGGTCACCACCCGACGGCCATTCGCGAGACCTTAAAGGCGCTCCGAGTGCGGTTTCCAAGGCAGCGATTGTGGGCGGTGTTCGAGCCGCGATCCAACACGACACGGCGAAACGTTTTCCAGCAAGAATTGCGGGAGTCGTTGGGGCTCGCGGACGGAGTGGTGGTATCGGAAGTCGCGAGGCTCGAATTGCTCGCCCCTGGTGAACGACTTGACCCCAACCGATTGATCTCGGATCTGATCCAAAGTGGCAGGCCCGCCGCGTACCTGCCTGATGCGGATACAATCGTAGAACACCTTTCCCGTGTATTACGTTCAGGAGACGTGGTATGCGTCTTTAGCAATGGCGGCTTTGGCGGGATCCACGCCAAGCTCCTGGAGCGCTTAAAAACAACGAACGCGGCCATCTGAAGCCAGGACGAACCGGTTCGTTTTCCGTGACGTTTTAGCAGAGAACTAATTCTTGACGTAAGAAGGACAAATTCCTTAACTCACCTCCGATTAAGCTAGAAACTCTCCCGGCAACGCCAAATTTCCATTAGGTCGAACCTATTGAATGGATTTATGCGCTTCGAAGCTGGCGTAATCAGCGGGCGAGAGGCAGGAGAAAAACAGTATGGCCAGTGGCAAAGTCAAATGGTTTGACCCGAAAAAGGGGTTCGGCTTCATTGCTCAGGACTCCGGCAAAGACGTCTTCGTCCACCACACCTCCATCCTTGGACCACGGCTTTTTGTTTCACAACCTGAAGTTGCGTTGTTTGAGCCAAGTAAGTCCCAGCTCTAAATGGTCGGCGACGTTTTCGAAAATGACCGGCAGGGGTTCTTTGACCGTCCGTCGCAGCAGCGCTTGAAGTCCGGTTCGGATGAG
>SIBF01000096.1 GCA_009695275.1 Pedosphaera sp. | reverse complement strand
AGCCTTTCATCTGGACGGCGAAGGTGGCCGACATTATCCAGAAGCTTGAGCGGGCGCGGGCCAAACTGGAGGGGATCAAACCCGGCTGTACCCAGCCTCGTGGCAAAAAGAAGAAACGTAAAGTTATTTAAGAGACACTACACTAGCCTGTGTGCTGACAAGCGGAATTTGATGGCTCTCATTAGCAGAATTAAATATGACGGTCCGCCAGAAGGCGGGCAGAGGCCGTGGCTCGTCTATAAATATCCGTCCGACAGCTTGGTTCTGGGGTCGCAACTCATCGTTAACAAAAGTCAGGAAGCTGTTTTTTTCAAAGGCGGCAATGCTTTGGACGTCTTCGGGGCCGGGACGCATACACTTGCCACGGCCAATCTGCCGCTGCTGCAAAAGCTTGTGAATCTCCCCTTTGGGGGAGAAACGCCGTTCACCGCCGAAATCTATTTCATCAACAAGGTGGCGAAGCTCGATTTAAAATGGGGCACGCCCGATCCATTTCAAATCACCGAGCCGCGTTACCAGATCATCGTCAACGTCCGCTCCTTCGGCCAGTTCGGCATAAAGATCGCCGACGCGCGCAATTTCGTCACCCAGATCGTGGGCGCATTGCATGGCGGTGAAGTATCCGACCACGAGACGATATCGCGGTACTTCAAAGGGCTGGTCGTCACGAAAGTCAAAAACACGATTGCCGAAATGATCGTGCAGCAAAAGGTATCGCTGCTCGACATCACCGCTTTCCTCGATTCGACCTCGACGGCTTGCCGTGAAAAAATCGCTGGCGAGTTCGACCGCTTTGGGATCGAAGTGCTCAACTTTTTTATCGAGTCTATCAGCATAGCTGAAGGCGATCTCGCCCGGGTGAAACGTATCCTCGAAGATCGGGCGGAATTTAATCTGCTCGGCGACGAGCGTTACACGCGAAAACGCTCGTTTGATGTCTTGGAAAAAACTGCAGAAAACGAAGGTGCGGCCGGCGCGTTGGCCGGAGCGGGGGTCGGTCTTGGCCTTGGTCTCGGCGCGGTCGGGGCGACCGGCGGTGCAATGGCGGATGTGACGCGGCAATTGCGCATGTCGCCGCCGGAGAGCAAAGCTCGTTGCCCCAAGTGCAACAGTGAAAATCCTGCCGAAGCGAAATTTTGCGTGGGTTGTGGCGAGAAAATGCTGGTCGGTAAAATTGTCTGTCCGGGCTGCCATGTGGAAAATCAGAGTGGCGCGAAATTCTGCCACAGTTGCGGTGCTTCGCTTGCGCGGAGGAAATGCGCCAAGTGTTCTCAAGAGAATCCGCCAGATGCGAAATTCTGCGACAATTGTGGCAACAATCTCAACTAACGGTATGGCCCTTTCACAGACATCAAAAATGGGGTTGGCAGTGGTTGCGAGCTTGGGTTTTGTCGTATGGCTGACTACTGTGGGCTTCTTTTTTCTGTTTAGCACGGCAGACTCCCGCAACGGTTCGTTCGTCTTTGCGCTCGGCTATGTCAGCTTCCTCGAATGGCTGGCTTTCAGTTACATGGCTGTGCCGTTCATTCCCGGCATCCGCAAGCGGATCGTCGCCGCACTGTATCCTGCCTTTGGCATCGTGATTGGCCTATTTATCGTCCGCGCCACTATCGCTGCGCTCATCACGCATACGGTGCCGTTTTTAGATTCGACACGTACACACTTGGTTTGCGCCATCATCGGTTTTTTGCCCTTTCTTTTTCTCATGGGGATTCTGCTCGTGCTCAATACATGGCAGGCGGAGCAAACCGAACAACTCACGAGCGAGCGAGCTGATCTAGCCAGCACCGGTGCCGATGTAACGGAGATTTATCAAATCTTTCTAAACAACCGCCGCCATTTGGGTGAAGCGGGTTTCCTGGCGATTGAGCCCCAGCTCAAGCGGCTCAAGGAGCGATTCCAGTTCTGCACACCCTTTCATCGCCAATCCGTGAACGCACCTCATATCGGCGATGAAATCCAGCAAAAGATCACGTCGTTGCAACAACTGGTTCAGGCGATTCCCACGGCACCACAAAATGAGGCATCCGCCCAAACCATACAACAAACCGTCGCACAAATTCTCCAACAAATGGAGCGGCGGGAAAAGCTGCTCGTTAAATAGCCGATCACCATGAGCGAAAGCATCAAGGTTGAAACCTGCCCGCAGTGCGGCGCTCCCGCCGCGCGAAGCGCGAACAAATGCGCCTACTGTGAAGCTGAGTTCATTGTCACTTCCATCGCCAGCCTCGACGGTTTCGACAAGACCGCGATTAACAGATACATCAGCCACTACAAAGACCGCCTCAAGGGCGAGCCAGACAACAGCGAAATCAACCTCGCCATGGGTATCTGTTACCTCGACCTCGGCCTTTACGATCTTGCCGCGAAGTTTTTTTCAAAAGCAATCGAAGTCGTACCTGATCGCGCGGACGGTTACTACTACCACGCGCTTGCAGCCATCAAAGGGCGCAAGCCAAAGTTGCTCACCTTCCCGGAGGTCAAAAAAGTCGAGGAATACCTCAATGCCGCCATTCAGATCGACGGTAGCAAAGCCACATACTATTACCTCTGGCTCATCATCAAACACGAATTTTATGTGAAGAACGGATTAAAGATCAATCCGCCCACTGTTGAAGACCTAATCGCACAAGGAAGCTGCCGGAATTACGATAAGCAGGAAATCGCCAAAATGATTTCGCGGGTACCGGTAACTGATGAAGAGCTGCTCAGTGTGATCACCCGGTAGCATTCGCAACGATGTCGGCACAGCCCGAATTCGGCTGGCCGCAAAACGACCCAAAAACAACCAAGGCAAAAACTATGAATGAAGAAACTAAGCGAAAAATGATTCGGGACTATTTCAAAAAGTCCCCGAATTGGTCCATCGTGCTTATCGTAATCGGCGGTATTTTCTTGCTGAGTGGCGGCCAAGGTATCGTTGTCGGTCTGATTCTCATCGGAGTGGGCGGTTTTGCGATTTATTCATCCACTACAGGAAAGCCCACCGACCAACAGATGGATGAATGGCTTGAGGAGGACTTGAAGACCTTAACGGCGAAGGCTTTGAACAAAACAGGAACTGATGCAACTGAACTGGTTAGCGAATCAGTTCAGGTCACAGGCCCGCGCTTTTGGAATGTGGGTGGCGCGCCAATCTTATACAAGAAAGGAATGGACGGTACGCTACGGTTCACGCCCATGGAAGTCAGCGTGATCAATTTTACGCAAAACCAACTATTGAATTATACATGCGTTCTCGATCGAACCACGAGCAACCCGCTCAACGAGAGCACCGATGAATACTTTTACAAGGATGTGGTGTCCGTGGCGACTAAGACCGATTCGAAAACCTATCAAATGGGGAAAAAACTTGGCGCCGTACAAATGAATGCTGCTGAGTTCTTTACTTTGAGAAACGCAGGCGGAGGCGAGATGTCAATCCTGCTTCGCGATGTTAAACTCATTGAAAAGATGGGCGGAGGCGAGATTCCGACAACCCGTGCAGAGAAGGCGATCCAGGCAGTAAGGAAAATGCTCCGGGAAAAGAAGGCGCAATAAACATCTGTACGTCGGGTGAGTAAAGGGAGCCGATGGCAAGGTGATGAGTTTCAACTCATCCGCCGGCGGCTCTGAATTCCGCAACAACCAGGTGCAGGACGTGCCGAAGAAGTGAAACCTGCCACCAAAGAAATCCGAAAGGCTTGGAATGAAATGAAAACCTTGAAGGTTTTGGTGAATGTGGCGGCCATCGTCGTCTTTTGCCTTTGTGGGTACGCTTTCCTGCTCTTGAGCGAAGTATTCGAGGGACGTTTTAAGATCGAGCCGTTGAGTTTGTATTTTAGGGCTATCCAGTTGACTCTTGTGGCCTGCAAATTGCCCCAACCGGTGGGGTGTTTAAGGGCAAACTGGCTACCAGCCGTTGCGTCACAAGAGTCAAGTGCATAGGCCTATTGTATTTTCTGGCCAAAGGGATTTTCTGCTCCGTGTCGCTGCACCTTTCCGTCCGAATTTTGGAAGCCCTGTCAACGAAGCGCCAGGAATGAGAGCGTTAGAAACAGGGCGCCGAAATGCGGCTGCGAAGTCAATAGGCTTGTGGGCTTTTACAAGGCAAATTTGAGAGGTGACTTCCTTCAGCCAGAATTGCGCAGTCAGCTGCTCTCAGCGACAATTCCAAAAAGACATTTACTTTACCTCTCGCAAAAAATGGTCGATATCCACGCCGGCGTCGCGGAGTGCGCCCTTGAGAGTGTAGCGATCCACTTCGTCGTGGTACGGGAAAACGACGATTCGACCGTCGGGGTGTTTCATTTTCACGTGGCTGCCTTTGCCTTGGAGCCTCACGAAACCAAGTCGCTGCAATGCGGCCAGGACTTGTCGTCCGGTCAGCAGCGGTAACTTCATATCGTCAGTTCAACGATTTCGCGCTCCGCAGTTCGTTCGAGTTCCTCCGGTGCGGGTTGGAGGTAAAGATCAATGGCTTCGCGGATATTGGCCAAAGCTTCCTCGCGAGTCTTTCCCTGGGACCAGCAACTCCTGAGGGATGGGCAATGCGCCACCACATACCCGTCTTCGCCCCGCTCCACAACAATCTTCAGGTTCATAATCGTCACAAAGTAGCACAAACGGCGAACTTAGGGAAAGCCAGATCATGAGAAACGGAGGCGTGAACGTTGAAAGTTTTGGTAAACGTGGCGGCCATGGTGGTCTTTGGCCTGTGCTTTTACACCTCTGATTTCGACAGCCAAGTTATCGCGGGACGTCTCAAGACCGAGCCTTTCGCTCTGTATTTTCTGGCCAAAGGGATCTTCTGCTCCGTGTCGCTGCACTTTTCCGTCCGAATTCTGGAAGCCCTCTCCCCGAAGCGCCAGGAATGAGAGTGTGGCACTCTGTCCTTCGCCCTCCAGCCCTCGGCGCTTTCGGTCTTACTATCCCGCGGTGTCGCCGTGAGCTTCCATACACGCGTTCCTTGATTCCGGAGGTTGCGTTGCTCCCAAAAGGATGAGAAAAGAACGGTATGAATGCCGTTACGATTGAAGAATTACAACGCGCCACGAACCATTATGTCCGCGCCGCCATGGAGTCACCGCTGATTGTGACGGATGGAGGAAAGCCGGTAGTGCTGCTGAAACGTTTTCAGCAGGCGGGAAAATCCGGACGGCCACTCCCGAAGCGAGAGGCGTGGATCGCATCGTTGCCCGAAACGGCGGATTCGGCGCAGACAGTCTCGGATGACCGGGATCGCGGATGATTTACTTCGACACCAAGCTACATCCTGAAGTGTTACCTGAACGAGCGGCACGCGAGCTTGGTCCGGGCCTTGGCGGAACAGGAACACAACAAGTATTCCTGCCGTTGGGCGCGAGCCGAGTTTTTCTCCGGACTCAAGCGGCACGTTCGAGAGCGGAAACTCAGTTCCATCCAAGCTGGGGAAGTCCGACAGGCCTTTGAATCTGACGAGCAGGCGGGTGTCTGGCTCTGGCTGCCGGTGGATGACGCATTGCTGGACGCCGTGGCCGCGCGGTTTGCCACCTGGCCGGACGATGTGCCGTTGCGAGTGGGAGACGCCTTGCATCTGAGTTGTGCGAAAGAGAACGGTTTCACGGAGGTGTACAGCAACGACACCCATTTGCTGGCGGCCGCGTCTCACTTTGGCCTCACGGGCAAAAATGTGCTGCCTTCCGGCGGATAAGTGACATGGACTTGCGCTGCTATCGCGTCGTTGCACCGTAGCTGCGTTGTGCATACGTTCCACACGTTCACGTGGCAATACTTTGAAAGCCGCGTGAAGGGCGAGTCGTTGGTCCCGAATGTCGGACCGTTTGTTGGCGGCAGTCGCAGCAAGCAAAAGATGTTGATCGTGAACTTGGGAGCCGATGGCAAGGTGACGAGATTCAACCCATCCGCCGACGGCTCTGAATTCCGCAACAACCAGGTGCAGGACGTGCCGAAGAAATAAGGGAAGAGGTTTAGCGCCATACCCGGAGCCGAGTTCAACTCGCCATCATCTCATCCGCTCGCAGGCTGCGGCACATGGGAATTTCCCATCCGCCCGCAAGGCTTCGCGTTCCAGCATTCGCTCCATGAGATTGAAACCCATGAGCCGGGCGGTCGCTTCCCCGATGCGGCTCCTCCACTCGATCCGCCCGCCTCGCAATTGAAAATGTTCGCTCCAGACATCTTTGAGCGGATTGAATAGACGCACCACTTCGCCGGATTCAGGATTGATGGAAGCCACGTCACTGCCCTTGTGGCGATTACAGTAGAAGCAGGCATAGGCCAGGTTTTCTACCACCGTCGGGCCGTCGTGCTTTTCACTGATGATATGGTCCACTTCGCAGCCGAGGTGCGTATCGCTCTCGTGGATCAGGCAATACTCACAGATACTTCCAGCCCGCGCCGCCACCAACTGCCGCAATTCATTAGGCACCCAACCGCTCATTGGGCGAGTCGGTGGTGAGCGCGAGCTTTTGCCAGCCGCATGATGTGCTCCAGTTGCTCGTAATGGTCCAACTCCGACTTCTCCTCCGGGAGCAACCCCGCTGTCTTTTCCTTGCGGATGAGGTTGGCGACCTTTTCTTTGACCGCGGGCGACGCCTGAAAATTGGCCACCTGGGTTACGCTGGGACCCGTCGCAATCCAATCAACAATCTCTTCATACGCTTTCATAAGCGCAGGCTACGCTTTCGCCCTCGCCCTCGCAAGGCGACTTTCCCGACGGGTTCATGTTCACGGTTTGGTTTGCCGCCAGCGATCTGTTCGCGGCCGGCCGAAGACCAAGAGCAATCGCTCCCAGTCTGGCTTAGCTACTGGCTTGATTTCGGGGTCCAGTTCTCCCGCCGATAAGCTCACTTGCTCGATTGACCCACTTGTGCGACAAGTTTTCTGACTACCGCAGCGAGAGGGTTGGCTCGCTTCTGAACAGAGGAGGTGCGGCAGGATTCCGGTTGCGGCCTGCGCTCCGCCGGTGGTTGCAAACTGATCCTAAAAACGGCAGATCAGAAACCACGGATGACACGGATGACACGGATAGAAACAACTTCCATTGAATCTGGCCTGCAAATTTGCCTTCACCCGTTGGGTGAAGGCGACGCGCGGCGGAAGCAGTTCATCATCCGTGTTCTCCGTGAAATCCGTGGTTGCAGCCGCTTTTTCCAAACTGATTGTTCTGTTGTTTATGAAATCGGTTAGATCGAAAGTAGCGAGGAGTCCTATGAAAACACTTTTCCATTTGCGCTGGTTGAGCGCGGCGTTGCTGATGGCCTTGGTGCTTCCGGCGGCGACGGCTCAGACAGTCGAAATCCCCGATGCCGGTCTGAGAGCGGCGATTCGCAGGACGTTGAACAAACCCACTGGAGACATCACCGTGACTGACATGGAACGGGTGACGGTGCTGGATGCCAGCCGGGGGAGGAGAGGCTCCTCAGCTCCACTGATCCGGAGTTTGGAAGGGCTGCAAACCGCGAGGAACTTGTCCTACCTGGATCTTTCGGGTCAGGAGTCGTCGCCCGCCTGCGTGCCCAATTTGGGCACAACGGATTTTTCTCCATTGCGAGGCTTGAGCAGCTTGAGCGTGCTGACTCTTCGGTGTGGCGGGTTGACCAACCTCACGTTGCCTGAAGGGCTGACGAGCCTGGCGCTGCTTGACCTGAGCAACAATAGGCTGGCGGACTTCACCTTCTTGAGCATGGTGCCCGGTCTGCCGCGGCTTGATCTCCGGTTCAATGACCTCACCAGTCTCCCATTGGCTGATGGTAGGAACGGTCTGAGATCACTCGACCTCACGGGCAATCGCCTCACAGACTTTTCCTTCCTGACCAAGCTGACGCAGCTCAACTCGCTGACACTGGCCGATAATCAACTGACCAGCCTCTCCACTTCACCAAACTTCGCGAGCCTGACGGATCTGAACCTCCGTGGAAATCGTCTCGCAGAATTCAGCTTTCTCGATGGGCTGCGCAATTTGACCTCGCTTCAGCTCTCCGACAACCAGCTCACAAGCCCCACCTTTCCTCCAGGTTTGACTGGTTTGAAAAGCCTGAATGTCAGCGGAAATCGCCTGACGAGCTTCACGTTCCTCGATGGCCTGGCTGGCTTGACATGGCTCGACATGAGTGGCAACCAGATCACGGATCTGTCACTGCCGGCAGGGTTGGCAAATCTTGCAACACTGAACCTCGATGGGAATCGATTGACTGATCTCTCGTTCCTCAGCGGTCTTCCCAGCCTGGTGACGCTGAATCTGAACAGCAATGGACTCGCTGACGCAGCCATTCCCGCAGACCTCACACATTTGAACGAGCTGAACCTTCGAGGCAATAATTTGAGCGATCCTTCATTCCTGGAGGCGCTCCCTCCTGTGGGCTTGCTGGATCTCGGCAACAATCAATTCACCAGTCTCGCGCTGCCGCCCTCCTTTCGGCGGCTGGGTTATCTCAACCTGGGTGGTAATCAACTCACCAACCTCACCACCGCCGTTGCGCTTACCGGCCTGGCGGCGATGGATCTCAGCGGCAACCGGCTGACGGATTTCTCATTCCTGCTTGATCTGCGGAGGCTTTCCTCCCTGAACCTTGATGATAATCAGCTCGCCGAACTCGTCCTGCCCGCAGCGCTGCCAAACCTGACCAGCTTGAGTCTCGCTCGAAATAGTCTGCGTAATTTCGATTTCCTCCAGGCACTGCCGGACATCAGTTCGCTCAATCTCAGCGGCAACGAACTCTCTGTGCTTCCATTGCCTCCTGGGTTGACACGTCTTGTTTCGCTCGATCTTCAATCCAATCGGCTGAACAATTTTTCCTTCTTAAATGGATTGACCAGTTTGGCCTCGCTGAATCTGGCCGGCAATGGATTGACCAGTTTCACGCTGCCAAACGAAATGCCCAATCTGGCCACGCTGGTTCTCTACAACAACCGGCTCTCCATCTTCTCCGTGCCCGCCAGGCTGACACGCCTTTCGAGTCTCTTCCTCGGTGGGAACGAACTCAGCACCCTCAGATTGCCCGAGGGGTTGACCAACCTGAACGCACTTTATCTCGGACGGAATCGCCTCGCCGATCTGGCGTTGCCGGGCGGCCTGATCAATTTGACCACCCTGGAGCTCTACGACAATGAGCTCACCAGCCTGACACTTCCTGCGGACTTGAGCCGCTTGAGCACGCTTCGCCTCAGTGGTAATCGTCTGAGCAGCTTCACCCTGCCGTCCGGCTTGGACAGTCTGGGAACGGTGGAACTCGACGGAAATCAGATCGACATGCTTTCCTTTCCAAGTGCGCTTCCGAGTTTGACCAAATTGAAACTCGGAGGGAACCGCCTGACGGATTTCACCGTATCGGACAGTCTGTCGAGCTTGAATGCATTGGATCTCAGTGGCAATCGACTCACCAACCTCACATTCTCGGCAAGCGTGACCAATCTCACCGAATTGAATTTGCAGGGGAATCCGCTTGCCTCATTAGTCCTCTCCGCTTTGCTGTCACGCACGAGCCTGGTTGACGAGCAGGCGACTCTCGGAAAGCAGGGAGTTTCCATCCACACTTACCCGCTCATTCTTAGTTTGAGCACGGGGCAGCCGCCGCCCGATGCTGCCTTCGCTCTTACTCTCACTGGACCGCCTGGCGCCCATCGCATTGAGGTCAGCGACGATTTCGTGTCATGGACACCGCTCGATCGCATTAGCATGGCGACAGGGACAGCGGTGATCATCGACAGTTCAAGCAAACAGAGGCAGCAGAGCTTCTTCCGCGCGGTCCGGGTCGAGTAAAGGAACTTTTCACACTCCCCACACCGACGCGATGGTGACGCGGACGAGGTGGAGCTGCAATTGCAGATGAATCGGAAGGGAAATTCCAATGGCCAGCAAGTTGCCACATCCAGAGTTCGTGTGTTTTTGTTGCACCGTCACGATTTGGAGCTTGTTGAGTTTTCATTCCCAACATGAAGGCAAGTCTTGAATTCTCCTGAGAGATTGCGCATGATTCATTTCGTTATGACCCCGTTTCTCCGCCGCCGCGCCTGCTCACGCGGCTTTACGCTTATCGAGCTGCTCGTTGTTATAGCCATCATCGCGATACTCGCTGGCATGCTTCTGCCTGCGCTGTCGAAAGCCAAGGAGAAGGCCAAATCGGCCAATTGCATGAGCAACCTGCGCCAGATGAGCATCGCCTCGCGCGTTTACGGGGACGACCACGGCGGCCGTTACGCGTTTACCTTCCAGGTGCGCGGAGCCAACGTCACTCGCAAGGCATGGTTCAACTTCCTCCAGCCATATCAACAAACGACGAACCTCATCCTTTGCCCGAGCAAAACGAAGAAGTTCAAGGAAGCGCTCGCCCTCTACCCGAGTGACCAGCAGGACAAGGCGATCTCAAACTATAGCGCGAATTTCCGGCTCGGCGGTTGTGACTGGCCTGATACGTGGGACAAAAGCGTCTGGAAGCAATTTCGTGACAGTGACATTCGAAGCCCGTCCACCACGGTCTATCTCACCGATGGCGGAACTCAGCCGAAGAACTCGAAGGATCCGAATATCTGTGTGACCGCGAAATCTCCGGAGAAACCCGGCTGCTGGATTGTTCATGACCCGGCCAAAGACGACCCATGCACTGGATGCGTGATCTCCTCGGGTGATCCAAACTGGGGTGGCCCGCACCTTCGACATGTGGAGAAGAGCAATGTGGCTTTCGCTGATTCACACGTGGAAACACTAAAGGCATCGAAATGGTACTACGCGGGAACGCCCTGGCTGAAGCCGGAGGTTGGAGGCGGCAACGAGTAATCGGTCCTGTCCAAGTAGCGGTGCTCCGAGCGGGCTGGAGCGTCTTGTTGAAGGCGCGGCTCACGGAAATGGGCACAGTTTCCTCACCTCGCAGTGTTCACAGTCTGGTTTACGGGCGGAGCAACGGCGCCGGCCGTGCCAGATCAACCAATGGCTGATCATTGTCCATGACTCGTGAGGGACGAGGTTTTGAAGATCCTCTTCGATCTTCTCGGGGGCCTTCCGCGTTGTCAGGCCAAGCCGTTGGGAGAGCCGGGCCACGTGCGTGTCCACGACGATGCCTTCGTTGATGTCGAAGGCATTTCCGAGAACGACATTCGCCGTCTTGCGCCCCACGCCGCCAAGTTGGATGAGCGCTTCCATGGTGCGGGGGACTTCACCTCCATGCTGCTCCACGATCGCCTGGCAACAAGCCTGGATGTTTTTCGCCTTGTTCCGGAAAAAACCGGTCGAGTGGATGTCATTCTGCAATTCGGTTGGAGCAGACAGGGCATACCCGGCGGCGGTGCGGTACTTCTTGAAGAGCTTTTCCGTGACGATGTTCACCCGCTTGTCAGTGCATTGCGCGGAGAGAATCGTGGCGACGAGTAATTCGAGCGGGTTGGAGTAATTGAGTTCGCAATGCGCGTCGGGATAAGTCGAGCGGAGGACGGTGATGATTTCTCGAAGACGGGCGGACTTGGCTGCGGCAGATTCGCGGGGCATGGCGAACAGGCAGGCTAGCGGGATGGAGAGAGCCCGGTGCGGATGGAATTCGAGACGAATTTCACATTGGCGAAAACCTCGGCAGGCGACACGGCAATTCCCAGTGACGTGATTTCGAATTTCACCTCAAGGTCCGAAGCCTCGCTCAAAAGCCAGCGATCATCGGCCTGGCGGGTGAAAATTTCCATTTTCGGCTCCTTCTGGCTGACAAGAACGTATTCCTTGAGGGAACGAATCTGTCGATAGTGCTCGAATTTCTTTCCCCGATCGTAGGCTTCTGTCGAGTCGGACAGAACTTCGATGATCAGAGTTGGATTGATGATGGTGTCGTCAGTGCCTGGAGCAAACTCCAACGGCCCACAGACTACTGACAAGTCGGGGTAGGTGAACAGCCCGGTCGCCTCGATCTTGACGCGCAAATCTGCATTGTAAGGAATGCACGGACGACCTTTGAGGGCGTTTCCGAACTCTCTCGCGAGATTGGTTGCGATCAAACTGTGGTGGGGCGTGCCGCCAGCCATCGCAAACATCTCGCCATCGAAGAATTCGCTCTTGAAGTGAGCCCGCCGCTCAACTTCGAGATACTCTTGCTGGGTTAGTTTACGAATTGGTTCTCGCGCGGCCATGATCTGGAGTGAGACTAGGCCGACACCTGCCAAACGCAAGCAGGAGCCAGTTCTGGTTGCTGTCCGGCGCGTCGCGTCATCCAGGAGCCAGCCCAAGAAAGGCGGGGAACTCCCATTATTTGGAATTCTCCGCAGCCTTTCGCGCACTTCTGGTGCAGCCCTGCCGACTGGACGGTCTGTGGCCGCCCCGCCGCACAGGCAGATGTCAGAATTGGCCGGAGGAATGTGGCTGCCTGGCCGCGAAGGCTGGCCGCAATTGCACTTTGGGCGAAACTACTTCGCGCCTTGTTCGATCCATGCGCGGACCAGGGCGATCTGTTCCTTGGTCAGTGGAGCGATCTTGGCCTTGTTGTCCTTGGGCGGCATCCATTCATCCTCGTCAACAATCATGCCCACCTGGTGCAGGAGCGTGCTCTTTTTGACGTCGCCAGCGACGACATCAGGGCTGTTTTCTCCTCCCTTGAGAACAGCGGCGAGGGTGTCCGCGCGGAACTTGCCCTTTGGCTTTTCCGTTTCGGGACCATGGCATTTGAAGCAGGACTTCTCGAAGATGGGTTTGATGTCCTTGTCAAACGTGACGCCCTTCTGGCTGGCCGAAGGGGGCAGTTTGCTGATGTCAGCGTCGGCCAATGCGCTCACGTAGAGAAGCACTGAGGCACCGACTGCGAGAGGGAATGTTTTGTTCATGAGATAAGTTTTGTTTCGATCGCGTAACGTGTCTGAAGACGCGGCCAGCGTCAAAAAGATTCAAGTGAAGGTCTTTCGCTTCGCTTGACGGTGGAGACCGGGCGGTGGATAGTCCCGCCAAGCCCTGGCACTATGACGGCCCTGATTGTCTCTCGTCTGCTGAAAACGAGTGGTCCATTTCTGAACTCGCGGGAAGTACTTGCCCTTAACCATTAACCCAACCCCACCATGGAAACCATCGGCACGGCAGAAACGATCCTCCAAACCAAGAGCCGCGAAGTTTTCGCCGTTCCACCGGAAACAACGG
Organism: Pedosphaera sp.; assembly: GCA_009695275.1. GTDB lineage: Bacteria > Verrucomicrobiota > Verrucomicrobiia > Limisphaerales > F1-12-MAGs170 > F1-120-MAGs170. The sequence continues at coordinate 6,452 of SIBF01000096.1, read as the reverse complement.
TTTATGAAGCCATCCGTCAGCTCGCCGACAGGAATGTGGGCGCTCTGCTCGTCATGGAGGGCTCGCGGCTGTTGGGGGTGTTTTCGGAGCGGGATTACACGCGGAAGGTCGCGCTTCAGGGCCGCAATTCCCGCGAGACTTCCGTGGGTGAAATTGTCTCCTGTGAAATTGTGAGCGCCTTGCCGGAAACTTCGATCTCGGAATGCATGAAACTGATGACCGCAAACCGTGTCCGGCATCTTCCTGTGCTGCGAGGCGACCGGGTTGTGGGAATCCTTTCCATCGGAGACCTTGTGAACTGGATCATCCGCACTCAGGACGCGACAATCTGCTCACTCGAAAATTACATCGCGGGCGGCTATCCCGGCTGATGCCTGGCTTCTGACAGGATTCGAAGCGGCACCAGCGCTCAACAGATCCATGGAACATCAGAGCAGGGTTCCTGCTCGCGCCACTTATAGCCCACCAGACGGCCAGAAAATCAAAATCGCCCCAAAGATTGCGGCGATCACGACGATGACGATGACTGTCGTCGAATTGTATGTGCTCCTCAGAGGACTCGAACGAACCTCCGGTGGAGTTGTCGGGTTGTCTTTCACCTCAACCATCTCTCAATTGAAATTGAGAATAACTCATGCCCGATCGTCCGCCCCATCTGCGCGGCCTTCCAGCCCTGGAAGGCCGCTGGCAGATTAGTGGCTGAATGGCAGGTTCTGTTTGATCCGATAAACATCGGTTGGACCAACGAGCGCTGCTTTGCCAAGCGACCGGCGGCGCGTGGGACTCTTGCCTTGCAGCAAATGCCGTCTGCCCGCGCCTCGGCGCATTACTTTGCCCGTGCCAGTTATCTTGAAACGTTTGGCCACCGCTTTCCTTGTTTTAACTCCTTTGGGACGCCGCATATTGATTCACTTTCATTGATTGAGCGCGAGATTTGTTCTCGCGCTCAGATTGACCGTATATTCCAAACTAACGTTCTACAGCGCGTGGGATGCAGTGATGACGACTCGTTCCCCTTCTTCCGTGCGCCTTCCATGTTTTAGCCGGTCCACGCGAATGGCGCTATACAGCTCTCCATCGGTGAGGACTCTGCGAGCCATCACAACATAGGTGCGCTGACTGGGTTCATCTACGACTACATTTTCGATGCTAGGGGTCTCCATGTTGTTAACCTTTGGTGATTCTTCAGTCGGCTGATGCAATGACCATGACGCCGTTCACCCGGAGAATTCGTTGAAGGAGTCTAGGCTGACTCAGCTTCTTTCTCCGGAGCTTCGGTGACCAGGCACTGGGTGGTGAGCAGCAGCCCGGCGATGGAAGCCGCGTTCTGCAACGCAGCCCGGGTCACTTTCTTGGGGTCCACGACACCGGCTTTGACCAGGTCTTCGTACTCGCCAGTCGCCACGTTGTAGCCTTCGTTTCCTTTGCGGCGCTTCACCTCCTGCACCACGATGGAACCCTCCACTCCGGCGTTGGCAGCCAGCACACGTGCCGGTTCTTCAATGGCGCGCTTGATGATGCCAACACCGATTTGCTCGTCTTCTTCTTTAAGCTTCAAGGCGTCGATCACTGACCAGCAGCGGAGCAGCGCCACGCCACCACCAGGGACAATGCCTTCCTCAATAGCCGCGCGGGTCGCGTGCAATGCGTCTTCCACGCGCGCCTTTTTCTCCTTCATCTCGGTCTCGGTCGCCGCACCGACGTTGATGATGGCTACGCCGCCGGCAAGTTTTGCCAGGCGTTCCTGCAACTTTTCCCTGTCGTAGTCCGAGGTGGTTTCTTCGACCTGCCTGCGGAGCTGGCTGATGCGGCCTTGAATCTCGGCGGGCTTCCCGGCACCGGCGACGATGGTCGTGTTTTCCGCGTTTACCAGGATGGATTTGGCGCGGCCGAGGTCTTCGAGGCCGATCGATTCGAGTTTGATGCCGAGATCCTCACTGATGAACTTGCCGCCGGTGAGTATCGCAATGTCTTCCATCATCGATTTGCGGCGATCGCCGAAGCCGGGTGACTTGACAGCGCAGATCTTGATGGTTCCGCGCAGCTTGTTCACGACGAGCGTGGAAAGGGCTTCACCTTCGACATCCTCGGCGATGATTATCAGAGGCTTGCCGACCTTGGCCACTTTTTCGAGAATCGGGAAGAGTTCCTTGAGATTGCTGATCTTCTTTTCGTAAAGAAGGATGTAAGCATCTTCGAGCTTCGTTTCCATCGTCTCCGCACTGGTGACGAAGTAGGGCGAGAGATAACCTTTGTCGAACTGCATGCCCTCCACCACTTCAAGGGTCGTCTCGATGGACTTGGCTTCCTCAACCGTGATGGCGCCGTCCTTGCCGACCTTGTCCATGGCGTCCGCGATGATCTCGCCAATCTTCGAGTCCCAGTTCGCTGAGACAGTGGCGACCTGCTTGATCTCTTCCTTGTCCTTCACCTTCTTGGCGATTTTTTCGAGATGCGCCACGGCAACGGCCACTGCCTTGTGGATGCCGCGCTGAATACTGATCGGATTCGCGCCTGCCGTGACAAATTTCAAACCTTCCCGGTAAATCGCCTCTGCGAGCAGTGTGGCCGTGGTGGTGCCATCGCCTGCGTCATCGCTCGTCTTGCTGGCGACTTCGCGAACCATCTGGGCGCCCATGTTTTCACAGGCATCCTCAAGCTCAATTTCCTTCGCGACGGTCACGCCGTCTTTCGTCACCGTCGGAGAGCCGAATTTCTTGTCAATCGCCACATTGCGACCCTTGGGGCCGAGCGTGGCTTTCACGGCGTGACTCAACTTTTCCACTCCCCTGAGCAGGGCTTGGCGCGCCTCTTCTTCAAAGATCAATAATTTTGCTGCCATAGTATTCTTCCTTTTGTTTGCTGCTGATTATTCGATGATCGCAAGGATGTCGTCCGAGTTTAGGATCTTGAATTCCTTGCCGTCCAGTTTGATTTCCGTCCCGCCGTATTTGGCGACGAGCACTCGATCGCCCTTTTTGACTTCGATGGGGATCTTCTTGCCGTTGTCGTCGGTCTTGCCGCTCCCCACCGCCACAACCAGGCTCTCCATGGGTTTTTCCTTGGCAGTATCGGGGATGATTATCCCGCCTTTCTTGCCTTGGTTGATTTTATCTTCGACTGCTTCCACCAGGATGCGGTCGCCGAGGGGTTTAATATTTATTGCCATACTCTATTTTCCTTGGTTGTTTTGAATTGACCGTAAATCTGGTTCTCACCGCCCTGGCAGACCAGCCGGGATCACCCTGCCAGTTCAGTTGCCAGCCACGGCGATCATCGGCGCACTGATGATGAACAGGATGCCCGCCCCGACTATGATCACGAACGGATAGGGTGTTTTCATTTTGCCTTTAGTCTTTTCTGCTGCGTTGCCGGTTCTTGCGAATGGGAGGAATCTAGTTTGTTCACGGTCGATCCGCTATGGGGTGTTCACCCCATAGGCAGATTCGGGCAATCATCGGACAATCCGCGAAGGCGCATGTCTTGTGGATGAGACGCCGGGCATCGCCGATGCTGGAACTGCAACCGTGGCTGTTCAGCCGTGGCGCTTGAATCCGGCACACTAATGAAACGCAAACTGATCCAAACCTCCGTGCGCTATATGGCGGCGTTGAAGGCGCACCTGCGACGGAAGCCGCAGGCCCGCTCGCAGCCCGCCCGTGGATTGGGAGTTCAGGCCATTCGCAACGGGCTCGAGACGCTGGATCTGGCCATGATCCACAAACACGCCCTGACGACGCTGGTGTTGCCTCATTACTCATCCGAAACCAGGAACGGGATGATCAATCGGGCGGAGACTTTTTTTGTTGAGGCAATCAAGCCCATCGAGAAAGCTCACCATGCAGCCATGGAGACCAACATCCAGTTGACCCACCTGAACCGGGCGTTGCGCCTGCGCACCCGGGAGCTGGCCACGACCAACCGCCGGTTGAAGCAGGAGATCGCTCAACGCAAGTTGGCCGAGTACTCGTTGAACAAAAGCGAGCGGCAACACCGCAGGTTACTGGCCCAATCCCGCCGCATGCAGGAGCAACTGCGGTATTTGTCCCATCAAATCCTTTGGGCGCAGGAAGAGGAACGGAAGCAGATCAGCCGCGAGTTGCATGATGACATCGCCCAGACCCTGGCGGGCATCAATGTTTATCTGGCCGCACTGCAAACGGAGCCCCGGGGGAATTCGGGGAGCTTCAGCCGGAACATCACCCGCACGCAGCGGCTGGTGGAACGAGCGGTTGACATCGTGCATCGATTCGCTCGCGAACTTCGCCCGGCATTGCTTGATGATTTGGGCCTGATTCCCGCGCTTCATTCCTTCCTGGACGGATTCACGAAACGCACCCGCATCCGCGTCCGTTTCACGGCCTTCGAGGGCGTCGAGCAACTGAACAGCAACAAACGGACGGTGCTCTACCGCGTCGCCCAGGCCGCTCTCGCCAATGTCGCCCAGCACGCGCGGGCCCGCAGAGTGGAGGTAAGTCTCCAAAAATTTCCCGGCGCGATCCGGATGGAGATCCATGACGACGGAAAATCCTTTCAAGTGGATCAAGTCCTCTCCGTCAAAAGGAACAAACACCTGGGACTCCTAGGCATGAGGGAGCGCGTCGAGATGGTCGGCGGCAGTTTCAGCGTGGAATCCGAGCCAGGCAAAGGCACGACCATTCGCGCGCAGATTCCGCATGGCAATCACAACGGGGCTTGATCCCTCTTATGAAGTCCACCAATTCCATCACTGTTCTGCTCGCCGAAGATCACGTGATCGTGCGTGAGGGGTTGCGGAGATTGCTGGAGGCCGAGGCCGACATCGCGGTCATTGGCGAGGCGTCCACTGGACGGCAGGCGGTGCAACTCACGAAGAAACTTCGCCCGTCCGTGGTCATCATGGACATCGCGATGCCGTTGCTCAACGGTCTGGAAGCCACCCGGCAGATTTTGAAATCAGTCCCAGCCACCCGGGTGCTCATCCTCTCCGCGCACAGCGATGACCCTTACGTGGAGCAAGCCATCGCGCTGGGCGCTGCCGGTTACTTGATCAAGCAAACGGCCGGGCATGTGTTGCCCGAGGCCATCCGGGAAGTCGCCAGGGGGAACATCTTCTTCAGCCCCGCCATCGCGAAACGTCTCGACTTGCATCGACCAAAGACTCCCAGATGGGCGAGCCTGCCCGTGAAGCAAGCCCCTGACCTCACTTCGCGAGAGATGGAAGTTCTCCAACTGATCGCCGAAGGCAAGGCCAACAAGGCAACTGCGGAAGAACTCGGCATCGGCATCAAGACCGTCGAAAAGCACCGCGAACATCTCATGAGCAAACTCGACATCCACGACATCGCCGGACTCACCCGTTACGCCATTGCGAGGGGCATCATCGAGAGCGGGTTCAGTTGAACAGGGATTAGCCCGAACGCGGCGAACGCCGCCGTTGCGGTTCTCCACGCGATCAACGGCTCTTGCGCAGCTCACGGAACAGTCGAAATGCACGCCACGGACGGGGCGGTGCTTCTGCCAGACGGCGAAGAGTCCCACGGAACAGAGCTTCGTTCCGGGGCCTGCGGGCAAAAGCAAATTACAAGAACCCGAGCGTAGAAAGAGCCGTTGACATCCACCAGCCTGCCCCGTGGGCCGAAGGGCTTTACGGGGGGCTCGCTCAACCCTGCATAGCATTGACGCTCCTTCGCTTCGCTCAGTCGGTCAATGCTACTGAGGAGACGGTGGGATAGGCTACAAATCTTGACGGCGGCACAGACGCACCTGCTTCGTTGCTCGCTCAGTCAGAGGCCGCTGCGGGCATCTTCTCTCGTTCGCGCCTCGCATCTGCATCCGTGGCGCTCGCCATCATTCGTAGCCTATCCCGCCGTCTCCTCAGTATGCCTGTTTCGTTAGGCGGCGTCGTGCCCATGACAAATCACCTGTGAGCCGGAATCAAAAGCTCCACCTCGCCGCCCTCAATGGCTGTGCGTCCGCTCCGTGCTTCGCACAATGACTGTTCCTGCTGCCAAATCGTCTTCACGCTGTCAGGCGCATGGTCAGGTGCAGCGTGGCTGACCCAAGTGAAAACCTCAATGAAGCGGGGCTTGTCCCCGTCCTCAGTGTCTCGAAGGACGATATGCGGCTTGGCAACCGCCAAACGCTCTCTCCGATAATTCTCCCATGCGCGCAAAAGCACCGCCTGCAACTCTGTCTCCTTGCCGGGCTTGACATGATACGTAATCAGCACCGTCTCGGGGTCGGCCTTTGCAGAGTCGTGGTGTGCCGGGCGCGTCGTCGAACAGGCGGCTGACCGCGCTCCTCGTCATTCGGTCCAGCGGCTTGTTGAACGAAGCCGCTACGCGGAGTTGATTGGGAGCGGCTAAAGAGATCATGGCCGGCGATGTTGCTGGTCTATGACTCCATTGCGAGAAAAATACATTCGGGGTCTGGCCATTCGTGGCCGGGCCGAACGCACCCAGCAATCCTAC
>SIBF01000095.1 GCA_009695275.1 Pedosphaera sp. | reverse complement strand
AATGGCACAGGGCGGCTTGCTTGTGGCTCTCGATAATCGTCGCGTCTTGATCGATCGTAGCGATGGAGAGTTTCTGGCCGTCTTGCGCGTACAGTTTGGCAATCCGCTGGACGGCTCCCGCCTGGACCTGTTGGAGTCCTCGCACCGGCTGGCTGCTGGGCACAATAAAACTCCTTTGTTCCTCGCGCGGGGGGCGTAAAGCCGCCAAGGACTCATCGTGGAAGCGCTCCAGAAAGGAGCGTAAGGCCGTGACTTTGGGAATGGCAAAACCCAGGTCGCGCTCCAAGCACGGGTCGCCCGTGAGAATCTTGATGTCTTCGGGGCAATCCCCTCCGGCGGTTTGCAGCAGGACCAGCGTCTCGATGACCTGGCCTTCGGTGAAACCCCGCTTGCGCTCTTTGATCGGGAGATTGGCGGCGATGAGATCGGGAAGCTTGAGCGCGCGAAAGGCGCGCGAAGTCGCCAGGAGCCCGGCGTGAGGGCTGGCCAATTCATTGAGCGGGCGGGCGTCGATTTCGAACGGAGCCTTGTTTTGGATGGGGAGCCGTGCAGGCATGGTTGGTTATAGACCATATATCTACAACAAGAGCATGCAAAAAGATGCGCCAACAGGAACGCTTCTTGCGATTTCAGAAAATGACGCGTGGATCGGGGGCAGGGCGGCAGTGTTCCAATTTGAAAACGGAACGCGGGTCTGTGACCCGCAGCAGTTTCATTTGCAACGCTGCGCGCTGCGGCTCACAGAGCCGCGCTCCTGAAATCAGGACATTCCCGAGGAGGGCGGAGGCTTGTAAACCAATCCTATGGCTTGTCACGCCAACACACCGTGGATCACCTGGCCGTGAACATCCGTCAGCCGGCGTTCGGCGCCGTTGTGGTAGTAGGTGACCTTCTCGTGGTTCAATCCGAGCAGGTGCAGCACGGTCGCGTAAAAATCGTACGCGGTGCAGACATCCTGCACGGAGCGGCGGCCGAATTCATCAGTGGCTCCAAAGCTTACCCCGCCTTTGATTCCAGCCCCCATCATCCATGTGGTAAAGGCGTCGGGGTTATGGTCACGGCCTTGCGTTGTGGCCTGGCGCGTGGGCATGCGTCCGAACTCCGTCGTCCAGATCACAAGCACATCCTTGAGCAGGCCGCGCTGCTTGAGGTCGGTGAGCAGGGCGGCTGTGGGTTGGTCGAAAATCGGGCAGTGCCGTTCGTAATCGGCTTTCAATGTTTTATGCGCGTCCCAGTTTAACAAACCATCAACCGAGGAAGCGCGTGACGCGCAGTAAAGACTGACGTAACGAACGCCTTGCTCCAGGAAACGGCGGGCGAGCAGGCAATTCCGTGCGTACGCGGCCTTGAGAGGATTCGGATCCTCGGAACCGTAGAGATTGCGGACGTGTTCCGGCTCGCGGGACAGATCGGTCACTTCGGGCGCGGCCAGTTGCATCCGCGCGGCCAGTTCGTAAGCGGCCATGCGCGCCCGCAATTCACTCTCGCCTGGATGTCGATCTGCATGCTCGGAATTGATGAAGGCGAGGAATTCGCGCGTATCCTGCTCCTCCTTCTCGCTGATGGACTCTGGGCGATACAGGTTTCGCAATGGCTGATGCGCCGCCATCGCCACTGCCTGGTGTTGCGCAGGAAGAAAGCCATTGGACCAGTTCGCCTTGCCGTTCGGTGGTTCTCCACGAACATCCTGCATGGCCACGAAGGTAGGAAGGTTTTGGTTTAAGCTCCCCAGCGCGTGGCTCACCCACGCTCCTGCGGTGGGAAAACCCTCGCGCGTGAAGCACGAGTTCATGAAGACACAGCCTGGTCCGTGCGTGTTCGTGCGGGAAGTCATCGAATGAATGAACGCCATGTCGTCCACATGCCGCGCCATGTTGGGCAGCATTGAGGAGAGCATTTTTCCGCTTTGACCCGCCGCAACAAATGGCCAGGGCGGCTTCATCAATGGCCCGTTCTTGCCCTGGAAGCTGGAAAAGTTCTCCTCGCCGGGCAGCGGCTGGCCATCTCGCTTTTCCAGCTCCGGTTTGTAATCCCACAGATCAAGATGCGACGCCGCGCCCGGGCAGAAGATTTGCAACACCTGTTTCGCCTTTGGAGGGAAGTGAGTCTGTCCCGGCAATCTCGCCGGACCGCTGACCGCCAGCGCACGACCGAGCAGATCCTCCGCGAGCAAGTGAGTCAGCGCCACGCCAGTGAAGCCACTGGTCATGCGGGAGAGAAATTTGCGGCGGTTAAGGTCGAAAAGGTTGGACGCTGCTCGACCGGAGTGGAGGGGCACCTTATAGCCGCCGGCTTGGTTGTTGGAATTATTCTTCATATCAATTGCGAGCTCCGGCCAGGAATGTTTCTGCGCCTATAACAGGCGGAAACGCGACATGCCCATCGCACCTTGGGCAGGCTGTCTTGAGTAAAGCGTCATCGCTCATGGGGCGGGCGGTTGCGAGGTGTGATGATTCTGAGGGCGACGTTATCCATAGGAGCGGTTGAGTTCAAGCATGCATCGTGGAATGCCGGCGTTCCCAGGTCCGGTTCATGGAGCGCTTCCACTATTTCAAGAACGCGCATCGGGATCATGAATCTGCCAATGGCAGAAGCGCGGATGCCTCGTCCGCGTGTTCCCGAGTTGAGGCATCGCGTGGACGAGGCGTCCGCGCTCCGATGCGGCAGTTCATGGGGAGGGAAAACCTCCAAAATTTGGACGCGAATCGAAGCCATGAACCGGAACCCCTCCTCTCCCGCCCTTCGGGCACCCTCTCCTCCATTCCAAATGGAGGAGAGGGATGGGGAGAGGAGGTGCTCCGGTTCATGGAGAGCTGGAAACAGTCATGGCTCCACCACGACGGTCCTTCTCACCGAGTTGTCCTCGGAGACCGCTTCGGGCTGGTTGGCGCTGACGTTCGCTTCGAGTGTCGCGCTGCCGGCTGCGCTTGAGCGAACGGCGATGGACACACTGGCCGCTTCCGCTCGCGAGAGTCGCCCCAGAAGGCAAACGACGACTCCATCCTCGAAGGAGCATGAGCCGGCTGCCGAGGTCGCGCTCACAAATTCCCAACCATCCGGAAGGGTCACCGTGAGTGTGATGCCGGTGGCTTCAAGTTCGCCGCCGTGCTGCACTTCAGCCGTGAACGTGTATGGCTGGCCAACTCCCGGTTGCTCCGTTGGTGTCGTGAGGGCGACACGCAGATTCAAGAACGGCGGTGGCGGCAGTCGTTTCAAGAGCCACCACACCGCATTCTTGAAGAGTTTCTCGCGCTGCACTCCGGACGTCAGACCCGGGCCCTCGAACGCCAGCACGTTTTGCGTCACTGTCCGCACGCTGGTCGCCGCCTCCTCGTGCGCGAGCAGCACGTTGGCGTTACCCGCGTGCGCCAGAACCGTTTCTCCTGTTCCTGTCGCAGTGGTCAGGTCGTAATCGGACGCCAACTTGAAACCGCCCGCCACGCCAAAGGGACCATTAGTCACAGGATGCCCTTGCTCACTGATCGTCACCAGTTGGCTGTTTGCTTCGGTGTCGGCAGGCTTGAGGTGCAGCAGCCCTGTCCAGACGGACTGCGCATTCGCGGGCAGGCTGCCGGTCGCGCGGGCGAGATCATTGCCAATGAAGTAGAGTGGGATGCCCGCATTGTGGACTTGATGAAAGACGCTTACGTCGTTCCCGAAAAGCCCGCCCGGCAGCGCGCCCAAATCATCCCAGATCACCAGGTCGTACGTTTGCAATGCATCGAAGGTCAGGCCCTCCCGATTGAAAACGTGTGAGCAGAGGTCCAAGTCTGCCAGCCAGGCTTGGAGCTTCGAGATTTCTGGTGCGGCAAAGTTCTGCACGATGGCGACGCGCTTGGAACCGACGCAGACATCTTCGACCGTGATGCTCACGGACTGGGATACGAACTGAGCACCGCTATTGTCCGTGGCGCGGGCAGTCAGTGCGTAATCGCCTTTCGGAACATTCGTCCATGTCATGGCGAACGGAATTTGCGTCGCACTGCCGATGGGTTGTCCGTTGGCGAAGAATTCCATTTTGGTCACTGAGGCGGTGCTCGGAGTGACTTCCGCCTTCACAAAAATGTCGGACCCGGTTGGAAACACGTCATCGTTCTCCGGGGCGGCTATACGAACAACCGGAGCTGGCGGCGGAGGTGGAGGTGGAAGGGTGCCGTCATGAATTATCGCTTCGCCCGAACGTTGGACGATCACGGCGTTCACTGGATCACTCAGCCGGAGGAAGAACTTCTCATCCAGCTCTGAATCCTGATCACTCAGGACGAGAATGCGCACTAGTTGACGCCTCGTCTCCGAACTCAGCTTGAAGAACCGCGTCCCAACTGACACGGGCACCGCAACGCTTTGGTCGCTGCCTTGCACAGTGACTGGCAGTAAACTTTTCCTCCATGCGGACGAACCGAGAACGTCCGTCTCGACGAGATCAAACGCCTTCAGCGCGTCCGTCCAGCGCATGGACAGTTGATCGCCGCTTCGGGTGAACTCGATCCTCGGCGCGCCGGGGAATTCCAACTGTCCGATCGACGCTTGATAATCGCTGCCTGCCGTGGCCGTGCCATCCGCAGCCGCGTAGAGAACCGTCACAGGCAGGCTGCTCGCACCGCGCAACTCGATCTCGAACACTGCCTCGACCGTTCCAGTGGCGGGTTCGTTGACCGAGATGGAGTTCACGTAGAGTTCCGGCGGCTTTGTCACTGTCACCTGGAAGCTGCGCGTGATCGTGTCTTGCCCGCCGTTCGTTGTGCCGCCGTCGTCCTTTACTGTGACAGTGATGGTGGCGACGCCGCTGGCATTGGGAACCGGAGTGAACGTCAGCGTGCCCGCTACGTTCGGACTTGAGTAATTGATCGTCGGATTGGAGATCAACGCGGGCTTGTCCGACGTTGCGGTGACTGTGAGTTTCTGAACTTCATTTGGCGGACCGGTGCTGATGCCGGTCAAGTTCACTGTCTGCGACGGCACATTGGCTTGAAGCGTGAGGTTGCCAATTGGATCGAGGGTTGGCTGGTCGTTGACTGGATTCACGGTCACATCGATTTCCGCGCTGGTCATGAGTGCCTGAGCGTCGGTGATTGAAAGGATGATCTTGCCCGTGCCATTCGCATTGGCGGCTGGAAGAATCTTCATCGAACGATTGGTGCCATTGCCTGAGATGGTAATGCCGGACGGTGGGATCAGTGTGGGATTCAGGGACGCTACCGTGATGATCAACTGGTCTGCCGGTGTATCCGCCTCGCTCTTAACAAACGGCACGGCATCCGATCCGACATCCTCCAGCATCGTGAGTTGTTTCGGGGCTGTAATGCTGGGCGGCGACGGCTTGACCTGGCTCGGCGGTTGTCGGCCTGTGTTTCCGAGATCATTGCGATACTTGGGCCAGGCGCTTTTCGCCAGGGGCGCGGAGCCTCGGATCGCAAAGAGCTTGTTGCTTTGTCCCAGCACGACCGGCCCGCCGACGATCACCGTTCCATTCGTCCAGATCGTGGGCGACGAGTAGAACTGGCCGCTCATGCCGGTGGGGAATTTCCACTGGATCGATCCGTCCGGGTTGATCGCGTGCAGAAATTCCTCGCCGGAACCAGACGGGCCGTCGTCCGCTCCCACGTAGATCGTCCCGTCGGCGGCGATGGCGGGCGTGGATTGAAATTGAAGGTTGCGGGCGTAAACCCACTTTCGTTCTCCGCCGGAAGTGAAGTTATAAAGTCCCGCCGTTGATCCGATGTAAATCGAGCCGTCGTTACCGATGACAGGGTCGGGAAACTCGTAGCCGACGAAAATGTTTTGAGTCTCCGAGCGCCACGCGAGTTTCCCATCGCGGTTGATGGAGTAAACATATCCGACATCACCGGCGATGTAGATGTCGCCTTTGGTCGAGATCGCCGGTCCGGACCGAAACGCATTGCCGACTGGTTGCTCAAGCGTCCAGCGCGGCGTTCCGTCTGGATTCAGAGCGTAGAGGTAGCGGTAATTGTCGAAATACACGGTGCCATTGGCATCAACAGCCGTCGGCGCGGAGCCGAAATTATTTCCCGTGACCCGCCACTTCGCCGTGAATGCCGGATCAACCGCGAGAAACTGATTTACGTTTTCGCCCGGCCCGATGTAGAGCGAGCCATCCAAGCCGATGGCCGGTTCGTTAAGCTGCGGAATGCCGAAAGTCGAACTCTTCAGTTGCACGCCCGAGGAATCGAACGCCAGAAGATTCGGCCCGTTCGCCACATAAATGATGTCGTTTTCCGACACGACGGGAGAGGTGGTGGAGCTTTGCGGCAGGTCCGCCGTCCATTTGATGTGCCCGGCTTGATCCACCGCCAGCAGCTTGGATTTGCCGGGTGCTCTCGGATACACCTCGACATAGATGGTTCCGTCGCGACCGAGCGCGGGATTCGAGTAAATATATCCGTCCACCGACAATTCCCAGAGCTTGTCGCCGGGCGCAGAGGTGGTGAGCGTGGCCTTCTGGCTCGTGGTGGAGCCGCCAGCGTTGGTCACAATCACGTCGTAATCGCCTTGCTGCGTTTTCTGGATGCCGGCGAGCGTGAGCGTCGTGCTTGTCGCGCCGGTGATGTTTGCGCCGTTGAAGCGCCATTGGTAAGTGAGCGGCGCGGTGCCAGTGGCGGTGACGGTGAAAGTGACGTTCGCGCCGGAGGTGTTGGTCTGGCTTTGAGGTTGAAGGGTGATGGTCGGCGGGGAGGTTGTGTCGTATTCGACGACGTAGCCAAGTATCAGAGAGTTGTTTCCTTCGTCATTCCATCCGGCGTGACCAAAAATTCCGATGCCGAGATAGTTCTCCTCGTTATTTTCTGTCCCGATGCTTCCGCAACAGTCGTCCGGTTGGTCGGAGCCAAGCACAGGTGCGTGGATCCAGTTGCTGAAGAGCGGACCACCGTTCTCGAATGGAATAGACCCTTCGTTGTTCACCCAATTCCAGCTCTCGCCTGGAGCGCGCGAGTTCGGAGATTGAGACCCTCCAATCCAAAACTCCTGTACCGAGGAGCTGACGAGCCCGCTTAGCGCTACAAATTCCTGTCGCATAACCTCGACGAAGGCATCTTCCTGAGCGCTGGTGATGGTCACAAGGTGTCCGCTTTGGCCACGAAAAATCCTTTGCCCGGACGCAGTCTTCGCAGAATTCCAGGAAATCCCCTGAGCCGAAACAATCTCGTAATGGTTACCGGACGGACCTTGCACTTGGGCTGACGCGAGTGTGGACAACACCAACAGCGAGGCGATGGCTAAGGCCAGGCAGGATATCGTGTTGGCGGGGAAGTTCCAACCGCGCATTAGAAAATGAGGACCGCACGCGCCTCGCGTGCCCTGTTCCGCGCCCTCGCGGAACAGAAGAACGGCGTTCACATCCTGACCGTTTCTTGACAGCACGACGCCTCCCACCGACCGGCGAGGGTGCCGGTCGGAACACACGAGGGCGCGTGTGGTCCACGGAGTGTTCGCATCCAGGTTCACTCGCGGGATTGAGCCGACGATTGAGCCCAGAGTCCTCGTTTGGAGTCTTAGTTTCATGGGTTTCAAGAGTGAGTCTGCATGAACTTGATCTCGCAGGAAATGTTCTTTCTGGGAGTTTGTTTCGCGTTCATCCAGGGAGCTTCAGGAGCTGGCCAGTAAGTGAGCTGGCTGGAAAGTGGTTCGCTGAGTCAGTGAGCGGCTGCTTTACTGAGCACATGCTGCTTTTCATTCTCGATGAATGTTGTTTTGATCTCCCACTGAATTGCCATGCCAGCGAACTCAAACAAATCCCACGATCTGCGCGTTGCCTCAGTCCAGATGGAAAGTCTTCCGGGCGACAAAAAGACCAATTTCCAGAAGATCGAGTGCTTCGTCCAGAAAGCCGCCGCGCAAGGTGTGCGACTGATCTTGTTCCCCGAGTGCAACATCACGGGATACTGGTTCATCCGCAATTTGTCGGTCGAGCAGCTTGCCGCCCTGGCAGAGCCGGTGCCCGACGGCGCAAGCACTCGTCACCTCGTCGAACTGGCGCGTCGGCACAATATCACCATCGGCGCAGGGTTGGTCGAAGCGGCGGGCGAAGGCGCTTTTTACAATACGTACGTCATCGCTCTGCCCGATGGCACAACGCATCGGCATCGCAAGCTGCATGCGTTCGAGCACACGTCGATTCAGAATGGATCGGACTACACAGTGTTTGATCTGCCCGATGGGTGGCGCGTCGGAGTCTTGATCTGTTACGATTGCAATCTCATCGAGAACGTCCGCATCACAGCGCTTCAAGGAGCTGAAATCCTTCTGGCACCGCATCAGACGGGCGCTGTGCGGAGCAGGAATCCACACCTGATGGGGCTGATTGATCGCTCCTTGTGGGACAATCGTCATGCCGACCCTGAGAGCATTGAAAGCGAATTCCGCAGTGACAAGGGCCGTGGCTGGCTCATGCGCTGGCTGCCGAGCCGCGCGCACGACAACGGGTTGTTCCTCATCTTCAGCAATGGCGTCGGGGTGGATGACGACGAAATTCGGACCGGCAATGCGATGATTCTCGACCCATACGGACGCATCCTCGCTGAGACGTGGAAAGCCGAAGATGCGATGGTGGTGGCTGACCTCAACTCATCTCTGCTGGCGGAATCTTCCGGTCGGAAATGGATCCGCGCCCGGCGTCCCGACCTCTACATGCCCCTGACCGTGCCAACGGGACTGGAATGTGACACGCGGAAACTGAAGTTCGAGGAATGATCTCTGTCGATGGTGTCAGGAACTATGGGCAGGGCAAAATTTTGACCAATGCCACCTGATGGACTGTCCGAGGACCGCCTCTGGCGGGTGTTGCATTTGCCGCGACCGCAAATCCGGTGGTGAATTTGTGAGGTGAATGATGCGCGCGTCGCCGTTAATGCTAATGCTGATGAGTAAGGAATACATCTGGAACCGGTGCCATTGATTGGTCAACACTCATCCGGCCAAGTTGAATGCGTCCACACCATTTCGATCGACCAGGAACATTAACCTGATGGACCGAATCGAGCATCAGCCATGCAACGATGGTTGTTATCGGCGGTATTGTGGTCGCGGGCAGCTTTCGGAATCCACACGTCGTGGCGCTGGAGTTGCATACACCAGGGCTCATTCCCGGCTCGTGGTTGCCTGGCGGTTTGATCCTTCTGGCGTTGATGCCCACAGGTTGCCAGTTTGAGTTCGAGGGAAACACGTTTTCAGCTTTAATAATTCACGACATGGTTGAGAAAATCGAAACGGTGATCATATCGCAATCGCTTCCGCTCGAGCGATTGGACACTTACTTGCGGTGCCGGTTTCCTGCCGTTTCGCGAGGGACGATTCAAAGGTTGATTGACGAGGGCGCGATTCTTATCGACGGACAACAGGCAAAAGCAACTCACCATCCTCGCGCTGGCGAGGTCGTCACCGTTCACTGGCCACAACCACGCACGGCGGAGGCGCTGCCCGAGGATATTCCTCTGGATGCCCTGTTCGAGGATGAACATTTGCTTGTGATCAACAAGGAGTCTGGCGTGGTCGTGCATCCTTCCGCCGGGCACGATGAACATACGCTCGTCAACGCCTTGCTGCATCACTGCCAGGGACAATTGAGCGGCATCGGTGGAGTGGCCCGGCCGGGCATCGTGCATCGGCTGGACAAGGATACCAGCGGTTGTCTTGTCGTCGCGAAGACGGATTCCGCGCACCAAGCTCTCGCCAGCCAACTCGCAAACCGCAAAATGGAGAAGATCTACAATGCGCTGGTTTGTGGCGTGCTTTGTCAGAAAGCCGGGGAGGTACAGGCCGCGATCGCCCGACATCCGACTCATCGCAAACGCATGGCCACCGTCGATGGGGGACGCGACGCCTGGACCAGTTACCGGCTTGTCACACAGGCCGCCGCTGCGGCGTTCGTTGAAGCCACGCTCCACACAGGCCGGACGCATCAAATCCGCGTGCATTTTCAGCATATCGGCCACCCAGTGGTGGGCGACGATGTTTATGGCAGACGCCAGAACCAGCGACTTGTCGAGCTGACTCGCTACGAAGCGCCGCGCCAGATGTTGCACGCCCGGCGAATTTCATTCCTCCATCCAGCCACCGGACGCCAATTGACCGTTGAGGCGCCGGTGCCGTCGGACATGAATTCAGCCTTGGAAGCACTGCATCTCAAAGAGTGACAGACAGAGTTCTGCCGGGGCCAGAGGATACTCAGCACGGTTCGGAAATCGTTTTCGAGCATTCACCACGGTTCTGGTGGGTGAAAAATCGTGATATTGGATAACATCCCGCTTGAGTCGGCTTTCTTAATTCCCAATATGTGGGCCGTGTCTGGCTCATGTAAATCAACTCTGTTAATCGTTGCGTTGACTTTCCTTGCAGCTTGCTCAAGTCCTCAGAAGAAGGATCAAACATCCACGCCGCTGGAGTATGATCAAACGGTGACCGCGCCAACAATTCTCCAATCGACGAATACTGCCGGGGATGCCAGGAATTCGAAACAGGATGCTCCATCTCCCATTGTCTCGAAAGCCAACGAAAGACAACCGCCACGCGTCCCGGTTGAGTTGATGCAACACTGGGTTTCGCTGGAAGCCTGGAGCTTTACAAACCATTTTGGAAAACCACAGCGGGACCAGAATAGTCAGTCGCCGTCATTTGTGGTTCGTTCGACCAATGGAATCCTTGGGATTCGGATTGGAAGCACTGCCGCAACATGGAACGGAATCCGGCTGGATCTAGCCTTTCCTCCCCAGATCGGGAATGGCCGTCCGATTGTTCACGCGCTTGACGCATTGAGGAATTTTGAACCGTTGCTGGCAGGCGCGGGAAGCATGGATTCGACGAATCGATCGATCGTCATTGATCCCGGACATGGCGGCGACAAAACCGGCGCCAAATGCGTCAGCAATGGCCGTTTCGAGAAGGAATATACCCTGGATTGGGCATTGCGTCTGCGACCACTGCTGGAGAATGCAGGTTGGCGGGTAATCCTGACCCGCACAAATGACATGGACATCGCTTTGTCCAACAGGATCGCGGTGGCTGATCGTGCGCAAGCCGGCCTTTTCCTCAGCCTCCATTTCAATTCGGTCAACGGCAACGGTTCCGCCGGAGAACATGGAGGTCTGGAAACCTACTGTCTGACCCCGGCAGGCATGCCTTCATCGATTACGCGGGAATTTGAGGACAACCGGAACCGCGCTTATGCAAACAATGCATTTGATGCGGAAAATCTGCACTATGCTGTTCGGCTGCACCAGGCGCTCATCGCGAACACATCCAGGAGGGATCGTGGTATTCGTCGAGCCAGGTTCATGACTGTCCTCCAGGGACAAAACCGCCCCGCTGTGCTCATAGAAGGCGGCTATCTAACCGACTCAAAGGAATCACGGGTGATCGCCACTGCGGAGTACCGCCAGAAACTCGCGGAAGCCGTCGCCAAAGCATTGAACGAACAACATCGCTAATGGCCTCAAAGAATCACGTGCTTGTCACCGGTGGTGCCGGCTTCATCGGATCTCACCTGGTTGAGCGATTGCTGGCGGATGGGTGCAGGGTCACAGTGCTGGATGATTGCTCTACAGGGAGGGAAGACAATCTTCAACGAGTCCGCGACCATGCGCTCCTGAAGTTCAGACGCGGCAAGGTCTCAGATTGCTCTGAACTGGCTGACATGGTCGAGAGCTGCGATTTTATTTTTCACCTGGCAGCGGCAGTTGGCGTCGAACTGGTCGTTCATTCCCCGATTCGTACCATCCATACAAATCTCAAAGAGACGGAATCGATTCTTGAAACAGCCAGTCGTTTTCGTGTTCCGGTGCTGCTGACATCCACGTCCGAAGTCTATGGCAAAAGCCAGAAGGATGCTTTTGACGAGGAGGATGACCTTCTGATCGGCCCCCCTCATCTTGGTCGGTGGAGTTATGCGTGCTCGAAATTAATGGATGAATTTCTCGCGCTTGCTTACTCGCGAGAAAAAGGTTTGCCAGTGACTGTGGTGCGGCTGTTCAACACCGTGGGGCCGCGACAATCCGGCAATTACGGAATGGTCCTTCCGCGCTTTATCTCGGCCGCGCAGAAAGGCGAGCCGCTGCGAATCCACGGAGACGGGAAGCAGACCCGATGCTTCTGTTTCGTCGCCGATACGGTTGAAGCCCTAACACGACTCCAGCATGCCAACTCCGCACGCGGAGAAGTGTTCAACGTCGGAAGCACCGAACAGATTTCAATTCAAGAGCTGGCCGAACGCGTCATTCGCATCACCGGTTCCAGTTCGACTCTCCAATTCGTACCCTACGACCAGGCGTACGCCACGGGATTCCAGGACATGCTGCGGCGACGACCCATCACCGAAAAGCTGGCTCGCCATACCGGCTTTCGCGCCGCAACACCACTTGACGAAATCATCCGTCTAACCTCTGCCGCAACGGTCCCTTGGTAACATAGGACGGCTTGGACAGGCGTCTGAACGAAGAGGACGCGGCAGATCCCGGATTGGACAAGGTGCGATTCCAATCAAGCCATTCACGTTGTCGCGTTCCATGGGATGCAGACTTGTACAACCAAAAGGCACCCTTTCGGGTGCCTTCGAGAATTTGAGTCGTTAATTCGCTGGATCAATTACTGATTGCCAGGGAACTGCGTGGTGTTGTCGGTGTCGCCAGAGTTCTTGAGCTGCTCACGCAGACGGGAAGTGGTCGATTGCTGCACCGAGCCGTCGCCTTGTGCGATGTCACCCGCGTTCTGGTGGATGTCCTTCGTCCAGCCGGCACCTGTGACGGCAACGTGGTTGGTGCCCAATTTGATCACCTCGGACTTGTTGATGTCCGAGCGAACTGGCAGGTTGTTGGTGATGTTACGATCACCAGACATCATTGACTGGGGTTGGGTTTCATCCGCGTTGATGCCCACAAAATACGAGACAGCACCGTTCTTACCGCCTTTAGCGATCGTCGCTGTGGCGACTTGGAGGAAGTTCGTGGCTTCGATCTTTCCTGAATCGCTCGGGCAGACAATGATCTTCGGCGTGCTCAACTCGTTGGAGAGCGCGAGGAAGTGAGTATAAGCTCCACCAGGCAATGTGGTGTACTCAGACGAGCCGCCTTCATTGGTCGAGACGCCCATTGGGAACCGGTCACCATTGTCTGTGGCGAAGATGCGGAAGGACAAGCCGATGTTTTTCAGGTTGTTCACGCACTTGATGCGCTGGGCTTTGGCTTTGGCTTTGGCCAGTGCCGGCAGAAGCATGCCCGCCAGGATCGCGATAATCGCGATCACCACGAGCAACTCGATGAGGGTAAATGCGCTAAATTTGTATTTTCGGAAGACACTTTTCATAGGTTTAGTCATTGTGTTTTGGGTTACGGTTCTCGCACTCTAATAAAACCGCTAAGAGTGTCAACGAATTTTCTGAAATTGCACTTAGCAGTGCTGATACCACGGATTCTTGATCGCTATTTCGGCGCGACGGAATTCCTTTACGCTCGAAGTGAGATGGGTGACCGAAACCCGCAAAGCGCGGCACTCTGGTGCAGTAGAGGCTGTATGACTCTCCAAATCAGATGCCATCCCATCAACAGTCGTTTCCAACTGCCGCAATGTTGATTTGAGTGTGGTGCTCACGCATTTTGCGTGAACATCACGCTTCATCTTGAAACAGCCGGGCAGCCTGCTCGTTCAGCTCGCCGTCCCGGAAGCTTGGGAAAGCAATCGCAATCATCCCGATTATCGTGTGCATTTGATTTGTCGAGATTGTTGATTCGGAGTTTGGATTCTTCATAAGCCATACGAACGCGCTTGCGCATCGGGAATCGATTGAGGCGTGGATCGCACGCCGTTCAAGTTTGCCTTCCGTGACGACCTGCGCCACGCTCGCCGCGTTCCATGCCAATACTTGCAAATGCAACACCTGCGATCGGGATACAGATGAACTGCACGCTGTGCATCCCCCCGTCATGAAGCCTGCACCTGGGAAATCTCAGACATCCCAACTCCAAGGAGCCCCCGCCGGTCTCACTCGAGGCCAGTGGATGGCGCTCGTCGCCGCCTTCCTTGGATGGATGTTTGACGGAATGGAAATGGGCATCTTCCCGTTGGTGGCAAGACCGGCTCTGCAGCAGATGCAGACGGTGGCACAGGTTGCTGATGAGAATTTTGTCCAATCATGGATGGGTGTGGTGACCGCGCTGTTTCTCCTCGGTGCTGCCGCAGGCGGGGTTGTCTTCGGCTGGCTTGGAGATCGCGTTGGTCGTGTTCGGGCGATGACATGGAGCATTCTTTGTTACTCCATGTTCACAGGGTTGTGTTATTTCGCGACCCAGCCTTGGCATCTCGGAATGTTCCGGTTCATTGCAGCCCTCGGCATGGGAGGAGAGTGGGCACTGGGAGTGGCGCTCGTGATGGAGTGCTGGCCGGAGAACACACGACCGTTGATGGCGGGTGCCATCGGAGCTGCCGCCAATTGTGGGTACGCATTGATCGCACTTGTTGGAATTCAATGGCCGGTCACGCGGGATTCATGGCGATGGGTGATGATGGTGGGAGTCGTCCCGGCGTTGCTCACTTTCTTCATCCGTTTGTTCGTTCCGGAATCTGAGCGCTGGAAGGAGGCGGTGAAATCCGGTCCTTCGCGTCCCATCCGTGAAATCTTCTCGCCGCCGTTGCTCAAGAACACGGTGCTGGCAATCGCCTTTGCTTCGGTGGCATTGGTTGTGACCTGGGGAATCGTGCAATGGATTCCGCTTTGGGCGGATCAGATGACCGGCGGGAAACAGCCCAAAGTGAAAGCCTACATCCAGCTCGTTTCCTCCGTTGGAGCGGCTGCAGGAAGCATGATCGCTCCCCTCATTGGCGGAATGCTGGGACGCCGTCCAGTTTACTTCGGACTATGCCTGTCCTCACTTGTCGTAAGCACGGCGATGTTTCGTCTATGCACCGAGTACGGAACCGGCTTTCTGTTGATGACGGGTTTGGTGGGATTCTGCACCGCATCGTTCTATGGATGGTTGCCCCTTTATCTTCCGGAACTGTTTCCTACCCGAGCGCGGGCTACAGGTCAGGGGCTTGCTTTTAACTTCGGGCGCATCCTGGCCGCGTTCGGAGCATGGCAGATGGGAAGTCTCATGGCTTACTTCGACAAGAGTTACCCCAAGGCGGGCGCCACCATTGTCCTGATTTACCTCGTGGGGATGGTTCTGATTTGGTTCGCACCCGAGACAAAAGGGAAGCCGCTTCCGAAGTAATGAGTTGCCTTCTAACAATCCGGAGGGAGTTTCAAGAAATTGAGCACCTCAATCCAGATGGCGATCGAGAAGGCTGGTCGAGGTCGAACACGTCACAAAGATTGTGGCGCTCCATTGCAAGGGATTTTGGAATTGCCCACACAATTGCAACTTCCCTGTCTGATGACGCTACGCCTAATGCCAGGAGAATACTGCCACCCAGCTCCATGACTCTTCAACCATCCTGCTGACACTTCACATGCCCAAGCCCTCTGATATTCGCGTGATCGGCGCATCGCTTTACTTGCTGCCGGTGCAAACGCGCGTGCCGCTCAAGTTCGGCACCGGGACAGTCACTGAAGTCACCGTCGCGCGCGCGCGTATTCGAGTGGCGGATCGCACTGGTCGCACGGCTGACGGTTGGGGCGAGACGCCGTTGAGTGTGCAATGGGTTTGGCCGAGCCAATCACCGTATGAGCTTCGGCACGAAAGAATGGTGCAGTTCACCGTCCGGCTCGCGGAGGCATGGGTTCGTTTTGATGCCTCCGGGCACCCCATGGAACTTGGCGCCAATTTTCAGGAAGGTCCTCTTCCAGGCTTGCTGGCAAAATTCAACAACGAGGCCGATGTTTCCCGCGAACCTCTCCCCTGGCTCGCCGCGTTGGTGTGTTGCTCAGTTTTCGATCAAGCGATTCATGACGCGTTCGGCCTGCTCCTGGGACGCGATACTTACGAGACTTACACGTCTGAATTTCTGAATCGTGATCTCGCCGGTTTTCTCACGGCTGCCAGTGCGGAGATTTCGTTCACAGGAAAATTCCCGTCCGATTTCCTCACTGCACATCCTCCACAGAAATTGATCGCGTGGCATCTCGTCGGTGGCGTTGATCCGCTCGACGCATCCGAACTCACCGGCCGGGAACCGAATGACGGTTACCCGGTTCTGCTTGCCGACTGGATCAAACGAGACGCATTGAGATGCCTGAAAGTAAAACTCCGTGGCAACGACGCTGCTTGGGACTACAGCCGCATGGTTTCCGTCGGCCAGATAGCGATTGCGCATGAGGTGGATTGGCTGTCCGCGGATTTCAATTGCACGGTGACCGATCCCATCTACGTCAACAATCTCCTGGACCATCTCCGTGACGAGCATCCGCGCATCTTCGGGATGCTGCTCTATGTCGAGCAGCCTTTTCCTTACGAACTCGAACAGCATCGCATTGACGTTCACAGCGTCTCCGCCCGCAAACCTCTCTTCCTCGATGAAAGCGCGCACGACTGGAAGTGCGTGAGGCTTGGTCGCGAACTCGGCTGGACCGGCGTGGCACTGAAGACGTGCAAGACACAAACCGGCGCGATCCTGAGCGCTTGCTGGGCGAAGGCGCATGGAATGACTCTCATGGTCCAGGATTTGACAAACCCGATGCTTGCGCAGATCCCGCATCTTCGCCTCGCCGCGCACGTCGGCACAATCATGGGCGTGGAAACCAATTCCATGCAGTTCTATCCCGAGGCTTCACATGTCGAAGCCGCAATTCACCCCGGAGTCTATGCGCGAAGGGACGGCTTTGTGGATCTGGGAACAGTGCGCGGTCCTGGATTTGGATACAGGCTGGATGAGATCAACCGGGAATTGCCGGAAGCCCGGGCTGAATTCGGGATTTGAACTCCGCCAAATCATGACTGGCTTTCGAACAGGTTTTTGAAGTCCACTTCTCCGAAGACGATTGAATGAACAAGGCCCTCGCCATCGCTGCCCATCCCGACGACATCGAATTTGTCATGGCCGGGACGCTGCTCCTGCTGAAGCAAACGGGGTGGGAAATCCACTGCTTGAACCTTTCGACCGGCAACTGCGGCAGCATGGAGCACTCGCCAGCGGCGACGCGTCGGGTTCGGCGGGGCGAAGCGATCGCAGCCGCCAAAATCCTCGGCGCACTCTGGCATCCGCCATTCTGTGATGATCTGGAGATCCTTTACACAGTGCCTCTTTTACGGCGGCTGGCAACGGTGGTCCGTGAGGTTCAGCCTTCCATCGTGCTGACCCATTCACCGCAGGATTACATGGAGGACCACAGCAACACGTGCCGGCTGGCGGTGACCGCGACCTTTGCGCGCGGCATGCCGAACTTCAAGGCAACTCCTTCGCGGCGCGCCGTCAATGGCGATGTCACGGTTTATCATGCGATGCCCCACGGCCTCTGTGATCCGCTGGGCAAGCCTGTCATTCCCACTCACCTTGTGGACACAACCGGAGTTCAGGCTCAAAAGCGCAAGGCTCTCGCAGCGCACACCAGCCAGAAGGCGTGGCTCGATAAGACTCAGGGCATGGGTTCCTACCTCGACGCGATGGATCAGATGTCGCGGGAAGTTGGCAGGTTGTCCCGTCGTTTTGAATTTGCCGAGGGCTGGCGCAAACATCTGCATCTCGGATTCTGTGATGGGCAGGCTGATCCGTTGCGTGATCTGCTTGGCAAGGACTGCCTTGTCAACCGGGGGCACTGAAGTAATGTCGCGCCGTTGAAATTCGTGGCAGCCTCGTCACCTTGTCTGCTACGAAGGTTTTTATTTTATGCCACGCAAACTCAGTTCCATCTCCCACGATTGGTGGGATTACACGACGCTCGACGACGAACTCCTGGCTGCTGTTGCCGCATTGACCCCGCAGCAAATGCTCGGCCTCACCCGCCCCGGCTTCAAGATTGTGTTTTACGACACGCTCGAGGAGTTCTACCTCGCCGAGGCGCTCGAATACATCCACGCATGGAAACAATCCACGCCTGACAATCCCGTTGGCATCTGCGGACCGATCGGCCCCACCGAACAATTGCCGCTCGTGGCCCGGTTGGTCAATGAACTCGGACTGAACATCAGTTCCGCCCACTTCTGGGGGATGGATGAATGGTTTCTTGACGAACGAGAAGTCCCGGCGACCCATCCATTGTCATTCGAGAAGGCGGATCGTGAGCTGTGCTTCAGTCGAATCCGACCCGACCTTGTCATGCCGGACGCGCACCTGCATTTCCCAAAGGCCGATTCCCAGGCTTACCGCAACAGTTGGGAAGGCGTGCGTTGCGCCGTCATGCAAGGTGGCCAGGGCGAGATCAAGCATTGGGCCTTCAACGACCCGCCCCGCCGCGAGGGCGCATACAGGGATGACCCGCCGACGCCCGCGGAATATCGCCGGTTACATACGCGAGTTGTGGATCTGCATCCAGTGACGCTCGTGCAGAATGCGCGCACTTCCGGCGGTGGGAATCTCGCCGGTGTTCCGAGCCGTGCCATCAGCGTCGGTCCGGTCGAAACATGGAACGCGGAGAAAGTTTCAATCTGGCACGCGGGAAACCATGACAACCCCTTTGGCCAGCGCCTCACCACATTCATGATCGCCAACCGGATTCCAGACACGGCGGTGCCGATGTCACTGCTGGCGGATCATCCGAATGTGCAGTTCAATTTCTACCGGCCTGGAATCGGCTCCTGCCAGGTGGAGATGCATTGATCCGTCTTCACGCGATGGGAGCGTGGGATTTACTCCGCTTAGACCTCAGAACAATCCAGCGCCTGCGAACGCATCAGTCATGAATCATCTTGAGCCGCCATATACTCATTACGTGAGCGCCGCCCAGGGCTGGCTGGAGTTGGGCAACATCCCCGAGGCTGAAATTGAGCTGGCGCGGCTGCCTGCTGAACTTCTGCAACATTACAGCACGCTCATGGTCCAATGGGAGATCATGGCCCGGCGCAAGGAGTGGGAGGCTTCACTCGCCGCCGCAAAGCGGATTGTGGAACAGGTGCCAGACGATCCGGATGGCTGGATCAAACAATCGTTCAGCCTTCATGAATTAAAGCGGACAGAGGAAGCCCGCGATTCGCTGCTGATGATCGAGGCTCGTTTTCCGCGGATCAGCATCATTCCCTACAACCTTGCCTGCTACGCCTGCCAGTTGGGTGACACGACCGACGCGATGCGGCGGTTGAAGACCGCCATCAAGATCGGCGGAAAAGAGCGGATCAAGGGAATGGCCCTCGAGGATCTCGATTTGAAACCGTTGCGGAAGGAGATCCAGAAGCTTTGAGGGAATGGCCGGAAGCAACTCCCCTCCAAACTTCCCTCCACCTCGAAGCCGGCTTCTTCCAAATCATAACCAATCAGCAGGAGCGCGGAATTCATTCCGCAGCCGCGTGGGATGTTCAATGGTGCAGTACAATTTCCCTCCAGCACCCTGCTCCTCGTCGCTGCCACCATTTGGTCAGCAATTCTCATCATGGCATTTTTGCTCGTAATTCCTCCTGTTTTCACTCACCAGCACGACAGGAAGCCGGCGGAAATCCGGCAGGCAGTCGTCCGAAACATTCAGAATTCATGGATGCCCGAGGTTTTAGCGCCGTATTGCTTCACC
>SIBF01000094.1 GCA_009695275.1 Pedosphaera sp. | reverse complement strand
AAGGTATTCTGTCCTCTCATACCGGTATTGGGCCCCAACCCCAAACGCGTTCCGCAGCAAAGTCTGGATCATTTCTGGAGTCTCTACTCATGCTCTCCTAAATCCCATTTCTATGAATCCAGGTACACACTTGCCGGATGAACCTCATTGTGCTGGGCTACCACCGCAGCTTCACGCTGGCGATTTTGTTCGTGCTCGGCACGAGTGGCGCGGACCGCCTGCCAGGTGCTCACGACAACTCCAAGCACGAGCACCAGCGCAACGCTTGTGACTGCCACGAACGCGAGCTTGTTCCTCCGAACCAGTTTCTGGAACCGATACGCCGCGCTCGGGGGACGAGCCAGGACAGCTTCGTTATTGAGGTGTCGTTGAATGTCACTCGCGAGGCCGCTCGCCGTTTCGTAGCGCCGGGCGCGATCTTTCTCCAGGCATTTCATGACGATCCAGTCCACGTCGCCGCGGAGCAGCGCGATCGCCTCCTTCAACCGTAGCAGCCGACGTGAGTCGGCTCTGACTTCCTCCTCGGTCGCTGGACTTCCGGCAGCAGGAGATTTGAGCGAACTCACGTTCGTTGCTACGAGGGTCTGGCTGAGCTTGGTGCTCGGTCGCACCGGCTCCTTCTCCCGGATCGTCTTCCGCATTGCGTCGATGCCCGAGGCCATCAGCTCCCTGGCGTCGAACGGCGTGCTGCCGGCCAGCAGTTCGTAAAGCAGCACGCCCAGGCTGTAGATGTCGCAGCGGGTATCGATGTCCAGGCCGCTCATCTCGGCCTGCTCCGGACTCATGTAGGCCGGCGTGCCGATGAATTGCTCCAGCGCGGTGAAGAGCGTCTTGTCGGTCAGGCGCTGGCCCGTCGTGGCCTTGGCGATGCCGAAGTCGATCACCTTGGGCACCGGCACGCCATCATGCATCGTGACCAGAACGTTCGAGGGCTTGATGTCGCGGTGAATGATCCCCTTCTGATGCGCGTGTTGGATAGCCTGGCAGACCTTGATGAAGAGATCCAGACGGTCGCGAGTGGAGAGATTGTTCTGATCGCAATACTCGGTGATCTTTGTGCCCCGGACCAGTTCCATGACGAAGTAGGGCCGGCCGGCATCCGTGGCGCCGCCGTCCAGCACTTTGGCGATGTTCGGATGATCCATCAACGCGAGCGCTTGACGCTCGGCTTCGAAGCGGGCGATGACGCTCTTCGTGTCCATTCCCAGTTTGATGACTTTGAGCGCGACGCGGCGCTTCACCGGCTCAGTCTGCTCGGCCATGTACACCACGCCGCAGCCGCCTTCACCAATTTGTTGGAGGAGCTTGTAGCGGCCAATCGTGTCACCCGGCCTTTCGATAACGAAGCGGGGCGGCGCGACCTCGGTGGATTGACCGTCGCGCCCAGGCACAGGGACGGCAGGGTCTTGGAGGAAGGTGCCGGCTTCCGCGTTCGCCTTGAGCAGTGATTCGACCTGTTGGCGCAGTTCGGCGTCGCCGGCGCAGGCCTGGTCCAAGTAAGCGTTGCGCTGCTGGGCGTCGAGCAGCTTGAGCGCACCGGCGAAGAGTTCGAGTTCGCGGTTGAATTGGGTTTTCATAGCGGGGCTTCAAGTGCCATACACTTATCAATGCGAAATTCGAGGAGGAAAACCATCACACTGATTCTGGAAAAGTTCGCCCTTCAGGATTTAGGGCTGAATCGAGACCATGAAACAGCCACGGGAATTCGTCCTCAATTTTTCGGCTCGGTGCCGGATTCGATAATCAAGACGAGCGCGAACCCTCTGGCTGAAGGGCGGTTCATGAGTAGGGAACACCTCCAAAAACCGG
Source organism: Pedosphaera sp. (assembly GCA_009695275.1). Classification (GTDB taxonomy): domain Bacteria; phylum Verrucomicrobiota; class Verrucomicrobiia; order Limisphaerales; family F1-12-MAGs170; genus F1-120-MAGs170. Next base: position 17,863 of record SIBF01000094.1, on the reverse strand, counting down.
ACATGCATCGAGGCCATGAACTCGTTACGCGATCCGACGCGGAGAATTCAGCACAGAGTTTCGGAGGACACAGAGGACACGGAGGACACGGAACACAATTCTCTGCGCCTTCCAAAACTCTGCGCTCTATATTGCGGTTCATGGAGAGCTTCTCGCCGGCAAGGATGCCGACGCTCCAAGGCTCAGTCCATGGGATGAGCGGTTGTTGGAGGCTGGGTTGAGCAGAGCAGACCAATCAAACGCTGGTGCAAGCACGTCTTTCTGAAGGATTTTTGCCACGCGCCCCAGCGTTGTAACAAACGACTTCTGTCAGCCAGTCACGTTCATGAGTTGGTGCTGACGGTCTCAATCCCCGCGCGGCTCGAAGGCTGCCTCGTAAAGCGCCACAAAATCTTCCACCGCCACGGCACGCGGATTAAAGCTGGCCGTCCATTGCCTTGCTGCCTCGGCAGCCAGCAACGGAATTGAGTCGCGGCTCACGCCGCAGTCGGCGAGCGAACGCGGCATTTGCGCGGCGTTGAGGAGGGCTTCGAGCCGAGACACCAAAGCATTCACCGCAGATTCGACTCCGCCGCTGACGCAAGCGATCTCAGGTCCGGATGCCAGCTCCGCATAAGCGCGGGCCGAGTTCTCATCCTTCGAATTGAAACGCACCACATGCGGCAGCATCAACCCCACGGCCACGCCATGCACGATGTCGAAGTGCGCGGTGAGCGGGTTGGCGGTCGAGTGGGCGGCGCCGAGCATGCTGTTCTCGATGGCGGTTCCCGCGAAGGCCGCACCTAGAAGCATCCTTCCGCGAGCTTCGATGTCTTTGGGCTGCTGCAAGACGCGCGGCAGACTGGGCACACAAAGCTTGAAAGCTTCATGGGAGTACATCGAGGAAAAGGGATTCCGCTTTCGTGTCACAGCGGTTTCCACGGCGTGGGCTATGGCGTCAATGCCAGTGCAGGCCGTAACTCCTGGCGGCTGAGAAATCGTGAGTGAAGGATCAAGGATGGCGACTCGCGCCGCAGCCTTTGGATCAAGGCACGCCATCTTCTGATGGGTCTCCTCATCCGCGATCAGAGCGGCGGACTGGCATTCGCTGCCGGTGCCGGCGGTGGTTGGAATCGCAATGAGCGGCAGCATCGGTTTCGTTGCCTTGCCCACACCCCAGTAGTCCCGCATCTGACCGCCATTCGTGAGGATAAAATTGCAGCCTTTCGCCGTGTCCATGCTGCTGCCGCCGCCCAGGCCGATGATCAGATCGATCCCAGCTTCGCGCGCCACCCGCACACAATTATCCACACAACGCGTCGTAGGGTTCGCAAGAACGTCCTGGAAGCTCACCACGTCCAGTCCGCTGGCCCGAAGGAGTTTCTCCACGTGGTCAGCATGGCCGGCGGCAACGATGCCCGCATCAGTCACCAGCAGAACCCGGCTGGCTCCAATCTCGCGTGCGACAGCGCCGACTTTCTCGACAGCTCCGGCTCCATAGACAAGCCGCGTGTGCGGCTGCTGGTCGAAAGAAGGCAAAGCCTCCCATGACTTGGATTCGGAGCTCTTTCTCATGCGCACAGTCTGACGGAAGATTGCCAAAAGCTGTTCACTCAGGCGGGGAGATCTTGCCAATTCTCATCGTTCAGCCCCTCAGCGAGGATTCAACGATCTTAGCACGCGCTCCACGAACGCCGGCGAGTCATTGGGGCCCTGGATGTAAAGCGGTTTGCCTTCGCTGCCAAAAGTGAAGGATCTTTCACAAATCGCAGGATTTATCCCTCCAAACACCCGGCATCCCAGCTTGTAATCCGGATGCGGAGCCAGTCCAAGACGCCGGGCATACGCCACCGAATCTTCAACAAATTTCCGGCCGCACTCGGGCGAAATCTCCTCTCCGCCCTCGTCCGGGAAAAGCCCGGCCAGAAGTTCCTTGTACTCGCCACTGGTGCCACGGAAAGAATCCGCGTTCTTGGCACCAAGACAATAGACATCGATCAAAAAGAAACCCGCTTCCACATCGCCGTTTCCTTTGAATCGAGCCACCAGGACATACCCGATTCCAGTCTCGAACAAGTCCTTTGACCACCACGCTTCCCTTGTTTTGCTTTCCGATGCCATAGGTGTTGAAAAAATGTCAACTCCCTACCACGCGCGCTCGATGCTTCGACGTTTGTAAAGGAACTCGAACATGTTGCCCTCGTGCGGCTGGTCCCAGGAGATCTGCATCGTCGAGACAGGGCCGATGTTCAACCGCTCGATATGGGGGTAATCGAAGAGTTGATCGATGAACGTTGGGTCTTTGGTTATGGCGCTGACGGCCAGTGAGTAACCGATCTGCTTGAGCATTTCTCCCTGGGCCACTTGAACGACGCTAGCATGCGGGCAAAGAAACTCTCGATTGGCGAGCGGGTGCGAAAAGGAATCGCAATGGATAATTGTTGGGCGCAGAAACACGCCGCCTTGGAACTCGACCCTTCTCGAACCGTTGCGATACTTCGCGGTCACGTCGGCAGCTCCCGGCGTCTTCAATCCATCCTCGATCTGGGCATCGATGGAGTCGGCCATCTTCACATTGGCAAATCCGGACAGCCGGGCCTTTTCATCATTCGCCGGGAGCGGCGCCACAGGTCCCAGCCGCTTTGCCAGCGCATCGGCGATCTCGGCGGCGTATTTCGGAACCACAATCGTGGAAGCATTGATGCAGCTTCGTCCTCCATTGTCCGAAATGGCCGATACCATCACGTCGATGAACTCCGGCCAGTGTTCGATCTGGTCCTCGCCAACGAGAATCTTGCTCCAGCCCGGACCGTGAATCTGAATCGCCGGATTGTTTGCGTACCGGGCGGTTGTGCTTTTGTCCCCGAAGATCAATGCCCGACCGCACGAGCGCAGAACTTCGCCTGCTCCCTCATGGTCGGTTGGATAAAAACCAAACGCCTCCGCAGGGCAGCCAGCGGCAATGAATGCCTGGATCAACCGGTAGGGCGTCCATGGCTCCTCCCTGCCCGGCTTGATCACAACGGGAATCTTGAGCGCGATGGCTGGAAGCCAGAGCGAGTTCACCGCGGGAGAATTGCTCGGCATCACCAGACCCAAGGCCTGCGTCACCGGAAAAAAGCTGAGCTTTGTGCCGAACTGCTCGCCGCAACCGGAGTCCAGAACCCCCAGATCAAGACCGCGCGTAAGGCCATTCAAGATAGTCTTCATCTGGGTCAGCGCCTGGTGGATCTTGGTCATGTTCCGCCGCACCATCACCCACGGCAGGCCGCTGGTGCGCGAAAGGAACTCGATGTACTCCTGTGGCGATTGCGTGTGGCCCCGGTCGCCCAGTGGCAGTGTTCCGTTCAGGAACAGTTCACCTGCATCTGCAGAAATATCGAGCAACTGCTGGACGGAAAATTTCTTCAGGGCGGCGCGCGACTCGCTGATATTCTGGAGATCTTTACGGATGATTCCAGCGTGGATTGTGCTGACCTTGGCCACGGCTTCGCCGGTCTTGTGATCGGCAATGGTGATCTTGTCGAGGCTGTCATAGGTGCGACCCGGGCGGATGACTGGGATGTGAGGAATCGTGCTCATTTTCTAAAATGCGGCGGCAACCTATACGTTTACATATTATTTCAAAGTGAAATTTCCAGAACCCTCTCAGCGGTATCCATACGATTGGAGCGCTAAACTTATTCCGCAGTGGTGTGAACTTTCCAAGCAGGTCTCAGTATTTCATTACGCTGCCAATTCCCCCCAGCGATCAATCTTCAGCGGTTTAGTCCAGATTAGAGAGCGCTGCGGGCTGCCGTGGGTCACGGTCTATGACACCTGGCCGACTTTGACGCGGTTACTGACAATCTACCCAAGAGCTCACTCAAGTCTTCCGCGACAACTGCATTGAGGCTGGCCAGATGGTGATTGATTCGAGGTTCATGGATGGAACTCGATCATCCGGAGGAAGCTCAACTCAATGGCTATCCGATTGAAACCCTGATGGCAGGGCTATTTCTTTTCGCCCTTCTTTCCATCTTTCTTTTCGTCTTTCTCGATTCCGGAAAGATTTGGCGGCGCATTCGCGTTAAGCTCGGTGATGATCTCCTCGGTCAGATCGGTCAGGCCGTTGTTGAAGAGGACGACATCGGTTTGGTTTATGGTTTCAGCGGAAGAATCAAGCACAAGGTTGAACGCTCCAGCTTTTGCCTTGATGGTGATTTTTTCACGGATGTCACGAAGCACATTTTCGCGCATCCGCTTCTTTTGGTCTTCGAGGCGTTGAAGATTATCAGAGCGGTAATGCTTCACGCTGCGCTCGATCTCCTGAAGCTCGCTCAACTTGGCTTCGGCGGATTTTTTGCGTTTGTCGCGTTCCTCCGCTGACACGGCCTGGTCCGCCAGACCGGCGCTGAAAGTCTTGTACTCGTCGCTGGCCTTCTGATAGTCATCCAGCATTCCCTTGAGAACCTTCTCCGCCTCGGCGCCACGCTCCTTCAATTGCAGGTCCGCCTGCTTGGTCTTGAAGTAGCCTTCAAAGATTTTGCGGAGGTTGGTCGTGGCAATTTTTGGCTGGGCATCAGCCGCCCGGGCCACCGGAGTGTGGGTGTAAGTGAGAAGACCCAAAGCCAGGCCGAGGAAGATTTGATATCCGAAATGTCGCTTCATCATAAAATTATTGTCTAAAAGTCGCGAGTGAACCCGACACTAAACTGGAACTTGCCGGCGCTGCTTACTCCAGCGTCGTGTGAAAGCGGGAAGGCATAATCTAGCCGCAGCGGCCCAAGTCGCGGGATGTTAATTCGAAAGCCCACTCCCACGTCGTCGCTGTAGGTTGCCTGCCCCGGCTGCAAGTCAAAGCTGTAAGAATTCAAATACACGTTACCGATGTCATAGAACATCGCAAAGCGCAAACGATCAATAATTGGCAGACTGTACTCCACGGAACCGTACCAGAACATCTCACCACCGATCGGTTCACCGGTGTCAGTCGGCCCAACCTTGCGATAGCGGTAGCCACGCAACGACGTCACGCCACCCAAAAAATAGCGATCAAACAGTGGCACACGTGTTGTGTCGCCAAAGTTATCCACCACCCCAGCCTGACCAAGAATTTCCCAGACATGGCCGTCGAAGAATCCAGGGAAGTACACAGATGTTTGGAGGCGTACCTTGTAAAAATCGGTGTCGCCTCCAAGTTGTCGGCTGGCGATTTCACCCATCAACTCGGTGCGATGTCCCCTGTTGGGAAGCTGGACGTTGTTCCGTGTGTCGTAGGCTAGACCTGCTCCGAACTTTGAAACTAAACGGTCAGAGGGCTCATTGCGGATGACCAGCGGAGCATTGGTTGCCACATTGTGTAGCCCGATGTTCTCCAGCGTGTAGCTCACGTTGCCGATGAGGAAATCACTCCCGAGAGTGCGTGTGAGACTCAATCGACCGCCGGTCTGTGTTATGTCGTAGAGGTCGCTGTAGTAATTGAGCTCGCGGTGGTAGAGGTCCGTCCCAAATGCCAGTTTGCGTCCGAGAAACCACGGCTCGATGAAGGATAGGACGTAATCCTTGCGCCTCGTCCCCATCTGGATGTTGATGCGGAATTTCTGGCCGCCGCCACGGAAATAGGGCGGATTGAAAAGATCAAAATTGCCTTCCCGGTAGCCGACAAAGCCGACGAGGTTGTCCACGGAGCTGAAGCCGGCTCCGAGCTCGAAATTGCCGGTGCTTCCCTCTTCGACGCCGATGATGAGATTCTTGCGGTTGGGAATGTCAGTCGGCTCAATGTCCGTATCCACCTTGTCGAAGAACGCCATCTGTTCCAGACGCCCCTTGCTGCGCTTGACGCGCACCATATCGAACACTTCGCCGGGCGCGACGGCCAATTCCCGGCGGATTACTCGATCGCGAGTCTTCGTGTTTCCGCGGATATCAATCTTCTCAATGTAAGACTTGCCCTTGTCCTCGTTCAGAATCTGGTAAACAAGATCCATCGTCCCTTTTTCGGTGTTGGGGTTCTTGTCCGCCACCACTCGAACATCGATATACCCTTTCGATGAGTAAAAATCCTGGATGGCTTCGATATCGTCGGTGAGTCCCTTGGGTGTGAATGTTTTTTCCACCGTCATTCTTACCGGCTTGGAGCCGCGATCCGCCTTTATGATCTGCTCGGCGGTGAAGAGTTTGTTGTCCTTGAACTCGACAGCTCCAACCTTGTACTGCGTCCCCTCGGCAATGTTCAGGCGAAGATTCAGATGCTTTGGATCTTTGTAGTCGAAGTTGATATCCTTCAACTCAAAGTCGATATAGCCCTCGTTGCGATAGAAGTCGGAGAGTTTCTCCTTGTCCTCTTCAAACTGCTCGTCCTTCAGCACGCCGCTACCGGTAATCCACGAAAACATCCAGCGTCGGCGAGTCTTGATGGTCTTGCGAAGTTTCTTCTGGGTAAACGCCTTGGCATCGACGAATTGGACATCTGAAATCCTGACCCTGGGCGACTCTTTGATTTCAAATGTCACTCGTCCACGTCCCGTTTGCTCATCAATGGCCGGGGGGGCAACCTTGACCTCGGTCTTCTGGTACCCGGCCTTCTGGTACATCTTCTGGATTTCCAGACTGTCGGTGAAGAGCTTGCGCTCGTCGAGCGGCTCGCCGACTTTTGAGGTCAGCTTCTTCTGCAGTTTGCTGGTGCTGTACTTTTTGTTTCCCTCGAAGCGAACGTCGGTCAGCGTGGCCTTGCCCTGGATGAAATAGATCAGAGTGACTCCGGTTGCCGCCCGTTCCTCTGCGACCCGGATGTTCTGGAACAATCCCGTCGAGTAAAGGGTGCGGACATCGTCATCGACGCCTGTTCGGGTGTAGGTGTCGCCGACTTTAACCCGAATGTTCGCCTTGATGAGGTCATCGCTCGCGGATGGAGGGCCCACATGGCGAATCTCGATCTTCTGGACAGGAGAAGCGGACACGGCCTGAGCCATGGCTCGTGTGGATGCCATGTGGACGCAGCAAAGAAAAATGCCCCACATGCGCCACGAACGGCGGAGGAAAAGTTTCATCAACTCGGGTTATTGCGGCACATCTTCGTCACTGACTTTGGCGGCATTTTCAAAACGTGTAATTGACTTCAAGAACGTCAGACAAACATCACCGGTCGGGCCGTTTCGTTGCTTGGCGATGAGCATGTTCACTGGAATTGCTTCCTGCGTCTGCGGCACAGAGCCATCTTCCGGATCGGATTCCTTGGATGGCTTGTAAAGCAATCCCACCAGATCGGCGTCCTGTTCGATGGCACCCGACTCGCGCAAGTCCGACATGCGAGGAACACGACCTTTTTCCTTCTCCATGTCCCGGTTTAGCTGCGCGAGCACAATGATCGGAACATTCAGTTCCTTGGCCAAGGCTTTGATGCCGTTGGAAATGTCAGCGATTTCCTGCTGCCGGTTTTCAGCTCGGCGCGAAGTAGAATTGAGCAATTGTAGGTAGTCAATGACAAAGAGCTTGATGCCGTTCTGTTGGAACATCCGGCGGGCCTTGGCCCTCAATTGCAAGATGGACAGGCCCGAGCTGTCATCTATGAACAGCGGCGCCCCGGCAAGTTTTCCAGCCGCGCCTGTGAGCTTGGGGAAGTCACGCTCTGCGAGAAAACCGTCGCGGATATTTCGCAGATTAACCCGCGCGCGCGAGCAAAGCAGCCGCAACACGAGTGATTCTGAACTCATCTCAAGGCTGAACACACCCACCGGCAAATTCAGGTCGAGTGCCACATGTTCGGCAATGTTCATCGCCAGCGATGTCTTGCCCATGGAAGGACGGGCGGCGATGACTATCATTTCCCCGCCGTGAAAACCGCTCGTCATCTTGTCCAGATCGGTGAAACCGGTGCCGATTCCAGTGAGCATCCCCTGGCGTTGGTGGAACTCCTCGATGGTATTGATCGCCTTGTGAACAAGGTCTTTGATTGTCCGGGTGGTGGACTCAACTCTTTCCTCGCTGATGCGGAGAACATCCCTCTCCACTTCGTCGAGCAGAGCATCGACCTCTCCCTCGTGCTCATAAACCCGCCCCACCACTCCAGTGCAGGTGTGGATCATCCGGCGTAGAAGGTACTTCTCGCGGAGAATATCCACGTAGTACATCAGGTTGGCCGCCGACGGGACCGAATCGGCGAGCGATGCGAGATAGGTGATGCCGCCGATCGCCTCAAGCTGGTTGGCATCCTTGAGGCGCTGCTGAACTGTGATCAGATCGATCGCCTCTTTTTGATCGTACATTCCCGACAGGAGATCGAAGATCTGCTGATGTCGCAGGTCGTAGAAAACTTCGCTTCCACGCTTCAGACGTTCGATGCACTGACCCATGCATTCCTGCGGTGAAATCAGAATGCAGCCGAGCACGCCTTGCTCGGCTTCAAGAGAGTGCGGAGGAAGGCGGTCAATGCGCGGCGCCGTCACTGCGGTGGAATCGCTCTTCCGCCGGCGCGATTTTCGCAAATCGACGGGAGGAGCGCCTGCGGGTTCACCTTCAACAGAGTCGATCATCGATTCATCAAACGGAAATCAGAAACGAACGGCAATGGAGAGTTGTCGGAATGTTCTGGCACCGAATTCACCGCCTGCTCACTGCTCATCCACAAAACCATTTCCGATAAAAAAAGACCGGAACCCGAATGGATCCCGGTCTGAGATTGCAAACCTGATATGGAATCAGGCTTAGGCCGGTCTCGGGGTTCTCGGGTTGTCGGATTTTTCGCCGCGATCCGTTCGGGGAATCTTCTCACCCTTGTCACTTCTTTCACCCCGTTCCGGCCTCGCAGCTCGTCCGGATTCCCTTGCCGGAGCTGAAGCCTCTGCCGGCGCGGGCGCTGGATTGCTGCTCTGAACCTTGACCTTGAGTGTCGAGTTCACATCCGGGTGCAGTCGCAGCTCTGCCTCGTAATCACCGACCGTCTTGATCGGATGCTCCAGATGTATCTTGCGCTTGTCCACGATGGCGTCGTAGTGCGCGCGAAGTTCATCCGCTATGGTCCCGGCCGTGACCGAGCCGAACAGTTTGCCGTCGTCACCGGTTTTGACAGTGATCGTCAGGGTCAATTTGGAGAGCGTTTGCGCCAGTTCCGTCATGCTCTTCAACTCGTGAGTTTCACGTTCGGCACGACGCTGACGGAGAACATCCAGACGGCGCTTGTTGGCCCCGGTGACGGGAACCGCGAGGCCTTGAGGGAAGAGATAATTACGCGCGTAGCCCGCGTTTACCTTGACCTGGTCGGATTCGCCGCCCAAGCCAACTACGTTGTGAGTCAGGATAACTTCTGTTTTTGCCATAAAATCTATTGTTGAAGATCGAACCCAGTCCTTTGCGTTGACCTGGAAAATACAAAATCAAAATGGAACATCGTCCTCCGGCGGCATCTCATCAGCCCCCTCCGCCGGTGCGGCTGCAGCTGGTGAAGCAGGCACGGCTGCCGGACGTGGGCGAGGCTGTGCTGGCGCCGAAGGCACCCCGGCTTCGCGCTCGCCCGTGTTGGAATCAATGAACGAAAATGATTCGAGTACAACACCAAGGCGGCTACGCTTCTGGCCGGTTTGCTTGTCGTCCCATTGGTGGAGCTTCAGGCGGCCTTCGACCAGAAACGGGCGACCTTTCTTCATATACTGGGCGACGACTTCCGCCTGACGTCCAAAAGCATCAATGTCAACAAAAGTCGCCTCTTCCTTCTTCTCCCCCGCTTCATTGGTCCAATTGCGGTTGATGGCAAGGCCAAATTTGCAGATGGCCATTCCTTTCGGCGTATAACTCAACTCCGGATCGCGAGTCAGATTCCCGGCGAGGATGACTTTGTTGAAATTGGCCATGACGAGCCTTACGCAGCAGCCTTCTTTGGAGCCGGAGCTTCTGTAAAGAGGACACGGAAGACATCTTCATTCACGGCAAATCGGTGATGCAACTGTGAGATTGCGGTGTTTGGAGCGGAGAAAATGAAGTTGGCGTAGAAGCCGGAGTTGTGCTTTCGATCCGCCACGCGGCTGAAAGCTTTCTTTTCCATTTTTTGCACCGTTTCCACTTTGCCACCCACCGCCGTGATTTCGGCGGAGATTTTGTCGAGGACTTCTTTGATGCCCTCTTCCTTGCCTGCCGTGTTCAAGATGAACAAACCTTCGTATGTTTTCACTCAGCTATCCTTTTGCATGGGAGCCTCCGCGGCTCCGTTAAATCGATTCATTGCCACCGTCGTACCATCCATCAACCAGCATTCCACCTGACTCGCCGCTCGATCGAGAACTTTTTCGAGCACTGCTTGTTCCTCTGAGCTGAACCGGCCCAACACGTGTCCGGTGATCTCGCGGCCCTCGGACGCCCGCCTGCCAATTCCAACCCGGAGCCGCGCGTAATCACGCGTCCCCAACCGGTTCTCCACCGACTCCAGTCCATGATGCCCGCCGGAACTACCACTCGCTCTCAGCCTCAAATGTCCCAGCTCCAAATCAGCATCATCAACCACGATCAGAATCCTCGACTGCGGAGCCTTGTAGAATTCCTTCACCGCAGCGACCGCATCTCCGCTCAAATTCATGTACGTCTGCGGTTCGCAGAGCACTACCCGGCGGCCCTCGAAATCAGCCTTGGCGAGCTTCCCGCCGAACCTGCCTTCCAAAGTCCAAACCACATTCCACAGCCGCGCCAATTTTTCCACAACCATGAACCCGGCGTTGTGCCGCGTTCTGGCATACTCTGTCCCAGGGTTGCCCAAGCCTGCGATCAGGTGCCATGCTTCCATCGGATTCGCTCCTTAGCCTGGCTCCGGCGCAATCCACTGCACCGTTACTTCTTCTTCTCGGCAGCCGGTTTCGCTCCGGCGGCAGGAGCAGCACCCGTCTCATCCTTCTTCTCCTTGATCATCTCTGGCTGTGTGGCGCCTTCAGCCGCAGTCGTCTCCGTCGCGGTTTCCTGCGCTTCGGTTATTGGAGCGGCTACGGCCAGAACAACACGTTTCTTGTCCCCGATGATTTCCGCACCGGGCGGAACCTGGATTTCACCAAGGTGGATGGAATTCCCAATTTCAAGGTGCGAGACGTCCACTTGAAGGCTCTCGGGGAGATCTTTCGGAAGCGCGCGAACCTTGACTTTGAAGACCACGTGTTCGAGAACCCCGCCACCCGTCTTAACCCCTACCGCTTCTCCCGTGGTCTCGATGGGAACCGTGATCGTCACCATTTCTGTCTCGACGACTTCATGCAGGTCAACATGGAGCACATGCCCGCTCAAAGCATGATGCTGTACATCTTGAACAAGCGCCAGGCGCCTGGGCTTGGCGTCACCGCTCACTTCCAAATCCAGGAGGACGTTTTCTGATACCGAGTGGTGGATGACCCGATCAAGATCCTTGAGTTTGACTTCAAGGTTTTGTGGAGAATTGTGGCGGCCGTATATCACAACCGGCACCCGGTCCAGGCCTCGAAGTTTCTTGGCGCCGGCGCGGCGCACCAACGACCGTGGATAAGCAGTTAAAGCAACAGATTTCATTGTTAAAAGTCTTTCCGATCTCGGACGCCACGCTCAACTCGTGCGCCCACCCTTGAACTCAAACAACGAATTCACCGATGAATTGTTGTGTATCCGCTTGATGGCTTCCCCAAGCAATGCCGCCACCGAAAGCGTCGTAATGTTCACCCCGTCAAATTTAGGGCGCAGCACAGTATCAGTGGTGATCAGTTCGTCAATGTTAGATTTCCGAAGCCGATCAATGCCTAAATCATTCAAAATCGCGTGCGAAACACAGGCGAGAACCTCGGTCGCCCCCTTCTCCTTCATCAACGATGCAGCCATGGTCAACGTCCCGGCCGTCTCGGTAAGGTCGTCCACCAACAGCACGCTTTTCCCCGCGATCTCACCGATGACACTGACCGACTCGACCTCCGTCGCGCTCTTCCGACGCTTGGCCACGATCGCAAGATCGGCATCCAGAACCAGTGAATAGGCGTAAGCCATCTTTAGCCCACCCACGTCAGGACTCACCACTACCAGGTTCTTCAGATTCTTTTTCTTGATATACTCGTACATCACGGGCGCCGCGTAGAGGTGATCAACAGGAATATCGAAGAAACCCTGAATCTGCTGGGCATGGAGATCCATCGTCAGCACCCGGTTCGCGCCGGCGGCCACCAGAAGATTGGCGACGAGCTTCGCGGTGATCGGCACGCGCGGCTGGTCCTTGCGATCCTGCCTGGCGTAGCCGTAAAAAGGGAGTACTGCCGTGATTCTTGCCGCGCTCGCCCGCCGCAGCGCATCCATCATGATGAACATCTCCATCAGATTATGGTTCGTCGGCGGGCTGGTGGACTGCACGATGAAGACATCCTCCCCTCGAACGTTCTCCTCGATCTTGACGAATGTCTCCCCATCCGGAAACGCGCTGACCGTACATTGGCCCAACTCCATGCCGATGGATGAGGCGATGGATATGGCCAACGGCAGATTGGACGTGCCGCTAAAAAGTTTCACAATGTCTGTCTGCTGATGGAAGCGACTGATCTAAACAAAAACCACCGCAACCGGTGGCAGCCCAGATCGATTTCGCAGGGCGAATCTACCGATGGTCAAAGTCGAGGCAAGCGGATTCTTGAAACGTATTTTTGAAACGCCAATTGTCGCTGCAGGCCATGACTTGCAGCGGCGAATATCAGCCCAATATCACAAATCCGCCACGCTAGTCTGTCGTTGGCAGAGGCGCCGTGCGTGTCGATATCCGACCGAACGGGCAAGATCTACGGCCTTGTCGAAGTCAGCACCCACTTCGCCGGGCGCATGAGCATCCGAGCCGAAGGTGATGGCCACACCCTCATTTCGCGCCAATGCCAGAATCTTCTGACTGGGATAAATCTCGTGGCAATCTTTTCGAAGTCCGGAAGTATTCAATTCAATCGCAGTATCCGTTCTGCGAGCCGCTTTGAGGAACGCCGTGAAAAGAGGAGTGCAGTCCGCTTTCGGGTAGAAGCAGAATTTCTTGGCGAGATCGGCGTGCCCGATGATGTCGAAAAGATCGGATTCCGCCGCCATCGTCAGCCGCTCAAAGTAAATGCTCCAGGTTTCAAACGGGTCACGCTCCTTCCATCTCGAAAGCTTCTTCGGGTTGTCGAAGTCCCAGGAGTCCGAGATGTAATGCACTGATCCAATCAAGTAATCCCACGGGTGTCTGTCGGCCAGATCCCGAATCCATTCCTCGTGCCCCGGGATATAGTCAACCTCCAGCGCCAGGCGGATCGTTACCTGTGGAAATCGCTTTTGAGCCAGCCGCACCTTTTCCACATACTCGTCCAAATCGCTGGTGAACATGCGCCAGTCATCAAATCCGTCCTCGCGCATCGGGGAGTGGTCTGAAAAACCGATCTCATCCAGCCCCAACTCAACCGCCCGTGCGGCATAATCAACCGGCTCGCCCACTGCATGGTGACAGAGGGGCGTGTGCATGTGATAATCAGCCGGAAGAATCATCGGCGGTACTGTAGCTCAAGCGCAACCGGAGCCAATTACTTTTGCCGCCAATCAATCGAATCTTACGCACAGCGTGTAGGCTGAATCATAGTAACAGCCATCGGCGCACCCGAAGCAGGTGTTGAGAAACGTGTTGATGTGCATCGCCTGCACTTTGGCACCATGCCTGGCAAACAACTCGTAAACCTGGGGAAGGCTCAGAGTGTTCCAATGGTAATCCTCCAACGGGCGAACAATGTGATCAGGCCCTTGGTGCATCTGGAAGAACCCGACCGAGATTCCCCTCCTCGTCACCCGGCACAATTCTGCCAGCGCCGTCTCCATCCCTTCGATCGAGAGGTGCTCCAGAAGATCGTGAACGACGCAGCAATCGAAAGCCTTGTCGCTGTAAGGCAGTTCAAACACGTTTTCCACCTCGAACCGCGCCGCCGGAAACATCTGGCGGGCGTTCGTCACGTTTTTTTCGCAGAGATCAAATCCCGTGTATTCCAGGAACCGCGCCAATCCACAACTCTCCAATGTCCGATAATCGTTGGCCGACCCACAGGCGGGTTCGAGCACGGAGATTCGACTCCCATCAACGTCAGCCAGCGCAGCCCGCCAGACGGTTTCCAATGCTCCAAAGGTTTTCTCCAAGGCCAGCGCCGCCGGAGCGCCATCAGTGATGCTCTGAAAGAACTGGTGAACATGATTTGGCACCCCAGAGCCGTCCGGTTTTACAGGCATCTGGTTGAACGCGTGGATGACATGGGAGGGAATCGGGCGTCCCTCCGCGTTGTCGGCTCCGAGTTTGAGCGCGTGCTCGATCACAACAGCCTCGTCCGCATCGATGGCTTCCCCTGCCAGGGTGCGCAACCACGGAACAACAGTGCTGAAGCGCAGTTCCTCCATGCACAAGGCCGAGAACCTTTCCGAAAAAAGCGCTTCGATCAGGAAATGGCGCCCAAGAATGCTTTGCGGGTTGATGCGGGGATCATGAATGTCCGCCACCATATAGTCCCGGAGCATGGCGGAGTCATGCTGCATCCAGGACTTCTTCAATCTCTCGGTTTCTTCTGCCAGCGTCGGACGCATGATGCGAAGTTAGCCCGTTATTCAAGCTCATCGCAACCTTCGCCGATTCGCTCCCGATCAGTTCCCGGAGAATCCTCGGTTCAACGCTGGCTGGACGACGACACCTGCGCCTCCACCCACCGCGCCATGAGCCAAAGCAAATCCGACAACCGGTTCAAATAAACCATGATTGCGTCGTTCCGAAGCTGGTCCGTTTCCTGGAGGGCGCACACGCGCCGTTCCGCTCGGCGGCACACGGTTCGCGCAACGTCGAGAGCGGCGGAGTTCAAGGTGTCACCTGGCGTCGCCCAGCCCGCGTAGGTGATCTTGTGCGCCTCGATCCATCCGATCAATTGATCGAATTTCGCCACCCATTCCGGAGCGACCAGCTTGTAACCGTCCTTCTCATATCTAGGGAGATCATCGACAGTGGCCGCCAATTCACCCATGAGATCCACCAGCTCCTTCTGGATCACCAAAACATTGGCGCGAATGAAATCATGCGTCGCAGTGGCCCGCACCATGCCGAGCGCCGAGTTCAGTTCATCCACGCACGCGTAAGCCTCGACACGTGGATCGCATTTGCTCACGCGCCTGTTGTACATCAGGCCGGTTGTCCCTCCGTCGCCAGTCTTGGTTGCGATGCTCATGAAGTGACAATGGTAAATCAGAGGTCTTGAAAAGCAAAGAGCCGTGAAGCGGACGAATTCCCATCAGCGTTGTGGCCGGAGTCAGGCGCACGATCGTGAACGGATGGCTGCACCGCTTCGCGATTTGGCATGCCAGATGGACCAATCTTTTAGGGCATCATCCCATGGCAAGACATGCCAGCGCGGCGAGTGCCACGGCAAGGCCCGCGCCTTTGCGCGCTGTGAACGGCTCACGTAAGAGAATAAAGCCCATGATGGCGGTCACAATGAATCCCATTTGTGCCACGGGCACAACCACACTCGCCTGCCCGCTCTCAAGGCCCTTCGCAAGGAACGTGAATGCCGTCACGAGCAGCACTGCGGCGACGGGCGCGTGGCTCCAAGCGGCGCGCGATGGCCGGATGCGGCGATCGACGTACGCCGTGAAACAAGTGGCAATAGTGACCGCGACAAACCCCTGCGTCACGACCAGCGCGATCGGCGTTGAACCGCCACGCAGACCCACCTTGTAGGTGAAACCCAGGATCCCGACCATGACGGTTGCCACGAGCACGCGTACGAGAGAAGACCTGCTCTCGTGGCGAGGGTCGCCAGCCCCGGTGCCTGGCGCAGCGAGCAGCAGCCAAACCGCGACAGCCACGAGCGCGAGCCCCGCGAGCTTCGGTGCGGTGAGCGGCTCACCCAGCACCAGCACAGCGAGCGCTACGGTCACGGCAAAGCTTAACCGGAATATCGTTGCGTTGGTGCTGACTGATCCTGATCTCAAGCTGTGCGCAAAGTTGTAGTAGCCGACGACGGCGCACACTCCCGCAGCCGCGCCCCAGAGCGCCGCCAGATTGAACACGAGCGTTCCGGAGGCGAGGCCATACAAGAGCGCGCACGGGGTAAAGAACCAAGTCTGCACCATCAGAAAATGATGTGGCTCGGCCCCAGCCGCCGCGCCACGCTTGTAAACGAAGTCGGCCATGCCGTAGAGCAGCATCGCGCCGAGCGAGTATTCCATGCTTTCGCTCATGTTCGAGTGAGTTGTATGAGTTGTATTGCGACAGGGGCTTTGCTCAATGTGACGCCCTGTTGTGCAGGTTCGTCGGACAAGTCCTGAAACTCGCGAAGGATGGTTTCGCGAGTCAAGAGCGAGCAAGCGGCCTTTCATTCGCGCTCATGCCGGGACGAGATTATCGCAAACCGAAAAGTTTTTCCACCCTCGCCTTCACCGCGGTATCGATTTTAACAGTGGCGGACAGGGACGTTTGAAGCCTTGGCCGGGAGGTTTCTTCGTCGTGTCAAAACCGGGTTTACTGCCAAAGGCGATTTCGCCGGCGGAGTGGTGGACCACATCGGCCGGGCCTTTGGTGAAGAAGCAGCCCTGCGTCACCCAAGACTTCGACAAGCGGGCGGGTTGCGGACGACTTCGGTCGCCTGCACGACGTCCACAATCTCGGGAATTTCAACTCTTGACGCCTTCGGCGTTCTGACCAGGGGCAAGGTGTGCGGGTGGGAACGCATAGGCCGCAACCACCTTGATTTGAGGAAGAAAATGAAGCTGACGCCAGAAAATTGCCCAATAGTGTCTCCGCAATGAATCATCTCATTCTCTTTGTCACCCTCAGCTTGATGCCGTGCTGCGCGACTTTCACCGTGCGCGCCCAAATTCCCCCCGATTACCGCGGCAAACCCTTTGCCGATACTTATCACAAAGCTGGCCCGCCAGGCATTCCCGGCATTGTTCAGTGTGCGCTCTATGATCTCGGCGGCGAAGGCGTCGCCTATCACGACACCGACTCCACCAACAACGGCAGCGGAAAACTCAACCTCGAACCCGGCCATCAGAAGGCCCACGCCAGCGCCTATATCTGGCACTTTCGGAAAGACGAAGGCGTGGACCTCTCCTTCGTGAAAGACGGGGCAGACCTGAGCCACACCAACCTGGTCAGCCCGCACATCAACCAGCTCTACATCGGCTGGACCGAGAACGGCGAGTGGTGCAACTACACCGTCAACGTCGCCCACCCGGGCGCTTATCGCATCAAAGCCCTCTACTCCTTCCAGACCAACACCGTCACTTTCGACCTCAACGGCAAACCTGTCGCCACCTGCCGGCTGCCCGTGCCGACCGTGAATTATCACCAGTGGAACTTCGCGACCATCGGCACCATCCAGTTCCGTGAGGCTGGCCCGCAACTCCTGACCTTCCACTACGGCAAGGGTAATAACTTCGCTTACTTTGAATTTGAGCCAGTCGAAGCAATCCCAGTAGTGAAACCATGAAGACCACCAGACTAATCCTCTGCGTTGCTGGAGTTCTTCTTCAGTTACCCTGCCTGGCTTTATGGTTGGTCAGCAAATCCGATCACTCCGGCTCCCATGGTCCGGGAAGCATGGGGCTTGTCTTACCGGCCATCATCTGCGGCGGACTGTGGATTATCGGCGGCCTCATGAACGCCCTGCTGCTCGTCCTTGAAGGGATCAAGCAATCAAGGCTGGATAACAGAAGGTCCGGTTTGGTGACTGCTCTGGGAATTCTCACCCTGATCTGGGCAGTGCTCACTGTGATGTTCCTGGCGACGCGCTAGCCTAACTTCCCGGGCTGTATTCAAAAACTTCAGCAATTGTGATGTTTTCATAGAATATGTAGCAAGTAATAGTGTGATATAAGCAAATATATTGCTTGATGGTAATAACTATTGAGTTTACAAGAGTAGCCAGTGTTTGTCCAG
>SIBF01000093.1 GCA_009695275.1 Pedosphaera sp. | reverse complement strand
CAAAAATTGGACGCGAGTTGAGACCATGAACCTCGGAAGGACGAGTTACACGAGTCCCCAACTGGAACACGAATCCCCACTGGAATGGGACGTGGTGGTCAGAGTGGGCCTCGTGTAACTCGGCCCTCCGAGGCGGGGAGGTTCATGGAAAGCCTACACGATCTCCAAATCGCGCATGGTGACCATGAACTTCGGAAGGACGAGTTACACGAGTCCCCATCTGGAATTGGGCGCGTTTGTCAGAGTGGGCCTCCTGAAACTCGGCCCTCCGAGGCAGGCGGGTTCATGGAAAGGAGCTTTTGATTCAACCTCCCGCCGCGATGACTCTAATCTCCCGCAACAACCAGGCGCGGGCAAAGTCCCAATAGCGCTTCACGGTTGGCTCCGAAAGACCGAGCACCTTCGCCGCCTCCGCGTTGGTCAGACCGATGAAGAACCGGAGCCGCACCAGTTCCGCCTTGGGCACATCTTCCGCCGCGAGCCTTTCCAGCGCCTCATGAACGACAAGCAGCGTGTCCGGCGGCGTGGCAGCGGCCAGTTCCAACCCTTCCAACTCTACGCGCTCCAGCCGACCACCTCGTTTCCAGCGGCTTTTCTTGCGGGCATTCTCGATCAGGATGCAGCGCATCGCCTCGGCGGCGGCGCGGAAGAAGTGCGCGCGATCCTGCCATTGATCACGCACGCCACCGGTGAGGCGCAGATACGCTTCGTGAACCAATGCCGTCGCCTGCAAGGTCTGGCCTGGCGCTTGATGAGCCATCTTCGCGGCAGCCAGCTTGCGCAACTCCTCATAAACGAGCGGGAGCAATTCCTCGGCGGCCTTGGGATCGCCTTGCTCAACACGGTCCAGGATGCGCGTGACGTCGCTCAAGGTAATTTCAAGTTGTCTGCAACAAGGCTTTGAGCTTGTTTCGGACCGCTTCGAGAATGTCCGGCGGCAATATCCCGATCGCCCCGCTGATTACCGAATCGTTCAGCGTTTCGAGTTTGTCTGCCCGGATGATCGACATGGTTTTAAGACCGGTCTTTTTCCATTCGGGGTGAGTGGGGCCAATGGCAACGGCGGAGCGTAATCCGGACGCTACGTTTGCGCTCGTGACAAATGCCACGATGAAATCGCCAGGCGTGTCCCCGGCGGCAAGCACCACGCACGGACGCCGCTTCACGCTGGTCAGCGAAGTAAATGGAAAAGCTGCGATGACTATCTCACCGGGCTTGAACATCAGCGTGCGCTTCCGAAGCGGGGATTGCGTCGTTCAACCAGGACGTCCGTATCGGAGTAAAGTTCCGGCTCCTCGTGGAGAAAACCAAACGCTCCACCCGCATCAGCCACAGCCTGAACCTGGAATCCTGGATCCTCTTCGTCGATAACAATCACAGCCAGGCGCGACCTGGGAGGGATTTGTACTTTGCTGGGCAATCGAAGAACTCCGTCGATGATCTCGATCGGTATCGTTTTCATAATGGTAAAAGTCTATCAGAACTTGTGAGAGTTACAATCCACCCATTTCATGCGCCGCGGCCAGCTTGCGCAACTCCTCATAAACGAGCGGGAGCAATTCCTCGGCGGCCTTGGGATCACCTTGCTGAACACGGTCCAGGATGCGCGTGACGTCGCTCATCAGCGGCTACAGATGAAATGCAACAACGGTTTTAGCCTGCCGCGCCCTCGATTACTCCGGAGCCTGGACGGAAACCACTGGAGGAATTGGATAATATGTTCCATCACTTTTCTCGGAAACAACTCGATCCGAGGTGCCGCAGCTTCCGATCAACTGAGTATCCCGTAGATCGGCTGCGATCCTTCTTCGACCAGCCGCACGGGGCGTCCGTTGATTTCGAGCTCCATCTTCCGGTGATCAAGGCCCGTCTGATGCAGGATTGTCGCCTGGAGATCGCTGATGTAAACCTTGTCCTCCACCGCACGATAACCGACGTCATCCGTCTTCCCGTAAATCATTCCACCCTTCACACCGCCTCCGGCGAGCCACGATGTGAACCCCTTCGGGTTGTGATCACGGCCGGTTGTGTTTTGCGACCAGGGGGTGCGCCCAAATTCGCTCGTCCAGACGACAAGTGTGCTGTCCAGCAACCCGCGCTGTTTTAGGTCGCGAATCAAACCAGCGATCGGCTTGTCCACCTGCCGGCAGAGTGGAGCGTGGGTGTCCATGTCGCCATGTGAGTCCCAGGCTCCATTGCCGCCGCCCGCGTGGCAAATCTGAATGAACCGCACGCCCCTCTCCACCAACCGGCGCGCGAGCAAAAGTTGTTTTCCGAAATCATCCGTCTCCTTCTCACCGATCCCGTAGAGCTGCTTGATGGAATCGTGTTCGCTGGTGAAGCTCACCGCCTCTGGTGCGTGCAATTGCATCCTCGCTGCCAGTTCATAAGCCTTCGTGCGAGCCGCAATCGCACTGTGGACTTCGTATTGCCGCCGAAATTCCAGATTCAATTCCTCAAGAACGCGCATCTGCCCGTCACGCTCCGCAGCGCTGGAATTTTTCGGCGGGACCAGATTCCGGATCGGGACATCGCCGGGTTGGAACGGCGTCGCGGAGACGGATGCTCCGAGATAACCTCCGCTCAATTGAACCGGAGAGGACGGACGCCCAATGTTGACGAACGATGGCAGGTTCTGATTTTCCGATCCGAGCGCGTACGAAACCCAGCTTCCAAGAGTCGGGTGCTCGACAATGCGATCACGATGGCCGGTGGCCATTTCCACCACTGCTGGAAAATGATTGGTCTCGTGGCACCACATGGAACGTACGACAGCGATCTCGTCGATGACTCCACCCACATGGGAAAACCAGTCGGACACGGGAATCCCCGACTTTCCATATCGGGTGAAGGTCCGCTTGCATGGAATTACCGGACGCTTCATCTCGGCAAGATTGTCGCCGAACCCGACCGCATCAATCAATGTCCCGGCCCACTTGTTGTCTTTGGGATCGAAGGTGTCGATATGGCTGACACCGCCGCACATGAAGAGGAAGATGACGGACTTCGCCTGCCCTTGGAAATGAGCCAGCGGCTGTTCGTCCTTCAATTTTCCATCCGCCGCCCAAAGCGCGCCCATCGCAGTCCCCATGAATCCAGCGCCGGCCTGAAAGAGAAACTTACGCCTCGACACCCGTCCGCAAGGATAGATGGACGCGAGGCTCTCGCAGCTTTGTGGTAATCGTGGCATATTTCGGCCGGAATCTTCTCATTCCGTGGCGGTCTCGTCGAGCTTCACTTCAGAAAGCTTCCAGCGTGAAGTTCACGGCCTGGCTTTCAACGAACCCACTCCACCAGCCGGGGAATTCAGTCGCAGACGTTGTAGAGGAAACTTTTTCACAAAGTAACCCACGAGACGATTCTCCTCCCTCTTCATGATCCGTCGTTTCGCGGGTATGAGATCGTCGTAGCCTTCCAAGTGAAGGAGGCCATGCAGGAAATAGCGCACAAGCTCGGACTGCCATGTCGATTCAAAACCGCGTGCCTGTCGAACAGCTTCGTCGATACAGATGAAGATGTCCCCCACAAGAGCCTCGGCGCTGTTCGTATCCGAGTAGTGAAAGGTAATCACGTCCGTTGATCCTTCGTGCTGAAGGTGCTTCCAGTTGATCCGGGCCATCTCGGCAGCGCCCACGATGAAGACGGTCAGTTCGTAAGCGCGTTTCTCCAGGCGCATCTCGACCGCGTGTTCCGCAATCTGGCGAAAGCGCCGGACATCGAGCCGGAGGCGGCGCTGTCGGTTGCGGATGTTAAGGGTTCGTTCAAAAACAACTTCAGATTTTGGCGGGAGCGCGGCCTGGCCAGATACGAGACGCGAGGAGGACGCATCCCCTTCATGGGGCTGCAACCGACGAGCAACGACGCAGATGGCCTGGCCCCGCCCCGCCCCGGAGGGCTGGGGCGCTTTTGGCTTCTGGCTTCGTTGCTTCTCAGTCACAGAGGTCAAGGCTATGCTCCTTCGTCGCGCCTCGCCAGAAGCCAAAAACGCCTCCAGCAAAATCCAAAGCTGTTTTTGAGCGGACCCTAAACTCGCTCATTCCGTCTGCCTGCCGGGGCGCGGCGCTCTTCGTATGCGGCGATGATTCGTTGAACGAGCGCGTGACGAACAACATCGCGCTTGTGAAATTCGACTACCGCGATGCCTTCGATCTTGGCGAGGACGCGCTGCGCTTCGATCAATCCGGAGCGTTTGTTGGCCGGCAGATCAACCTGGCTGGGATCGCCCGTCACCACAGCTTTCGAGTTCAGGCCCAATCTCGTGAGGAACATGAGCATTTGCTCGGAAGTCGCATTCTGTGCCTCGTCGAGGATGATGAATGCGTTGTTCAATGTTCGTCCGCGCATGTAAGCCAGAGGAGCGATCTCAATGATGCCGCGTTCCGTGTTCTTCTGAATTTCCTCGGCGGGCATCATGTCGTAGAGCGCATCCTGCAACGGGCGAAGGTACGGGGAAATTTTCTCATTCAAATCGCCCGGAAGGAAACCGAGCGCTTCTCCCGCTTCCACGGCAGGGCGCGTGAGGATGATCCGCGAGACACGCTCCTCCCGCAGCGCGGCGACGGCCATGGCCATTGCGAGATATGTCTTGCCGGTGCCGGCCGGTCCCATGCCGAAGGTCACATCATGTGTGCGAATCGCATCCACATAGCGTTTCTGACCCAGCGTCTTCGGCGCGACGGTTGGTTTGCGCGTCGAGGTGTGGATGCGTTCCCCGTGCATGCCGTGGAGCGCTTCCGGACCTTCACTTTTCAAAACTCCGACGGCGTAAGCAAACTCGCGACTACGGATGGTGGTGCCGGCCTTGATGGAATTCTCCAGATAGCGGAACAATTGCCTCCCTCGCTCCAGTGAATCTTCCGCGCCTTCCAGCTTGATCCAGCCTTCGCGCGCGGTGGCTTTGAGTCGAAGTTCCACTTCGAGAAGCTCAAGGTTTTTCGGGTCGTTGTTGAAGAGTTGTTGAGCAACGCGGGCGTTCTCAAAGTGCAAGGTATCGGCAGGCATGGACAGTTTTATGAATTGACAGTGTCGGCGGCGAAAGCCGCGCGAAGTTTGACCGCAAGATCCTGCAAGGCCTCGGGAAGAACGCTCACATCAGCCAGCACGGGCATGAAGTTGGTGTCGCCGTTCCAGCGCGGGACGACATGAATGTGAAGGTGCTCTGCGATGCCGGCACCGGCAACTTTTCCGATGTTGATGCCGATGTTGAATCCGTCCGGGCGCATCACCTTCGTCAAGGCGTTCTGTGAGCGACGCGTCAGTTTCATCAGGTCGCACAATTCCTCGTCGGTCAGGTTTTCAAGATTGGGCGTCTCCTTGTAAGGCACCACCATGAGATGACCGCCATTGTAAGGATAGGCATTCAAAAGCGCGTAGCAGGTCCGTTCGCGCACAAGCACAAGATTCTTTTCGTCGTCGCTCGACTGCGCGATGCGGCTGAAGAGGGAAACATCGGACGGCGGCGGCTTGGGGGCCAGGATGTAGGGAATTCGCCAAGGGGCGTGCAGTGCTTCCATCGGCGAAGGTTATAGGGCCGGATGGCGAAAGTCAAAGTAGGCGGGTGCGTGTCGCATGTGGTCATGCGAGTTCCACGCCAGGATCACGGGGAGGCCGGATCGAGTGGAATCACGCGTGATGGAAAGGCTTGCTCTCTATTACCCCTGATTCCGCCGCCCGTTGCGTCTGCGTTTTGAGTGGATACAGCCCGGGACAGCATCCAAAGGTCTGATGGAAGGCCGCGCTGAAGTGGCTCAAACTGTTGTAGCCCACTTCCAACGCCACTTCGGTGACGTTGCCGCGTCCGGTGCGCAGGAGTTCCGCAGCGCGTTCCATGCGAATCTGCCGGAGGTACTGCTGGATCGTCATGCCGGTTTCTTGCGAGAAAGTCCGGCTTAAGTAAAACGGACTGCATCCCACTTGGCGTCCCAATTCCTCCAACGAGGGCGGACTGCTGAACTTTTCACGAAGAACCGCGCGCGCGCGTTCCACGCGCTCAAGGGCGGCGCGTTGTTGCCGGGTGCAAAACAGTTCCCCGGCAGCCGGCCGGAAAAACAACTGCGCTGCCAGCTCCAGTGCCTTGCATTGAAACCAGACGGCCTGCGCCGGCGCGAAGACCGGTGGATGCCGCAAGCTCTCGATCAATTGCGCCAGCGTTGTGGGCAGTCGCTCCGGCACGCCAATTTGCGAGCGACATGCTGAGTTTCGAACCACGGCGCTCACCAGCGGGAGCAGATCGTTCACGGTGTCAGCAAAATGCCGAACAAGAAATTCGCGTGAGAATTCGACGGTGATGAACTGATGCCGCTCGCCGGCGTGGCGCACGGCCGAGAGCGGCGGTTCACCCTGGCAATAGAAAACGAAGGTGCGAGGGGAAACTGTGACGCGCCTCGTGCTGTCCAGGAGCATCGCGTTACCCCGCAAGTTTAGACACAATTCGACGCTGCCCGGATGAAAACTGCTCCCCCAGTCAAACTCCTGCGAACAATCAAAGTCGTGCCACTCGAAGCTGAATCCAGCCGTCCGAAACCCGCCAAACAGAGGATACCACCCGCCACCGACCGCACGCCAGGCGCCAACTTCGCTGAATGGCTGCGTTTCGCGTGGCGAGGAGTCGTCTTGAACTGGTTGACGGGCTTTGGACATCTGCCAGGACTTTTGGTCACGATGAATGCGATTGCAAGGCCGGCCGCCCGGCCCGACCGAAGAATTCGCCGCGTGGCATCAGTGTAGCCCGACTTCCAGTGCGATCGAGTCGCGCGGCCGCGCGTCGAAATGGCCAGCAACAGTTTTGTCCTCCACGATCGAACAAGGGACGTTCCAAAGGAGAGGTGATTAGAATCAACGGACTGTCGGGTCGTATTGTCCATTCCACCAAGCGTTGTTCACGCCGCCCGAACCCGTTTTCCCTCCGTCCAAATGCGCCGGAGTCATTGCTTCGGCGTGGCCATCGACCATCATGACATTGACCCGTCCGTCATTGCGGGAGGAGGGCATGGCACGATGCGCATCAGACCCGTCATCGCCCCCTTCGTAATACGCGTTGCCCGAACCGGGCGTCACACTGCTTTTTCGGCTGCCCATCGAACCGAGCATCTGCGAGCCGAGCGGAGGGTCGAGCACATACACCCCGGAACCATCCTGGCCGTAGGGCAGGCTGGGAGATCCTTTGCGCGCGCCTTTCGTGTCGCCGAGCACCAGAGTATTCGCCGGGGCCGCGATGGAAGCGTCCGAAGCGTGGAACGGCGGCGCCCCACCAGGAGTCCGGGTGTTGCCAAGATACTGATAGTTGAAACCGTAGCCTCCGTAGTAGCGGGTAATTCCCGGAGTTTCGACGCCACCCGGAGCCGTGTGCGCGAATGGCTTACTCATGAAGGTGCGTTCCTCCGGGCGAAGCTGGGGGCTGAGATACACATCCATGTTTTGCATGTAAGTAAAGATAAGGTCCGCCCACCGGGTTCGTGCCTCGCCCGGCACAGCGGGCAACGAGTGCCCTGGGAAACGGGTGTTGAAGTCGTCGCGGTAAAGCGTCAACCCCAGGCCAAGTTGCCGCAGATTGTTGAGGCTTGCGATGGATTTGGCTTTAACCTTGGCACGCGCAAGCGCAGGCATGAGCATGCCCGCCAGGATCGCGATGATGGCGATAACCACCAACAATTCAATCAAGGTGAACCCGCTGTCAAAGTTTGACGACCGCCCCTCGCACTTGTCTGATTTCATTTTCATTCCGCTGACGATACCCAAAAACCTCCGAAGGCTGCTGCCGGTGGCTTGCGAATTTTTAGCGGTGATATGCGCTCGTGAGGACACCACCATGCCCTGCAATCGTTGACATCAGCGGCCTCGGCGATAACTGTCTGCGCCGTCAATCGGATCGTCCTGCGAAATTATGCCTAAAGTAACCGTGTTGCCTGCCAATGTGTCCGCTGAGGTCGAGCCGGGAGAACTGCTGCTTGATGCGGGCGAGAAGGCGGGTGTCGAGATGGAGGCCGGCTGCTTCAACTGCTCCTGCGGCACGTGCGTCACCGAAGTGGTGAGCGGCCTGGAGAATCTTGAAGATCCCACGCCCGAGGAACTCGAGGTGCTCGATTCATGGAACCGGGATCCGGAGAAATTCCGCCTGACCTGTTGCGTGAAGGTCAAGGATGGCGACGTCGTGATCCGTCAGTGCCATTGATTTGGTCGCTTACCCCGCCTCGCTCGATTTGGGCCGAGTCAAAGAAAGTTTGCACCGGGAGACGGTCGGGACGTAGGTTTTCCACATGGTTCCAAGTTTGGTGTCACCGAAACCTGAGACTGTCGCGCGCCCGGCTTCAGGAATTCCCAGCGATTCCAGACAGGATGAACGGGTGCGCGCGTTTCGCTGGATGCTGCTGGCACGGGCGCTGGATGAGAAGTTTGCCAGCTTGTATCGCGCGGGAAAGATTCATGGCGGCGTTTTCATGGGACGCGGCCAGGAGGCACTGAGCGTTTCCGTCGGGCAAAACCTTCACAAAGGCGATGTCTTCGCCCCATTGATCCGCGATCTGGGCGGCAGACTGGCGTTCGGCGAACCGATTCTCGACAGCGTCCGTAATTATCTCGGCTCGCCGATGGGGCCAATGCGCGCGCGCGATGGCAATGTGCATCGTGGCCGCCCGTTGGAAGGCCTGCTGCCAATGATCAGCCATCTAGGAGCGACGATCAGCCTGGTCAATGGCTGTTTGATGGCGCGCAAATTCAAGAAACAAGCCGGGCACGTGGGCGCTGCTTGCGTGGGAGACGGTGCCACATCAACCGGGGCATTTCACGAGGCACTGAACCAGGCGGCGGTGGAGAAGCTTCCGCTCGTGTTGATCGTGGCAGATAACCAGTATGCCTACTCCACACCGACACGCCTGCAGTTCGCATGTCGGGATCTGGTGGACAAGGCGCTGGGCTACGGAGTCACCGGCCATTCCGTCGATGGAACAAGCCTCGAACAATGCCTCCGCGTCGTGGGCGGGGCGATCCATGACGCGCGCGATGGGAAGGGACCACAATTGGTGGTCGCGAGTCTTCTTCGACTTTGCGGCCACGGCGAGCACGACGACGCCCAGTATATCGAGCCGAATCTCAAACAATCTCCGGTTGGGCGCGATTGCATTGAGGAAGCTGAGAAGTTTCTGATGCAAGAACGAATGACGGATGGCGCGGCGATCAAAGGCTGGAGGAGTGAGATCGCGCAAACCATCGATGAAGCGGTCGCAACCGTGCAACGCGAGACCGGTCCTGATCCCTACCAGGAAGACTGGTGCGCCCTGGCGACAAGGCATCTGATCTGAGGCATTCGTGAGCGCGGATAATCGTGGTAATGATTCTCCACCAGCGCGAGTGCGGTTTTGCTAAGATCACATTCCTGACAGCCGGGCCAACTCCCGCATCCAGTTCCAGCGTTCGTTTGCATATCCCACCAAAAGCAGTCAGCTCACTCGATCAAGAATTGGCCTCAACCTTGATGGTTCGCTGCAGAACGAGGTGCAGTTCACTCGTCGAACAAGGTTTATCAAAAACTTCTCGCGCTCGAAACACTGCCTTTGCATTTCATGGCTGGCGTGTGATTCAGAGTGAGCTTCAAAACCATGCGAAAGGAACTTGACCCCGGAGCACGGAATGTCTCGACTCCACGTATGAACCCTGCCCGTTGTTCCCGTTGTAACGACTCCATTCCACACACTCCTCCGTCCAAGAGACGCGGATTCACGCTGATCGAGTTGCTGGTTGTGATCGCCATCATCGCCATTCTGGCGGGGATGCTTTTGCCGGCGTTGTCCCGGGCCAAGGCCAAGGCGCATCAAACCGCGTGCGTGAACAATCTCAAGCAACTGGGGCTCGCCTTCGCCATGTACCTCGATGACAATAAGGATACATTTCCAGGAGTGGCCTCCCGGGGCGCATACAATCCCATGCAGGAGGATTGGATCTTCTGGAACATCAAGCGCACCGGCAGCGGCGCCTTCACGAGCGATTTAATCCAGGACACGCGCAACAGCGCCATCGGCCCGTACCTGGGCAGCTTCACCACGAATCTATTCCGTTGCCCATCGGACAAGGATTGGGATGCGCGCCGGAAGCTGGATCCCAACCCATACATCTATAGTTACGCCATGGTCAGCTACGTCACGGACAAGAACTACGGACCTGGATCTGTTTTCCCCATCGTCGCGGGTTCTGCCCCGGCGCTCCCATTCAAACAGACAGCGATCCGGCAGCCGTCTCAAAAGATGGTCCTCGTGGACGAGAACGGCGACCCGAAGAACGGGCAGCCCATCATCGACGATGGTCGATTCGTTCCGCCTGGAAATGTTCTGGCAGCTCGTCACAAGATTTTTCGCGGAGCAAAGCCCACCACCGCGAATTATTTCAAACAGGGCCGGGGCTCCGTCCTGCTGGCGGACTGGCATGTGGAACCTTTCACGCCCGACCAGGCGCAACAGCCCAAGCACTACGATACTCAGTGGGATAAATAGCGATGAGTGCGGGCTTGAGGGACTGTTTGAAACATGCCGATCCGGTTGGTTGCAAAAGAGTCAATGGAGCGCGGCTGTGGTGTAACCCAGCCGCAGAAACTGCCGGCCTGATGCTGCGGCTGATGCTGCGCACACAGCCGCGCTCCTTCAGAATTGGCAGCTCACCAGATAAGGCATGGTTTGAATCAGCCTGGTAACCCGTGGAGATCGTTACCCGGCGACGAAAACATTAAGGCAACGCCCAGCTTCCTCAGTTTCTCAATCCGTTAATGAGAATCTTCTTGGCAGCAGTCAGGCGACTCCGTAACAGAAGAGTGCTCTTTGAAACCGGCAGGCTCCGGCCCGCCAAAAATCACGATCAGATGTCAGGGAACCCCGTGAGAATCGGGGACGGTTGCGCCACTGTGACGGGTTACAGACTCCCAGGGCCACTGGCCGCGAAAGCGGCTGGGAAGGCGGGAGAATGGTTCGAGACCCGGAAGTCAGGATACCGATCTGATTGTGCTCGTCGCGGCTGAGTTCGCGCAGTGCCAACTGCGTGAAGCTCGCAGCCGACTTCTCCGACAAAGAGAAGGATGAGGCCAGTCCCAGGCGCCTGTCGCGCCAGGGAATCGTTGATGACCTTCATTCTCGTTTTGCCGGAGTTTGAAGGTTTTTTCTTTTTCCGCTGCCACTGCTTCAAGGTGGCACGTCAAAGGCAGAATCCCCTCCAACTCCGCACTGGTCTCTCAGTTCAGTAAACCGCCCCCGGCCCTGGTGCCGTGGAGCAAATTGAATGATCAGAAATGCAAACAGTTCGCACCTCCGTAATCACAGTTGCCGCCTTGATGTTGAGCGCAGGCACGCTCGCGGCCGACTTCGCCACGAGCGTCATCGGGTACAATCCAGGGGTTGGCTTCGCCACGGACTTCAGCACAGGCGCGGGTTACACAAATGCACTTACAGCACTCGGTGAACCTTCGCGTGTGACACCGGGTTTGTTTGGCGGTCCGGTGGATCCATTCAATCCGCCTTACTTGAGGGAACAAGTCGTGTCAATCGGCGTCGGCGGTTCGCTGACACTCGGCTTCGGAACCCCGATCCAGAACCGCGCCGGCAATCCGTTCGGGGTTGATTTCATCATTTTCGGCAACTCGGGTTTCGTGATTACGAATGGAGATTTCTCCGGCGGCGGGATCACGGATGGGTCGTTGTTCAGCGCGAACGAAGGCACGACGCGAGTCTCGGTCAGCGCGGACAATGTGAACTGGTTCACTCTCGATCCTTCCAAAGCGTCGGTAGCGGACACGCTTTTTCCGACGGATGGAGTGGGAAGTTTCACGCAGCCAGTCAATCCCTCACTAAAGGCTTCCGATTTCGCGGGATTGGATCTCGCGGGGATTCGCGGTCGCTACGCAGGTGCAGGTGGCGGCACCGGATACGATTTAAGCTGGAGCCTTGATGACGCCGGTAATCACGTTGATTTGTCTGCGGCGAATTTCATTCGGATCGAAGTCCTGACTGGCCGAGCCGAGATCGATGGCGTGTCAATCGTGCCGGAACCGGGAGTGCGGACGCTCGCCTTGCTCGGCGTCGTGGTCATCGCCTTCGCAAGAGGACGCGGCCGTTCTTAGTGGGATGCCAAAGCACCATGCGCCTGATCCTCGTTCTCTTCACGGCCGCCGTCTCACTGGCTGAGGCGGCGGCGATGACTGAAGATTTTTCTTCGAACCCGTCGGCTCGTGGCTGGGAGCTGTTTGGCGAAGCGGGATTGATTCAATGGGACGCGCAGGCCCAAAATCTCCATGTGACCTGGGACTCCTCAAAGCCGAACAGTTACTTTCGCCACTCACTGGGAACGATATTGAGCCGCAAGGACGACTTCTCGATCGCGTTTGATTTGAGGCTGGATGATGTCGCCGCCGGGATTGTTCCGGGAAAACCATCCACGTTTCCTCTGGCGGTTGGCCTCCAAAACACGGCGTTGGCGTCGCAGCCGGAATTCAGCCGAGGCACCGGGGCACATTCACCGAACCTGGTGGAGTTCGATTTCTTTCCCGACACAGGATTCGGCCCCACAATCTGGCCTGCCATCTGGTCCACGAACTCATCACTCAGTTATCGGGGACCTGTCGATTACACGATTCTGGAACTTCCGCACGGAGTCACGATGCGCGTGATGATGGCTTACACGGCAGGCGACTTCACGTTGACAACCACGATCACAACCAACGGCGTGCCTGTCGCGGCAGTGAATCCGGTAATACTCAGCCCGGCGTTCACAGATTTCCGCATCGATGCTTTTTCTGTCACGAGCTATTCCGATGGCGGGCAGGATACACGCTTCGGCGGCTCATTGCTGGCGCACGGCGTTGTGGACAACATCACGCTGACGTTGCCGACACCGGCTGTGTCAAACCTGCACGGTCGATTCACAGACCAACAATGGGAAGCGGTGTTTAGCGGGCGCGAAGATTTCACGTACGTGCTCGAAGCCACTGAGGATTTCCTCACTTGGAGAGAAGTTACCAAGAGCGTGAACGGCTCCAGAGGAGAGATGATTCTCCGGGAGATGGACGCCGGATCCGCGCCCCTGCGCTATTATCGGGTCAAGGCCCGCCCTGCTCCATGAATCACAGTAGATCAGGACAATTGGAGCCCTTGCGGAATAAATTCCGCGCGCCGCCAACTTCAACTTGTGAACACGCCGCTTTCACCTTGATCGAACTCCTGATCGTCATCGCCATCATCGCTATCCTGGCCTCTTTGCTGATGCCGGCGTTGAGCCGTGCGAAGTCTTCCGCCCACCGTGTTCAATGCGTCAATCACCTGCGCCAGCTTGGTCTCGCGACACAAATGTATTGGGACGACAACGAAGGCCGGGCCTTTCGCTGGCGCGGCGCCGTCACCAATGGCGGACGCATCTACTGGTTCGGATGGATGGAGGACGGCATCGAGGGAACGCGGCGATTCGACAGCAGGCAAAGCGCGCTGTTTCCTTACTTGCTTGGTCGAGGGGTGGATGTGTGCCCAGCATTCAACTACAGCAGCTCACGCGTGAAACTGAAAGCGACCGGCGCTTCCTACGGCTACGGTTACAATCTCTTGCTTTCCGTTCCACTCAACGAACCAGCCATTAACATCAGCCACATCACCCGGATGTCTGACCTCGTCCTCCTGGCGGATGCCGCCCAAGTGAACACGTTTCAAGCGCCAGCATCGCCCGGGCATCCGATGCTCGAGGAGTTTTATTACCTGAGCACAAACGAGCCGACCGTTCACTTCCGTCATCAGCAAAAGGCGAACGCAGTGTTTGCTGACGGGCATGTGGGTGCAGAGAAGCCGTTACCCGGTTCCCTGGATGAAACCTTGCCCGGCGAAGTGATTGGAAGGCTGGAGACCAGGCTTCTTATCCTACAATAATTGCACCGCCGAGAACCGTTTGTTCAAAGCGCGAGCACCAGGTCGCACTCGGTTCCTTGAGCGTGGGAGATGGTGAATCCCGCAGCATGGCAAATTTTCAACATGGGTTGGTTGTCCGCCAGGACGGTGCCTGACAGGCGCGTGAGATGCTCGTCGCGGGCGATCTGGACGAGCTGCCGCACAAGCTGGGTGCCGAGTCCGCGTTTCTGCCAGTGATCGGACACAACTAGAGCAAACTCTGCTTCACTGGTGCCGTGAAGTCTGGCCAGCCGGGCGATGGCGACAATCTCGGGATGTTCCGCGTGAGAAGGCGAGTGCTCCGCGATCAGAGCGATTTCGCGATCGTAGTCATTGAAGCAAATTCGCGTGAGCCGCTCGTGCTCAATTCGTTGTTCGAGACGAAGCGCGGTGAAGTAGCGGTGATACACGCTCTGTTCGGAAAGAGTGCTGTGAAACCGGCTGACGCCCGGCTCGTCCTCCGGCCGGATTGGGCGAATCGAAATATGCGATCCGTCCTTGAGGACAGTTTCCGTGATGTATTGCGTCGGGTAGGGGCGAATCGCCGGTCTTGGAAGAGAGTCTTCAGGCGTGGACAAGTCATGCAGGACAACTCGAGCATCGAGCGCCATCATTCCAGAGGAGCAGACGAGCAACGGATTGATGTCGATTTCCTTGATCCAGGGTTGCTCCACCACCAGGTGGCTGAAGCGGACCAACAGATGGTCGATCGCTTTGAGATCAGCTGCCTTTCGTCCACGCACTCCTTGTAGAGCTTTGTAAATGTGGGTCTGTTCCATCATGCGACGGGCGAGTGTCGCGTTCAGAGGCGGCAATCCCAAGGATCGGTCCCTGAAGACATCGACCAACTGGCCGCCCGTCCCGAACAGCAGCACTGGACCGAACTGGGGATCGACGCTGCTGCCGAGAATGATTTCGTAACCATCCCTGGCGATCATCGGCTGCACGGTGACGCCATGGAAATGTCCTTCGCCGGCTTTCTCGCGCACGGATTTTTCAATCGTGTGCCAGGCGTGACGAACGTCGTGAACGTTGCAGAGATTAAGCTGAACGCCTCCCACGTCGGTCTTGTGCGTGATGGTTTCAGAATGGAGTTTGAGGACGACCGGGAACCCGAGACGTCTGGCAATTTCGACGGCCTGATCCTCGTTATGAGCGATGTGAGTTTCGACCGTGGGAATGTGGTAGGCCTGAAGCAGTTGTTTGGATTCATGCTCTGTCAGCAACGTTCTCCCAGCCTGGCGTGCGTGGAGCACGATTTTCTCCGCTTTGTTTTTTGCGCGATGTTGTGCCGGGAGCCGGAGGGTGCGGTGGGAGTTTCGTAGAGGCTTTTGAGGTTCGAGCTGTAACGCCACATGTAACAGAACGCTCGCGCGGCGGTGTCCGGGTAATCGAACGTCGGGATTCGCGCTTCATTGAGAATGTCGCGGCCTTTGAACACTTCATTTCCTCCCATCCAGCTCGCGATGATCGGCTTGCCCTCGATGCGGGAGAAACTCTTGAGCGCTTCGGCTGTGGCGGTCGCATCCGTCATCGCCTGGGGTGTTAGAACCACGAGAACTCCGTCAGTGCCCGCGTTCCTCGCGGCAATTTGTACGGCCTGCCGGTAGCACTCGGCGCTGGCATCGCCGAGAATGTCGATGGGATTATTATGGCTCCAGTGCGGCGGAAGGAGTTTGTTGAAAGCACTCATTGAC
The DNA here is from genome assembly GCA_009695275.1 of Pedosphaera sp. Taxonomy (GTDB): domain Bacteria; phylum Verrucomicrobiota; class Verrucomicrobiia; order Limisphaerales; family F1-12-MAGs170; genus F1-120-MAGs170. The sequence goes on along the minus strand of SIBF01000093.1, from coordinate 4,268 downwards.
TCGGCGGAGATGGGCGCCAGCTCTCCTCCATTGCTGACCAACATGTCCGTCGCAAGACCACCTGGACCTCCTGCATTGGTGACAATGCTCAGGCGCGGTCCTCTGGGTCGCGGCTGTTTGCCGAGCAATTCAGCCATGTTAAACAGCTCGCCAATGGTGTTCACTCGCAGAACACCCACACGCCGAAAGGCCGCGTCCAGCACTTCATCGCTGCCTGTAAGAGATCCGGTGTGGGATGCGGCCGCCTTCGCCGCTGCATCCGTGCGCCCGACTTTGATGACGATGATTGGCTTCGTCAGGGCTACTTCTCGCGCCGCCGAGAGGAAGGACCGCGCGTCGCCGACGGACTCCATGTAAATGACGATGCCCTTCGTGTGCGGATCGTCTCCAAGGTGATAGATCAGGTCGCCCCAGCCGATGTCGATCATCGATCCGATGGAAACAAACGCGCTGAAGCCCACATTTTCCCGAGTGCTCCAGTCGAGGATGGCTGTGCAGAGCGCTCCACTCTGGCTGATGAAGGCGAGGTTGCCGGGGCGGGCCAAACTGGCGGCGAAGGTTGCGTTAAACTTCTGATGTGGTGACATGACCCCAAGGCAGTTCGGGCCGACGATGCGCAGCTTTCCCCGGCGGGCTTCTTCAAGAATCTGACGCTCCATCTCAGCGCCCGACGGTCCCACTTCTTTGAAGCCAGCGGAGATGATGATGGCAGCCCGGACACCAGCCTTCACACAATCCCGGATGATTCCCGGCACGGTTGGAGCGGGCGTGACGATGACAGCGAGATCGGGTGTCGCTGGCACCGAGCCAACGGATGGGTACGCCTTTCTTCCAAGAACTGTGGTACGCTTGGGATTGATCGGATAAACTTCACCAGGAAAGCAGCCGAGGTTCTCGATCACGGCACGCCCAACGCTCCCGACATTTTCCGTCGCACCGATCAACGCGACCCTGCGCGGAGAGAAGATCGAACTCAGCGGAAGCCTGGGTGACTCAATCGGCGAGCCTTCACTGATTGAAGGCTGAACCGACGAGAGACTGCCCTTATCACAGAGAGAGTTTTCAGGAGGTTTGGCTTCCATTGATCACAATTGTTGTCACCCAAGTCGAGGTCTGCCAGCCAAGGCTTGCCATGGATCGAGCCAAAATTGTCCGCAGCGGGAAATTTTATCGACACTAAATCGTCGCAAATATCACCGTTGACGCTGCGCCGGAGATGCGCAATATGCCCGCCTCAAGTTCGGGCCACTTGCTCCCGGTACCCAAGGGATACGCCGAACAGTAGAGAAATCACACTTATGAAGAACCTGAACTCATTATATTCTGAATTGACGCTGAAGACGAAGACGAAGCTCGTGCTGGTTGTGCTGGACGGTGTGGGAGACATCGCCACCAAATCGCAGGGTTACCTGACATCTCTGGAGGCTGCCTCCACACCCAACCTGGACGCGCTGACTCAGGACGCCGCGCAAGGACGCCTCATACCCGTCGCTCCAGGCATCACGCCGGGAAGCGGCCCGGGCCATCTCGGCTTGTTCGGCTATGATCCCCTCGAATTTGAAGTGGGCCGCGGCGTCATCGAAGCGCTGGGGCTTGGTGTGGAATTGAAGGCTGGCGACGTTTGCGCCCGGGCGAACTTCGCGACCCTTGATGCGAAGGGCATCGTCAAGGATCGACGGGCCGGAAGAATTCCGACCGAAACCTGCGAGAAGCTTTGCGCGAAGCTCGCGGCCAAGATCAAAAAGATTGGCGACACTCAAGTAATCATCAAAGCCGGCAAGGAGCATCGCTTTGTCGTGGTTTTCCGGGGGAAGGGGCTCGAAGGCCCGCTGACGGACGCCGATCCGAACAGGGAAGGGTTCCCCATCCCGTCGGTCAAACCTCGCGATGCCAAGTCCGCCAAACAGAAGAAAACCGCAAAGCTCGTCGCTGATTTCTACAAGGCAGCCTCGCCGATCCTCGCGAAGGAGAAACCCGCCAACGGTTTCCTGATGCGCGGGATTGCGCATCAGCCGGAGATTCCCTCATTCGAAGAACGCTACAAGTTGAAAGCCGCCGCGCTGGCAGTTTACCCGATGTACAAGGGCCTCTCACAGCTCGTGGGCATGGCAAAGATCGAGGGTCCGCAAACGATCGAGGAGCAATTCCAGCGCTACCTTGCCGAATACGACAACTACGATTTCTTCTTCATCCATTACAAGTACACCGACAAAGCCGGCGAGGACGGCAACTTCGAAGCAAAGAAGAAAGCGATCGAGGACTTCGATGCGGCGCTTCCGATCCTTCTGGAAAAGCGGCCTGATGTGCTGGCCATTACCGGCGACCATTCGACGCCGGTCGCAGTGCATGGCCACTCATGGCATCCGCAACCGGTGCTGTTGACTTCAAAGTATTCCGGATCGGACAAACTGGATCGATTCACCGAGACGGGCGCCAATCTCGGATCACTCGGCGTGTTCGAGGCCAAGTACCTGATCCGATTGATGCAGGCGAACGCGCTCATGTTCGACAAGTTCGGGGCTTGATCTTGATCTCCGACATGTGAAGCGCCCGGTTCAATGCGAGCCGGGCGCCTGATAAATAATTATGAAAGCAGTCATTCTTGCGGCGGGCAAAGGCACCCGGATGCGTGAACTTACGCAGGAGCTTCCCAAGCCGATGCTCAAGGTTCACGGGAAGCCGATCATCGAACACATCATCGACGGCCTGAAGAGCGCAGGAATCCGCGAAATCTGCATCATCACCGGCTATCGTGCCGATGTGGTGGAAGGCTATTTCGGCGATGGCTCGCAATTCGGAGTGCGTGTTGCTTACGCGCGGCAGTTGGTGCAGGACGGAACAGGCAAGGCACCTGAACTGGCCCGGTCCTTCGTGGGCGATGACAGCTTTCTACTCACATACGGAGACATTCTCGTGATGCCCGAAACCTACGCACAAATGGTGGCCCGCTTTGGTGAGGCGAAATTCTCCGGCTTGATCACAGTGACGCCTGGCGAAGATGTGCGGAAAGGTGGACTCAACTTCTTCGACGCGGAGTTCTGCCTGGAGCGTGTGGTTGAGAAACCCAATGACGCACAACTTGCCGAACTCCGGGAACAAGGGCTCCTCAAGACGGGCGAGCCGGTGTGGTATAACGCCGGCATCTACATCTTCCAGCCAGCCCTGTTCGAGTCCACGGCCACACTCGCAAGATCGCCGCGCGGGGAATACGAGCTGACCGATGCGATCAACGCGATGCTGGCCAGGGGACATCGCATCGCCGGACTCAGGATTCAGGGGCGCTGGGTCGATGTGCGCGACCCGGAAGTGTTGGCGGGTTTGGAACAAGAGCAGGGTTGATCGACTGCCGATCGAGGTTCGTTGACAGGCTACTCCGGGACGGCGGCTTCAGCAAAAGAGCCGGATCATTTCTGATCCCGGGAACACATACACTGCATGGATCATGCAGCTTTCAACACCTGAACAGGCTCCGGCTGATCCGGTTTTCGGGTGAGATCACTTGCGTATTTTTCCTTCAGTATCTTTTCTTGCTCATTCACCTTTCTTCTGAGAGTTGAAGATTCAAAGTGATTTCCGAAAGACCCTTTCCCTCGTCCGGCTGAGTCATGCTCGACCTCGCCCTGCCAGACGCACAAAGCAGGAATTACCCTTCCCGACTGAGTGCGCTTTCTGTCCCCAGCCCGCCGCGAACATCGAAAGGACTGCCTAATCGCTCCACTGCCACGGCAGGGTAAAGATTGCCAAAGCGCTGCTGCTCCGCTCCTATCTCAAAGGAAAATCCCTGAACACCACTTGAAGAATAAGCAGGCCTCAAAAGACTCCTCCGCCACCATTGGCTTCAATGGCCAAGCTCAGGCTCTCCTCAGTCACCGCGACGCGCCCGAGCGCGAATCCTGAATGAGCAGCCATTTGTCAGGACATGCGGGCAACACACGAACATTCGATCAACTCCACGGCAACCACACTCTGAACATGACCCGCAAAACCACCGACAACACCGGCCCCTCCAACCTCGCCTTCGAGGCCAGGCTCTGGCTCACACTCTTCACCGCCCTTGTGCTGGCTCCGCCGGTCGCGCTCCGAGCCGCCGATAAACCGCCCGAGACTGCCAAGGCTGCCACGATAACTGAGGACCTCGCGCTGAACTTTCATCTCATGCACCCCGGTGGCGACAGTTTGCCGGGCGATCCGAACGCGGCCTTCTGCTTGGATGGCACTTACCATCTGCACTACATCCTGGCCCATCCGTGGAACGGTAAAGGCTCCTT
>SIBF01000092.1 GCA_009695275.1 Pedosphaera sp. | reverse complement strand
TTGAATGACGACGGTGCGCCGAGTCTGTCGATCAGCGATGTTAGCCTGAACGAGGGTAACAGCGGGACGACCACGGCGACTTTGGTGGTCACGCTCTCGGCTCCGAGCGCGCAGATGGTCACGGTGAAGTGGGCGACGGCGAACGGGACAGCCACGGCCCCGGGCGATTATGCCGCGGGCAACGGCACGCTGACGTTTGCACCGGGCGAGACGAGCCAGAGCCTCACGGTGGCGGTGAACGGCGACACGCTCAACGAAGCGGATGAGAACTTCTTTGTCGATCTGAGTTTGCCGACGGTGGCGACGATCGCCAAGGCGCGTGGGACGGCGGCCGTGTTGAATGACGACGCGTTGCCGCAGTTGAGCATTGCCGATGCGCAGGTCACGGAAGGCAACAGCGGCACGACGCCGGTGTCCGTGGTGGTAAGTCTCACACAGGCGAGCGCTCAGAGAGTTTCCGTAAAATGGGCCACTGCGGATGAAACTGCATTGGCACCCGCTGACTATATTGCGGGGAATGGGTTGCTGGTCTTCGAGACAGGGGAGACTTCGAAGATAATCGTGGTGAATGTAAACGGCGACCTTCTGAACGAAGCCGGTGAGACTTTCATTGTGGCACTGACCGAAGCGACCGGTGCGACCATGAGCCGCGACAGGGCCCGCGTAACAATTGTAAACGACGATGACTTGCCGACGGTGTCGATCAACGATGTCGAAGTGACCGAGGGCAACAGCGGAACAAGCGATGCAGTGCTGTCGATCACACTGAGCGCTGCGAGCGGCCGAAAGGTAGTCGTCAACTTTGCGACAGCAGACGGGACTGCGAAGAGTGAAACCGATTACATCGCGGGTTCGACCGTGGTGACATTCGAGCCCGGCGAAACCATGCGCCAAGTCGCTGTGCCGGTGGTGGGCGACCGTCTGCATGAATCGACCGAGACATTCACGGGTGTCCTGAATGCCCTGGTCAACGCAACTTTGGGCAGGGGGCAAGGTGTGGTGACGATCCTCGACAACGACACTCTGAATACTGCTCCGCAGGTTCGGATCACGAGCCCTGAGGAAGAGGATTCATTCCTCGCCGGCATGAGCATCGGACTGGCAGCCGTGGCAACCGACGCCGATGGTACGGTCATGAAAGTGGAATTTTTCGCCAACGGAGCCCCGATCGGGACATCCACGCAACAGCCGTTTGCGATTGCGTGGAACAATCTCGTGGCGGGCAGTTACGCGATCACCGCGGTGGCAACGGATGATCTGGATGCCAGGGGAACTTCGGAGCCTGTCCACATCACCGTCCGTGCCGATGATGGACGCAAGCGCGTGGCGATCATCCAGGGATCTGCGCATCCCGAGATCACGAAGATTCAATCGTACCTCAGTGACACGGATCTGACGTCGCAGGTATTCCGGCGCGACAACATCCTGTTTGAGAATCTGAGGCTGTTTGACCTGGTGATCTGGGATGATGTAGGCGCGGCGGCAGGAGGCATCGTGGCATCCGAAGTGGCACTGCTCAAGCAGTTGTATGACGTGGAGATTCCGCTCTACTTTGTTGGAGATGATCTGGCACGAAGCGGTGCAGCGCTAACGGGGGCCGCACGCGTCACCTGGAGTAATTTACTGCACCAGAATCCCGCAACCCAAACCACGGCGGCAGGCGGCACTGTTGACTTCGTCGAGAAGCTCCATCCGGTCAGCAACGGGCCATTTGGTGTCATTGGTGATTTCAAACTTGGTTCGACGTTCGATATCGCCGGTGCGCTTGGAACCGGGGAGGTCGTCCTTGCCCAGGTCAATGAGACCCCGGTGGTCCTGGCGTATGATGATCCTTCAATCCTGACGCGAACGGTGACTCAAGGGATGTTCGTGTTTGTCGGTGAGAACCTCAATTCGCGCATACAACGGGAGAAGCTCTTCAAGGACGCGGTGTGGTGGTTGTTGCGCCTGCCGCCGCCACCGCCATTCCGTAACCTGTCCGCTGCGATGGATATTGAGCCCTCCGCACCGAAGGCCGGCGATCTCATCGCAGTGACGATGAGAGTCATTCACGGCGGCGAACTCGAAGCCAGCGGGATCACGATGATTTTGGATGTGCCGGAAGGCATGGAATATGTCTCAGCCACATCTGAAGCTGGACCGTGCTTGCTGGAAGACGGGGTGGTGGTCTGCCAGTTGGGTCGCCTTTCCAGGTCTGAATCATTGACGGTTTCGGCAGTGCTCCGGGCCAAGGTTGCGGGCTCCTACCGGCTGCACGCCAGTGTGAGCGCCAATCAGGCAGAACCTTCCACACGGGAGAATGATGTGGATGTAGTTTTCGAGGTTTCGCCATAGCCGGAATCCGGCACATCGGCGAGGACGGCCTGTTCCAGTCTGGGGCGCGATGGAACAGGCCGTTATCTCGAACTTGGATCTCTGGCCCAGGTCGGAGTTTTCCTTGAAAGAATCAACGCGGATAGGCAACCTCCGGATCAACAACTCCCGCAATTATGAATACCAATGATCCAGCCTTTCCCAAGTCAACGCCTGCAACAGCCCGTCTCGATCGAAGATCTTTTCTCCTGCGTGGCGCAGCCGCGACGGCTGTGTTGGCTTGTGTTCCCGACTCCATCGCCGGTGAACGCGACTTCACCGGTCAACGCCCGACGCGTTATCCAGATCCGGACATTCTTTCGCTGGATCCCAGGTTCGACAAATACAAGCTTGGCAACACGCACATTCAGCGTCTCTACCACAATCCACAGATGCTCTGGGCCGAAGGCACCGCGTGGAATGGCTCGGGTCGGTATCTGGTGTGGAGCGACATTCCGAACAACCGCCAGATGCGGTGGCTTGACGAAGACGGCCATGTGAGCGTCATGCGGCAGTCGGCTGGCAACAGCAATGGCAATACTTTCGATTTTCACGGTCGGCAGATTTCGTGCGAGCACGGCAATCGCCGGGTTGTGCGCTACGAACTTGACGGTTCCGTGAAGGTGCTGGCTGACAAATGGAATGGAAAACCCCTCAACGCTCCCAACGATGCCGTGGTGCATCCGGATGGCGGCATCTGGTTCACCGATCCGGGCTACGGAACCATGATGAATTACGAAGGCAACAAGGGAACGCTGGAGATCAAGGAAGCGACTTATCGGATCGATCCGAAGAGCGGCAAGATGGATCTGGTGACCGATGAGCTGAACAAACCGAACGGCCTCTGTTTTTCACCAGATTACAAAAAACTCTACGTGGCGGACACCGGCGGAGAGAACCCGAAGCCCATCTGGGTCTGGGATGTGGTCGATGGAACAAAACTTCGCGCTGGAAAAAAGTTTTGCTCCATGGAAACGACGTCGGAAGATGTGAAACGGGCGCTTAAGAACTCCGCCCGAGGTATTCGCGAAGCAAAGAATGGCGGGGCTGATGGCATCCGCGCCGATGTGGATGGCAACATCTGGGCTGGGGCCGGTTGGGCAGGGGATGGCTATGATGGTGTCCATATCTTCGCGCCGGATGGCCAGCGCATTGGGATGATCTTGTTGCCGGAGATTTGCGCCAACCTTTGTTTTGGCGGGAGCAAGCGGAACCGGTTGTTCATGGCGGGAAGCCAGTCATTGTACGCGGTTTACGTGGAAACTCAGGGCGCACACATCACGTAAGCGACAAATCTTGAGTTGAAACCTTCATCGGCTTTGTCTGGGATTGGCGGTGGCGATGGCGGCTGGCCGCCTCATAGCCGCTGGTTCTGGCGGAGAGGGTGAAAAGTTTTCGTGCTCACCTGTTCGCCCTGCCATGGAAAGGATGGCAAGGGCCTGATGCCAATTGGAAGGAAGCTTGCGATCAGAGACCTTACGGCGAGCACTCTCCAGGATGCCGAGATCGAAAAGCAGATCACAGAGGGAAAACTTGGGCCGGACGGGAAACCGCGGATGGCTGCATTCCGCGGAAAGATTTCAGCCGAGCAAATGAAGAACCTTGTGCCGGTGGTCAAGCGCTTGCGCCAGCCTCAAGTCAATTAGGTCGTATCTCCATGAACCTGGCGATGAAGCACAGAGTTTGGGAGGACGCAGAGAAAGCAGTCAGTCCGAACCTCTGTCTCCTCCAAGACTCCGTGCTGCACGTTCCCCGTACCCTCCCTGGGTTCATGGTCCCAATGCGCGAGTTCAAGATCGCGCAGGCTTCCCACAAACCCAGACGGGATTGATTCAAAATGATGCTTGTGCAAACACACGTGGCGCCGAGTCTTATTCATGGCATGGGGCTATTCGCATCTCAATTGATCCCACAAGGCACAGCCATCTGGAAGTTCGAGGCAGGGTTCGACCGCAAATTTCCGCCGGCTCAACTCCGATCATTGCCAGCCTCTGCGCAAGAACACATCCGATGGTTCGCGTTTGTTGGAAAAGAGGATGGCAATGCTGTGTTGAGTGGTGATCACGCCTGCTTCATGAATCACTCCGCAGCCCCAAATACGGGAACGGTGGCGGCCCAACAGAAGTCTGTAACGACGGTGGCTCTACGGGACATCGCGGCAGGCGAAGAGATCACCTGCAACTACTTTGACTTCGATGCCGACGCGCCGAGGAAGCTGGGCGGTAACATCTGACGGAAGTCCTGGCAGCCCATCGAATCATCAAGGCTAAGGGTACCGATGCGATTGGAGCGCGGAATTCATTCCGCAGCCGGGTGTGGATTTTCAGGCAGGCAGTAGATTTTCACTCCGATATCAATCATCCGTGACTGCAAAGATCTCCGATCTGCCACGGAGACTGTCAAAGACACGCCGAGTCGGAGACCGGCGCTCCGCTTCCCCGGCACGATGCCCGACACCCAGCCCAGAGCTCGCAGATCCAATCCGAAAGCGCGGCGGAATTAATTCCGCACTCCCATGCCATGAATGCGCTCAACGACTCCGTGCCCGGGCAATCAACCGCTCCAGACGCCGGCCATACTCAACGAAATTGGCGCGAGTCGCATTCTCGTCCGGCTTTGAATTGGCGTCATGGAAGACCACGACCATGTGAGGTTCGATTGAAATGCCTCCGTCGTAGCCGCTGGCGAACGCGTCCCGAAGAATGTCCTCGACGCGGCCCTGGCCTTCCCCGGGCCAGTTGTAATCCGCGTCGTTCTTCGCCGGATTCCACGTGGCGTCCTTGATGTGAATGTGGACGGTGTGGGGCTTCAGATGCTGCCAGAATTCCCATGGATCCTGCTGCGGCCAGGGTTTGGGCTTGATGCGATCAGGATTGAAAACGGGATTGGCTGTATCGAAGACCCACTTGAGGCCTGGGACCTGGTCGATGAATTCGAGGGCGTGCCTCCAGCTCATGCCTCCATAATTCATGCAGTTTTCGTGGACGGGCTGGAGTCCGGCGTCGAGAAACATCCGGGTCACTTCGCGAACGCGATGGAAAACTTCAGGCGGTATGGTGGACTCATCGTCCGAGGGTTTGAAACTCATGATCCTGACATACTTCGTTCCGAGCCTTTGCATCCGTGGGATGCATCGTCGAACTTCAGCGAGAGTGATTTCAAAAGGATCGGCAACCTTTTTCGCCCAGTTCATGATGGTGGAGCCGAAGCAGTACACCTGGATGCCGGACTCCGCCAGTCGAGCCGCTGCGATTTCGAAAGCCGCCCCGGAGATTTCATGAAAGTTCGCCTTCGGATAGCCGCGCACTTCGACGCCCCGCATTTCCAGATGTTTCCAGCCCAATTCGCGGGTGGCCGCGATCTGTGTCTCAAGCTGGCTGCCAGCTTCATCGCCAATTCCAATGAGGATCATGTTCTAATGTGTATTTAAGGTGAATGTTATAGCTGGTGCCCAGTGGCCGAAGGCGCCGTTCATCGGCGAAAGGACTGGATGAAATCGTCGTTCTTGATTTCCACAACTTTCTTCTCGAATCGCGAGTTGGAGATCAGCTCCTGAAGCTTTTGCTCGTACGCTCCCGCGTCGAGCGGCAGGCGCAGATCCTGTCCGAGGAGCGACGAGTAAAGAATGGCATTGGCGAGTTCCACCGATCCGATGCCATGTTCGCCTGGAGCGATGAGAGGAGTGCCATCAAGGATGGCTTCGACGAAATTCTGCATCAGCGTGGCGTGTGGAGCAGGGGCGTCGGTGAAGGGAATTTCCGCATTCCAAACATCTGGTTTGGTAAATCCGACCCTGGCGGCGCGGCTGAACTCAAGCATATCAGCGTCATTGCGAGTGAACGAGAGCCGGTTCGATTCCAGAACAATCCTGCCTCGCGTTCCGGCAATCTCGAAACGGTTTGTTCCGGGCGCTTCGCCGGTCGAGGTGATGAACACTCCAGTGGCACCGCTTGGATATTCCAGATAGGCGGTGACATTGTCTTCGACTTCAATGTTGTGATAGCGGCCCAACTGGCAGAATCCGCGAACCTTGGAGGGCATTCCACAGAGCCACTGGAGGGTGTCGAGGTTGTGGAGACATTGATTGAGCAGAACTCCGCCGCCCTCGCCCTTCCATGTGGCGCGCCAACCGCCGCTCGCGTAGTAGGCTTCAGTGCGATACCAGTCGGTGATGATCCAGCTCAGGCGGACGATGTCCCCAAGATCGCCATTCTGAATCAGTTTTTGGATCTTGAGATAGCGCGGTTCGGTACGGAGCTGAAACATGGCGCCGAAGATCTGGCCAGGACGGGACTGGGCGGCGGTGACTAATCGCAGGGCGTCGGCCTTGTGAGCTGAGATTGGCTTTTCAACCATGACGTGGAGACCCGCCTCAAGGGCGGCGATACCCAGTGAAGTGTGCTGGTAATGAGGGGTGGCTATGATCACCGCATCCACCGTCTTCGAGTTGATCAAATTTTCAGCGCTGGCGAAGATCTTTACCCCACGAGTTTCGTAGGGGCTGAGTTTATCCGGTGAATTGCTGCAAACGGCGACAAGTTCGCAGCGGGCTACCTTCTTATTGAGCAGGTAGTCGGCGTGATACTTGCCGATGTTGCCCATGCCGATGATGCCAACGCGGACGATGTTCATGGTTCGCAGACTATCAAGACCGCCGAAAAGCGATGGCAAGCTCTTTCTCGGGCGGTGTTTATTCTTAACGCTTCTACTGCCCTTACTGAGGAAACCGTGGGGTAGCCGACAAATCTCGGAGGTGGCGCGGGCGCATCTGCTGCGTTGCTCGCTTGGTCAGAGGCCGCTGCGGGCATCCTCCCGTGCTCACGCCTTGCATCTGTGCCCACGGCACTCTCCGGAATTCGTCCTCTACCCCGCAGTCTCCTTAGCAATCCCCGTCATCGAGGGATCACGATCAGTATTTTGAGTATTATGAGGACATTTCTTTTCTCCGGAGGCGCGACTTTGGGCTCCGGGCGGTGTTCTTGCGATTGTCCGCGATGTGCTCTAACCTCAAAACCAAGTCAAACGAGCTGGGGATGTTTTTGATGCCCTCCGAGAAGAATAGATATATGAGCCTTGAGGCCGAGAGAGAAGTTCCGTGGTGGATACGAGTGATCGTGGGCCGACGCCCGAGCAGAACTTTGTTGCGGGTTGTTCTGCTGGTCATCGGCGCGATGATTGTTTTCAAATTCATTCTGCTGCCCATCCGGGTCATCGGTCAAAGCATGGCGCCTACTTACAACAACGGGCGACCTAATCTTGTGAATCGCCTGGCATACTTAGGCTCAAATCCTCGACGAGGCGATGTGGTATCGCTCCGGATCATCGGCGAGCGGCACATGTGGCTCAAGCGCGTCATTGGGTTGCCCGGCGACCGCATTCTCTTGCAGGGTGACAGGGTTTGGATCAACGGGGAGCCCCTGGAGGAGCCTTATGTGGTCTTTCCCGGGCGATTCCGCCCGCAGCAACGATTCGTGGTGGAACCTCATCATTACTTCGTGATCGGGGACAATCGAGACGTCACGGAATACCGCCAGATCATGGTCTGGCAGATTGTGGGAAAGGTTCTTTTCTGAAGCGAATTGTTGTCTGGTTCTTGCCTCTGTCCGTGGTCGTTTTGATCATTGCCTGGCTCTGGCCGAATGATGAACGGGCGATTCGGAAATCTCTGGCAGATCTCGCCAGGGCGGCTTCCATCCGCTCTGGCGAGTCGGCGATCGGCAAGATTGCCAACGCCAACAAGGTGATCGAGTTCTTTACGCAGGACATCACAATGCAAATCGACGGCATTAATCTGCATGTGAATGATCGCAGTGATCTTCGTGAAAAGGTGCTGGCGACGCGTTCCCAACTACAGCGGATGGAGGTGCAGTTCGAGGAAGTGCATGTGACCATCGATCCGGCGACCCGGCAGGCGTTGGTTTACACCGTCGCTTTGGCAACCATCGAAGGGCAGACGAACACTTTGGTGAGGGAGCTGAAGGTTCAATTGCACAAGCCCGAACGGTATTGGCTCATTTCAAGAATCGAGTCAGTGGTGCTGGGGCAGTGATTGGAGGCCCGAACAACCATTGCTTTTCGAGAGGTTCAGCGCGATTGAGGTTTTGCTGACGGCGCGCTCCACGTGTTGCGCTGACGGCTTCGGGCCAATAGACGCTGGCCGTTGCTGGCGGGAATGGGCTTGTCGTAAAGCTGAGCCTTTGGCGAGAGGTCGCCGCCCGGCAGGCGAGGATCGGAGCCGTCCGTGGTGAAATAGATTTCCCCTGACTTGGCCTGGAAAGTCGTCGTGGCGTTGTCAAAGTTCACAGTGGGTGCGGGTGGCACCTGACCGTCGATCCAGGCGAGCCGGCGCTGAGTCCAGGTCTTCAGATAACGAACCTCCTGCTCGTAGGTGTCGCCAACGTAGGCGTTGGGGTGGACATGCTGACCGAGGATCGGCCAGCGGCGGAAATTGCGCTCCTGCGCGTCTTTGAGCTGCGCTGCCAGTGCGTCAATGCGTTTTAGAATCGTGTCTGTTGCGAAAACGGATTTTCTCAATTCGCTCCAACGGTCGGTTCGCTTCTGCGCAAAGTCGGGATCTTGAAAAAGCCGCGGGTACCAGGTGTACTGTTGGTCCTCATCCAGCGTGTGATGATACCAGCCGGATGTGCTTGCGCCTCCGCGCCCCTCAGCACCGCCGAAACTGAGGTTCCAGTCCCATGCGGGCTCCATCTTGAGTTTCCCACCGCGATCAAGATGGTAAAATGCGCTGAATCGAAAGCCGTCGATATTCTTTGTCGCCTCGACCAGCCAGAAGTGGTCAATGAATGAGTCCGCGTCGATGTAAGCGGGATAGCCGCGAACCGGATCCTTGAATTGGGCGCTTTGAAGCGCCTTGTCGAACCGGTTCAAATAACGGGTCAGCCAGGTGCGCTGCGCTGGCGTGATCTCGGAGGCCTTGGGCTCGACGTAGTAGAACTGGATCCCAGCGCCGGTGACGAAGCTGGGTTCATTCTTGTCCTGGTGATCTTTTTTGAAAATGTAGCCGCCGGTGATATTAGGCTCGGTGTTGTCGGTGGGTTGGAGCGCGGCAATGTTAACTCTGTTTTTGGAGCGTTTGATCTTCTCCACGAGCACGTAAACCCCTGCGTAATCACGCTGGGTCAGCCGTCCTCCTGTTCGCGTGATGAAAAGTTCCACGAACTTCGTGCGCGGCGCGTAGCGCCCCATCTGATTGCTGAGTTCATAAGCCAGCACATCGCGCATCAGGGATTTGTCGGAATAGGGGGCGTAGAGGACCCAGTCGCTGTCCTGGGGCAGGCCAAGCAGTGGGATTTTTCGCGCTTCGCTGGCGTCATCCAGAGTCTTCAAGGAAAACGATTTCTTGGACTGGCGCATGGAGGTGTATCCGCGGTACTGCACCCGGGCAACTCCGTCAAAATCGGGCGGCCCGGTGAGGTTCGCACGACCGCCTTTGGCATCGATGAAACGCACGCTCATTGCCGATTGAGATTCGCGCGCCAGCCGCTGGCCAAGGGTGTTGATCACCACCAGGGGGAGATTGGATGTGAAGCCCGCCATGGATTCGTCAGCGAAGGTGTAGGTCTCCTGCGCCACGGCGCTGGGTGCTGCGTCTGGCTCGAAGGCGCGCGCTTTGAGGACTGTGTTGGTGGCAATTTCGATTGGCCCGGCGTAGGCAGGCGACTTGATGCCCGGCTCGGAGCCATCCAGGGTGAAATGGAATTTGGCCCCGGTGGCGGGCGACTTGAGTTCGAGAGAAACACTCTTTGAGTAAACACCACCTGGCTTGTTGATCTTCGGAGCTGCGGAAAGCCGGAAGAATCCGGTGGCGTTTGGCGTGCCAGGTGTTGGGGATGGAAAATACCGGAGGCAATTTGTGGGAATCGTTGAAATTGGAACCGTCGTGCTGGCCACTAGGGTCTTGGGTTTTGCAGCAGCGAAACTGGCGAGGTCAACCCCGAATGAAGTGTCTGCAATTTGAAATGGGTAACCTGGCGAGAGCTGGCACACGATGCTCCCATCGGGTTTCGTGAGCGCAAGGAATTCGCCTTCACGGTTCAGCTTGAAGTTCGTGTGCAGTTCCGAACCTGGAACTCTGCGGTCCTTCTGGGATGCAAAAATCACCAGATAGCCACCAGCCTTGAGTTTTGCGGCAGGAAAGGCCCATTTCGCAGGCATTCTTGGATCGTCGGTAAGATGCCAGCCATCGAGCGAGGCGGTGTCGGAACCGGGATTGTGAATTTCAATCCAATCGGAGGGTTCTCGATCCTGATCGAGGAGGGATCGTTTGTTCGCCGCCATCACCTCGGTGATGATGAGATCGTCCACCGCTCCGGAACGATCCGCGCAGGCGAAAAGCGACAAGAGCAGGCTGAACAGAAAAACCGGGCCGGCGATCGGAATGACAGGTTTGCACATGGCTTTCCAGCAGTGAATCATCTTTGCGAATCGCGCATGAATTTACAGAGAGCGGCCTGGAGGGAAACAGAAATCTGAAACGATTGCCCTTTCGATTTCCCAACGTTGAAGCGACGTAAACGCCATGCTCTTTCCCCACATCTCGCTCTCACTGAGGAAGGGCGACCTCGGCCTCGTGGCGCAGGTTTCCAACCTGCTGTATCGCCGACTTCCAGTCGGCAGGCCGTGAGCACTTCCCGGCGGTGGCGGATTGGAAATCCGCGATACAGCAGATTGGAAATCTGCGCTACGACGGCAAACCCATCCCGTGGCCGTGCCAGCAGCACGATCTGGGGTAAGAGCAGGTAAACGCCATGCTCGAGCGCCCGTGCAACTGTCCACATTGCAGAGAGCAAATCCTCATCTGGCGGAACATTCAAATAGAAGGGAGTGGATTGGGCCTGTCCTCATTCGCGGATGCGCCCACGCTTGGGGGGCGTCGATACGGAGCAGCAGGCGGTCTCCAAGCGAAGGAATTATCAGCGCCGGCCCTTTGCTTTGAGAAGGGCATCCAGGTTTTCGCCGGCGATGGGATCTTCCGGATTCAGGCGGAGCGCCTCCCTCAAACAGCGCTCGGCTTGAGCAAGGTTTCCCTGGTTGAGAAAAGTCATGCCCAAATGATTAAAGGCTTTGAAGTTATCTGGATTGATCTCGACCGCTCGTTCGAGTTGCCGTTGAGCGTCGATCAATCTGCCCAATTCGAGCAATGCCACACCGAGTAGATAGCGCGCATTATCCTCCAGCGGGTTAATCTCAACGGCCCGCTGGAAATGCACAGCCGCTTCACTAATCTTGCCCTGGAGATCAAGCACCATGCCCAGATTCATGTGCGCTTCGAAATCCTGCGGGTTGATGCGCAAGTGGTGAACACTTCCGTCCTGGGCGACTTGAATTGTTTTGGCCTTGTAATGATCGGCTAATATGGTCCCTTCCTTCGCATCGAGCGGTGCCGTTTGGAACCAGAGTTCGGCCATCTCGTTGGTTGATTGGTAGCCGTAAGCGACCGGTAGCGGTGGCGTATTCGGATTGCGCGGATTTTGAGCGGAATTGTCATAACGGTACTCCATGCATACCTTCGTTCCCTTGGGCAGGAAAACCGGAGCTTTGTATCGATAATCCCCTTGCCAGTTAAAATCCCAGTTCCTGATCCAGATGAGCCAGCGTTTGCTCCCATCGGGCAGCAGCGCGAAACCCCGCAGATCCTTGCCAAGATAATGAGCGTGAGGAAGCACCCCATAAACTTCGAGGTCCACGGGCAACTCATAGCTGTCCGCAACCAGGTAATCAGCCTGGCCGGCCGGGATATCAATGACATAGGACAGGAGACAGATTTTGAACGGCGATTTGAGAGGCGGCTTATCCGTGAAATAAAATCCGATCGAGGCTCGAACCGTCTCTGGTTTGCCTGTGGGATTTAGATGAAGCTGGAGAACGAAGTCGCTGCCTTTCTCGAGTGTCCATGCGAATCCTTCGGCACATCGGGACGGCACTTTTCCAGGCTGCCAGGTCAGGAACTGGCCTTCGGGCATCTGCGCGCTTGCCGGAGTTTTCATATCGCTGAAGCCCGGTTCGGGATCTTGTTCATCAAGCCGGGCCGAATAGCGAGTGCGATCAATCTTCATGAAGGCATGATGCACGATTCGCGGGTTGTCGGGGCGAAACTCGACGGCGGCGACATAACTCCGTTCGCGTGTTGGGATCGGGATGACAAAGTTCCGATAAACATCCCGGCCCTCGGCGGGGAGGGTGTAGGCCTGGGGCATCGTGATCACCAAATCGGGCTGGCCGAGTTGCCAGCCATCGGTCACTTTGCGACTGGGCACAAGCGTCCCGGGAGCGCCTTCCACCGCCCCTTGCGCGACCCATTCGCGAAGGAGGCCAATCTGCCCGGCTGTGAGCAGACGTGGCTCGGCAAATTCTCCAAACCCAGACTCCGGCAGCCAGGGCGGCATATACCGGCTCGCCGTCACTTTAACTATCTCTTTGCTGTGTTTTTTGACCTGGGCGTAGCTCGTGAGCGGGAAGGGCGCCGATTGCCCTTCCTGATGGCAGCGCGTACAGTGTTCAAACACAATCGGAGCAACGTCTCGACTGAACGTCAACGAGCCTCCAGAACGCTCCGCCCGGCTTTGCCCGGGCCGCTCGCTCCGGTGTCGCTGCCAGGCCACGGCCAAAACACCCGCTCCGATCAAGCCAATCACCGCGATGAGAACTTGCTGGCGTGATAGAGTGAATCGGGAATGAGTTCCGTCGCGCTTGGGCCGCCTGGGTCGTTTGTTCTTGCTCATCAAATTTGCGGGATTGGACAACCACTGACCATCGTCAACGAGCCCATCATCGCACGGGCCGTAAGGGCGGGTTCAGTGGCTCGTTCGGGTTGATGCAAAGAGTCTGTGCCTGGTCGTTTCCAGCGTCAAGGGCCAGTATCCGCATCGTCCCCGTCAAGCCGCTTACTCGCCCGCAATGCAGTAGAGGAACTTTTCCCCACGCAAATAAAGTTCCTTTTCCACCATGGCCGGTGAAGCGCTGAAGGAATCATCGAGGTGGTTTACCGCCAGCGTCGCGTTCTTCGCGTCGTGGCGCAGGACAACGGTCGTCCCGTCTCGCGCGGTCACGTAGATACGACCGGAAGCGCCGACGGGAGAAGCAAAGATGAAGTCGCGGATGCCGTCGAGCCGTAGCGGTTTGCCACGGAACTGGCCGGTCATAGGGTCAAGGCTCACGAGAATGTTTTGGTTGTGGCGGATGTGGTAGAGCCTGTCGTCGTAAAGCAGCGGCGAGGAGACGTAGGGCGTGAGGCGGTTGAGCGACCACGCGACGTTGGTGGTGCCTGTGATGTCGCCCCTCGCGCCAGCGAGGCGAATCGCCAGCATTGCCTGCGAGTAATAACTATTGCCGGCAATGACCATCCCCCGGGTAAAGACGGGCGAAGAGACAACGTTGTCGGTGAGCCCGGCGCATTCCCAAAGCTGCTCGCCCGTCGCGAGCTCATAGCCGCGAACACGTTTCGTGGCGCTGACGATGACTTGCATTTTGCCATCGTGCCCGACGATGAGCGGCGTGGACCAGGAAGTCTTCTCGTCGCGTCCGACTTTCCAGAGCTGCTGGCCAGTGTGTTTGTCGAAGGCGTGGATGAAGGAGTTGCCTTCGTGATCCCAGTTGACGATGAGTGTGTCGCCATGAAGCACCGGAGAACTGCCTTCACCGTGTGCGTGCAATGTCTGCATTTTGCCAAGCTCCTTCTGCCACTTCACTTCTCCATTGAAGTCCAGGCAATAAAGCCCGCGTGAACCAAAAAATGCATAGAGCAGCTCGCCGTCGGTGGTTGGCGAATTTGATGCCTGGCTTCCGGTGTTGTGACCACCTTCGTGCGGCCATTCCTCGCGCACCACCTTTTTCCACAACACCCGCCCATCTTTCCGGCTGATGGCCATCACGACATACTCATGCCGGTGTGTCACTGGCACGCTGTCATGCACGCCCGGCGCGGAATCGAACACCGGCTTTTGCGCCTCGCCAACAGGTGCCGCCGCGAGCAGAAAGACGCGGTCACCGAAAACAATGGGTGATGAATGTCCCTTGCCTGGCAGCTCAAGTTTCCAGCGGATGTTCTTCTTCTCGCTCCATTCGATCGGTGGGTTTGCTTGTGGTGCCACACCATTCGCCAATGGTCCGCGCCATTGCGGCCAGTAACGGAGCGCGTCATTGGTAGCCGTTTGTCCATGCGTGGTGATGGCAACAAAGCTGGCGAGCAACGAAAGTATTCTGAAGCGAGTCATGAAGAAGGATACTGCCCTAACTTCATGGGATGCGCACGACCTTACTTGGCCGGGAAACGCCGCTCTCGTTAAACGTTTCGATGGCAAAGCTGTAACCTTGGTTCAACGTCAAGGCGCGCAACTCGAGGGCTGGTCGTTGGTCGGCGAACACCTGATAGGTCTGATAGAGTTTGTCGTCGCGAATGCCCCACAGAATGTTGTAGCCGACGGCATCAGGCACGTCCTCCCAAGTGATGAACGCGTTGCGAGAATCGTTGCCGTCTCGGCGCACCTGCAAATTGGATGGCGATAAGGGCGATTCAGCGCCGGCATTTCCAAACACACGGATGTCACTCACCGCGAGATTCGGCGCAGCGACATGGATGTGTTCATACTTGATGTAACGGGCGGAGGCAGGCTCCTTTAGTTCGAGGTAGGCATTTGGCCGGTCGCGCCTTTCCTTTGTGAGATCTGCGACCATCAACCAGTTCGTTCCGTCCATCGACGCGTGCAGCTTGAGTTGTGTGAAAACATTCGAACCGTTGGAATAGATGCCGGACTTGTAGTCGGTGAAGTTGACCTGTACGGCGCGCACTTCGCAGGGATGGCCAAGGTCAATCGTCAGCCACTCGCCTGGTTTGTTCGAGCCGGCGACCCAATAGCTCCGCGGGTTCTCGTCCGTCACATTTGCCGCAGTGAACACGCCGCGATATGACGAAGCTGTGACAGGCTTGCGATATGACAGCAGCATCCAACCAGTGAACAGTTCTTCGGGCTTCTGCCACTTCCTGGTTGGGAGGAAATGAGGGAAGTCGCCGAACCGCGTGCTTGCGAACATCAATCCGTCCTCATCAAACGCCGTCGGGAACATCGCGATGCGCCGCTCGAAATCAAAGTTCACCGCCCACCACGGTGTGCCTGTGTTCCAGTAGTTGCCGAAGTTGTCCTGAAAAGTGTTGCCGTGTCCAGCACCGGTGACGAAGCCGCCGGGCTTGTAGGAGATGGGGTTATTTGGCGCGTAAGTGAAGGGGCCGAATGGTCCATCACCCACGTAGGTGCCATTGGCGTACACGTTGTACTCGGTGCCAGGCGCGCCGTACTGGAGATAGTATTTCCCGTTGTGCTTGGTCATCCACGCGCCTTCCATGAATGGTGTGATTGAACTGGTGTGGTTGGGACCGAAACGTTCCCAGCCGTGCCGCTCGGGCTGGAGTTTGAAAAGCTCGTGGGAGTTTCCGATGTAGGTGAGCTTGTTCGTTGGATCGAGCTCTATGCCATAGAGCGGATACAGGTTCGATGAACCGAAATACATGAACCAGCGATCCGTATCGTCGTCATGGAAGATGTCGGGATCCCAAGGACCCTGTGCGCCCGGAATCTGTGGGAGCAGGGGATTGAAGTGTTCGAGGCGTCCGGACTCGGGAGCATCCGTCACCCAAATGGGCCGCTGGCCGAAGGTGGATTGAAAGAGGTAGAGCCTGCCACCGGCGGAGAGCGCTGCCGGTGCGCACATGTCTTCCTTTGGCCAGGTCTGCGGGGCGACGTCCGGCTTGATGAACCGCCAGTTCACCAGATCCTTTGAGTGCCACCAGCCGCCGGAAATTGTGACGAAGAGAAAGTATTCTCCTTTGTGATTGACGATGACGGGGTCCGCTCCGGAGCGAAACGAAATGCCGCGCGCTTCCTGCTCGAAGTTGTACTTGTAGTCGATGTCCATCGGGTTGCAGTAAGTCCGCTGACCCTGGAATTGTGCCCGGCACGGTACGATGGCGAGGAGAGTGAAAAGGCCGGCGAGAAATGCCGGGCGGAGGAATCGGTTTCGCATGTTAGAGTTTCGCGGTGAAGTTCGAGTGCGCGACTAATTCAGCACAGCTTTGGGTCGCAGCGCAATGTCTTCCGTGAACTCAGGGCTCCGACCGGATCTGGAAATGAAAATCGAAACAGAGTGGCTGCAGAGGGGGAGAACGGAGAACCGGACGAAACTTCTTGCGTGCTCGCGGAGCGAAGCCGTAATAAGTCCCTGCTGTTTTGCGTCGGCACGGATGCCCTCTCAACCATGTAGTGGCGACCTTATCGTGACACCTTGATCTCTATCGTGTTGGCTTATGTGTCGGACACAGGGTGTCAGATTCACAGGACTGAATCAGGAGTTCCGGGCGCTGAGTTGATCGCAGAATATCGGAATTCCAAGCATTGCTTCCGTAGCTCAAATGGATAGAGCAGCGGTTTCCTAAACCGTTGATCCCGGTTCAATTCCGGGCGGGAGTACCACCCTTGTTATCAATGATTTAACTCAGTTTATCGCCTCCCTGTAACACAAGTCAGACTTGTGTTAGTGCAACACTTGTGCAACAGTTCGCGCGTCAACTCACCGTCGTCACGCAAGCCTTCCAAAAGTGATTCTTGGCCCCGAAAAGTCCGCTTGGGCCGCGTCTCAATCTCCGTCTATCGCCGCCAAACACCGACCGGAAGCACCGCATTCATGGTCGCCAACTACGCTGAAGGCAAACGCCGCTTTGACTGCTATCCTGCCGAAGCCGACGCCTTGGAGGCGGCACAGCGGCTTGCCCGGAAACTGAGCGAGCGTGAAGTCGTCGCCGCTTCCTTGACCAACGAAGACGCTTCCAACTACGCTGCCGCAGTCCAAGCTCTCGCCCGTCACAATGTCTCCCTGCCCACTGCCGCCGCAATGCTGGCGGAATGTCTCCGCCTTGGTGGGAGCCTGCCGGGACTGCTTGCCGCGTCCAAGGACTACGCCCGCCGCCATCCTGCCCAGTTGCCTCAAGTGCGCGTCGCCGATGCCGTGGCGCAATTCCTGGAAGCCAAGCGCAAGGACAACCTCCGCGACCGCTCCATCGGCGATCTCTCGCTCCGTCTCAATCGCTTTGGTGATGCCTTTCAAAAAGCTGTGGCGAACGTCAGCAGCCCTGATCTGGCCGACTGGCTGGACTCCCTCGACCTTGGCCCGCAGAGCCGCCTGAACTACCGCCGCGTGCTGAATAATTTCTTCGGCTGGTGCGAGGGCAGGGGACTGATCGCGCGTGGCGAAAACCCCGTGGTGACTCTTCCCGAAGTGAAAATGCGCCGTGATCAGGCCATTACGATCTACACACCTGAGCAACTCCACGCTCTGCTCACCGCCGCAGAGGGTGAATACCTGACGGCGCTTGCCTTGCTTGCGTTTGCTGGTATGCGCCCTGACGAAGTGTGGCGGCTCGACTGGCAGGACGCGAATCTCGCGGAAGGATTCATCCACGTCACCGGGCGCGGCTCCAAGACCCGCACGCATCGGCACGTTCCCGTTTTGGAACCGCTCGGAGCTTGGCTCGCGCCGCACTCCAAACCGAGTGGCAAGGTCTGGTCCGGCACCGCCAATCAATTCACCGTCGCCCGCCGTGGTGTCGTGAAAGCCAGCGGCGTGAAATGGCTGCCGGATGCCCTTCGTCACACCTGGATTTCCTGCCGCCTCGCTCTGGTGGGCAATACGGCACAAGTCGCCTTGGAGGCCGGGAACTCAGAGCAAGTCATCGTCAGGCACTACCGCCACTTGCGCACAGAGCGACAGGCGCGGGCGTGGTTTGACATAGCTCCAGTTACAAAAGCCAACGTCGTGAACATGCCCGCCGCCGCTGTTGCGTGATAACGCTCTGAAGGGAACTGCTGACGCGGAACGGCCAAGCCTGACGCGCTCAGCACGCGCACGGATACTCCGTTGACGGGCATGGAGAGGCACGGTATTAGTTTGATACTGAAATGCCGCGCAAGATTCGCCAACTCATGGCGAGACCTGGAGCGGGTAGGATTTGCGGATCGTGGCGGCAAAGGAAGTCACCGCAATTACGTTCATCCAAAAGGATTACGCGTCACCTTGAGCGGTCAGGCCGGTCAGGATGCCAAGCCTTACCAGGAAAAGGAAATGCGGCAGAAAATCGAACTCTCAAAGACCAATGAAACGAAGTGAACTGAAGGCCAAGGCAGCGCAATACCTCAAGATTGTGGAATGGAGCACGGAAGACGGTTGCTTTGTGGGCAGTGCGCCGCCGCTCATTGGCCCATGCTGTCACGGGAGCGACGAAGCGAAGGTGTACACCGCGCTTTGCCAGATCGTGGAAGAATGGATTGAACAGATCGAAAAAGATGGACAAGCCTTCCCCGAACCACTGGGCAAAAAAGAATTCAGCGGCAAATTCGTGCTCCGCCTGGAACCGGCCTTGCATCGGAGGTTGGCTGCAAAAGCACTCGCCGCCGGAGAAAGCCTCAACAGCTTCATCGTCAAAACAATTGCCGCTGCCTGACCTTCAATCACATTCGCAAACTGGCAAAGCACTCCAGCGTCAGCGCGGAGTTGTTCATCTGAAACATCTGCCAATGGATGAACGCACTATGAGAGACAAACCCGACAAGCAACCCACAGAGCCAACTAAACACAGCCGCCAATCCGCAGACGGCGTAAGTCTCTCAAAGCCGATCAAACTGCCTCCCCCCGCGCAACTGGCGCAGATCGCAGCAGGCTTTGGAATCCAAACGGCCCCAGCGGTTGCGGTGAAGAAAGCCGTGTCACTATATCTTCACGCGAGAGAGTTTGTCGCCAAGCACAACAACTTGCCGGTTCTCGACATAGCGCGGGGGTGCGGAGATCACGAACTTGCCCATGAGATTCGGTATGCCTCAGTTATGGCCGCGTGGGTCGGGCGTATCTGTTAGAACCTGACAAACGGAATGACGCAGCGCGGCGATTTCTTGCTAAAGGAGGCGTGCGGCTCACCACAGAAAGGTCCGTGTTGGAGAATCTGCGTAAGTGGCAACGGCTTGATCACATGGGTTTTTTTCTTCGCAAGAAGGGCATTTCTGTCACCGGTGAAGACGGCAAGACACTTTGGCCTTATGGAGCACATGCCGAGTCCGAGGTGAAGAAGGCTCAGGTGAAAGAGTCCCGCATGGTGACACCCAAGGAGCTCGATGACCGGACAGAAGCAATCGCCAAGGAACACGGCTGGCGGGAAGAAAATTGCGAAGCTGAATGGAAAGGACTTTTGGCAAGTTTCACTGAACGCCGCGCAGACGGGCGCGTCGTGTATCGTTTGCCTGAAACGTGCCTTGGGGAATTGATCAAGTGGAAGCGATCACTCAAGCACTCCGGTGATAACATGATTACGGGGCAGCCGACGGCCAGGTAATTGTCCACAGAGCGTACAGACATTTGCAGCATCGTCGCCACGTCTCTCTTGGTGCCGAAGCGCGAAAGGGTGTCAAAAGACGACAGTTTGTTGCCGGTGGTAGTGTCGGGTATGCAAAGGAAAGCTGAGTCCCTTGAGTATCTCTAGCCTAACTTCCCTGACGGTTGAGCAAAATCCCGAATGATTTGAGAGTTGTCTCAAATGTTCCGGGCTACAAATCCGCCCAAGCTGGCGGTTGCGAGAATAATTTTAGCAAATCCAACTCGGTCAGTTGCTCATTCAAATCCCGTGG
>SIBF01000091.1 GCA_009695275.1 Pedosphaera sp. | reverse complement strand
CGCGAGGTCGAACTCGTCTGGAACGGCAAGTCCCGCGAAGTCTGCACCGCCATCCTCCCCTTCCAGACCCTCGAACACATTGACGAACCCCGGAAGGAAAAGCGCGACGACGAGGAGCTCGGCCTCCAACTCGATAGCGGCGGCCGGCAGGTCAAGGGCTGGACCAACAAACTCATCTGGGGCGACAACAAGCTCATCCTCGCCTCGCTCAAGAGCGGCGCGCTCCGCCGCCAGATCGAGGACGCCGGCGGCCTCAAGCTCATCTACATTGACCCGCCGTTTGACGTGGGCGCGGATTTCAGCATGGACATCGCGATTGGCGGCGAGACCTTCCACAAAGAGCCGAACCTCCTCGAACAAATCGCCTACCGCGACACCTGGGGGCGCGGCGCGGATTCCTTCATCGCCATGATTTACGAACGCCTCATCCTCATGCGCGATTTGATGCACAGCGACGGCAGCATTTACGTGCATGTGGATTGGAGGTTAAACAGCAGCGTTCGGCTCGTGATGGAAGAAATTTTCGGCAAGTCGAACTATCGAAACGAAATTACTTGGGTGCGTGCCGCTTCACACAACGACGCGAGCGACCAGTATGGGAAAGTGAAAGACTGCATCATGTATTTCGCGCGTTCCGAAAACGCACACCTCAATGTGCAGTTCATGCCTTACTCGGCGGAATACATTGACGCCGAATGGAACAAACTTCCGTCGGGCCGTTACTACAAAGCCGAGAACATGCTCGACCCTCGCGGCTCGATGAAGTTTTGGGATTTCCACGGCACGTTAGCGCGTTGGCGAGCAACGCCGGAAAACATGGAGGCGCTTTGGAACGCCCCGCAAACCGAAGTTCCCAACAGCCACGGGAGAATCAAACTTGGCAAGGACGGCAATCCCATCAAGCGATGCAGAATCATGTTCCTCGACGAGATGCCGGGCGTTCCTTTGAGCGACAACTGGAACGACATTGCCTATCTCGCTGGCGGTTCAATTGAAGCGAAAGGTTATCGCACGCAGAAACCCCAAGCGTTGTTGGAGCGCATTCTCAAAGCCAGCAGCAACGCAGGCGATTTGGTGGCGGACTTTTTCTGCGGGAGCGGCACGACCGCCGCCGTGGCCGAAAAGCTCGGGCGCAAATGGATCGCCACCGACCTCGGCAAGTTCGGCATCCACACCACGCGCAAGCGGCTCATCCAGGTGCAGCGCGAGTTGAAGGCCGGCGGCCAGCCCTTCCGCGCCTTCGAGGTGCTCAACCTCGGCCGCTACGAGCGCCAGGCCTATCTCAACGTCGCCGGGCGGCTCACCGGCAAAAAGAAGGAGCAGGCCTTCGCCCGCAAGGAACAGGAGTTCCGCGACCTGATCCTCAAAGCCTACCGCGCCGAGCCACTCGGCGGGGGGAGCTTTGGTCCAGGGAGCGCGACCGTCCCGGTCGCCCCGTCGGGCGTCCCGCCCGACGGATCGGGGAGCGGCAACGCGCGTGGGAAGAAGGGTGCGAAAGTGGCAGTCGCCGCGTCCGAGCTTCCCGGCGGGACGCCGGGAAGTGCGACCGGGACGGTCGCGCTCCCCCTTCGTCGCCTGGGCGACGAATTCTTCCACGGCAAACAGGGCAACCGCCTTGTGGTCGTCGGCCCGATCAACCTGCCCGTGGGGCGGCTGTTCGTGGAGGAGGTCATCACGGAATGCCGCAAGCGCGGCGCCTCGCGCGTGGACGTGCTGGCGTTCGAGTTCGAGATGGGCCTGTTCCCCGCCGTGCTGGACGAGGCGAAGCACAAGGGCATTGACCTCGCGCCCAAGACCATCCCGCCCGAAGTCTTCGACAAGCGCGCCGTGGAGAAAGGCCAGGTGCGTTTCCACGACGTGGCCTACATCGAAGTGACGCCGAGATTTGGCCTCAACGCTCGTAGCAGCCGACGTGAGGAGGCTCAAACTTCTCCGGCCGCCAGCAAGGGCAAGAAAGATCAGAGCCTCCTCACGTCGGCTGCTACGAGTGGAGAGTTGACCGTGGCGGTGGAGTTGACCGATTTCTCCGTTTACTACTCGCAAGGCATGGCCGACGCCATCGCCGCTGATTTGAAGGAAGGCAAAAGCGAGGTTGTGTGCGAAGCCGGCAAGCTCATCAAAGTGAGCAAGGACAAGGATGGCATCCTGACCCGCGACGTGCTCACCAAGCAATGGACCGACTGGGTGGACTACTGGGCGGTGGATTTCGATTACGAGAGCCGCAAGGAAATCATCAAGGTGGCGAAAAATCTCGGTGTCGAAGGCGCATTGCCCGGCACCGCCAGTCTCGGCGAGTTCATCGACTTCGAGGAACGCTGGACCGGCGCGTACATCTTTGAGAACGAATGGCAAAGCTTCCGCACCCGGCAGGATCGCGACCTGGAATTGACCAGCGTCGCCAACACCTATGCCAAACCCGGCCGTTACACGATCGCCGTGAAGGTCATCGACATCTTCGGCAATGACACCATGACCCTGGTGCCGGTGACGGTGGGCTGAAACGCAAAGAGCCACGATCCCAATGTTTGAACTCGTCTCTCATTACAGTCCCGCCGGTGATCAGCCGACGGCCATCGCGAAACTGACCGAGGGCCTGCTCTCCGGCGCACCCCACCAAACGCTCCTCGGCGTCACCGGCTCCGGCAAGACATTCACGATCGCCAACGTCATCAAGAACGTAAGCAGGCCGACTTTGGTCATGTCGCACAACAAGACCCTCGCAGCCCAGCTCTACGCCGAGTTCAAAAGCTTCTTTCCCAACAACGCTGTCGAGTACTTCGTCAGCTACTTCGATTACTACCAGCCCGAGGCCTACATTCCGCGCACCGACACGTTTGTTGAGAAGGATTCGAGCATCAACGAGGAGATCGAGCGCCTTCGTCTCTCCACCATGAGTTCGCTCTTCTCGCGGCGTGACGTGATCGTGGTGGCAAGCGTCTCGTGCATTTACGGCATCGGGAGCAAGGAGGATTACGCAGCCCTGATCATTCCGTTGAGGGTCGGCCAGGAGATCACCCGTGAACAATTCCTCAGCCAGCTCATCGATCTCCAATACAACCGCAATGACATCGCCTTCGAGCGCGGCCAGTTTCGCGTGCGCGGCGACACCGTCGAGATGCGTCCCTCCCAAAGCGAGGAAGGCCTGCGCTTCGAATTCTTCGGTGAAGAGATCGAGCGGATCACTCGTTTCGACCCGTTGACTGGGGAGAAGATCGAAACACTCCAGGTCGTCACGATCTTCCCGAGCAAGCAATTCGCGACTCCGATGGACAAAATCAAGCGCGCCACCTTGAGCATCCGCGAGGAATTGGGCGACCGCATCGCCGAATTCGAGAAGGAGGGCAAACTTCTGGAGGCGCAGCGCATCAAGATGCGCACCGAGTATGATCTGGAAATGCTCCTCGAAATGGGCTTCTGCTCCGGCATCGAGAATTACTCGCGCCACTTGAGCGGACGACCGCCCGGTTCCCGGCCTTACACGCTGTTCGATTTTTTTCCCGAGGATTACCTGCTGGTCATCGATGAGTCACATGCGACTGTACCACAGATTGGCGGCATGCACGCCGGAGACCGCTCGCGAAAATCGGTGCTGGTCAATTACGGCTTCCGTCTCCCGAGCGCGCTCGACAACCGCCCGCTGACTTTCGAGGAGTTCCAAGCCTGGCAAAAACAAACGATCTATGTCAGCGCCACACCCAGCCCCCGGGAACTCGAATGGTCAAAGGACCGCATCGCCGAGCAGATCGTCCGTCCGACTGGCTTGGTCGATCCCGAAATCGCCATTCGTCCCCTCAAAGGCCAGATCGACGATCTGATCAACGAAGCCCGCCTGCGCGTGGAGCAGAAGGAGCGTGTCCTCGTCACGACACTGACCAAACGCACCGCCGAGGAACTGACCGATTACCTGCGCGACATCGGCATCAGCGTCCGTTACCTTCACAGCGAAATCGACGCGATCGAGCGCGTGGAGATTTTGCGCGCCTTGCGCAAGGGTGAGTTTGACGTGCTCGTCGGCATCAACCTTCTGCGTGAAGGACTCGATCTGCCGGAAGTCTCGCTGGTCGCGATTCTTGATGCGGACAAGGAAGGTTACCTCCGCTCGGCAACAAGTCTGATCCAGACCGCCGGCCGCGCCGCGCGTCACTTGCACGGCAAGGTGATTCTCTACGCCGATGTGATGACGCAGAGCATTCAAAAGTTTCTCGCCACGTCCGACTATCGCCGGAAGAAGCAGATCGCCTACAACACCGAGCATGGGATCACGCCGCGCAGCGTCAGCCGGGCCGTTGAAGACAGTCTCTCCAGCACCCAAGGCCAGCGCGACCGCGCCACGGCGATGCTGAACGAAACCGTGAAGGATTTTGATGTCACGGAGACACTGCGCGAGCTGGAGCAGGAGATGCTCGAATCCGCGAACAACCTTGAGTTCGAGAAGGCCGCGCTGCTGCGCGATCAGGTGCGCGAGCTGAAGAGGCAATTCGGCGACGGCAAGTCCGGGCCTGTTGCAGGCGGTTCCCATCCGCAAGTCAGCTACACCAAACCCAAAGACCGCGACCGCAAGAAACGCGGCGGTCGTCCGACAGTGCGCGTGTGAGAGGCTGCGAGCCCACGAAATCGCAACCTTGCCGTTGAATCCGTCACGCCGTAAAACCGCGACATGACAAGCACACCGGACGAATTGCACGAAGCTGCGTCGCCGATCCCGGCCCCGCCGGAATTGATCGAACGCGCCTCTACGTTGGTGCGGACTTTTCCCGAGTGCTTTTGGTTTTGGCACCCCATTGCGCGTGTGCGCCACCTTGCCGACGTCCGGCTGGTCGTTGAACACCTCTGCGAATACGGCGGTCGGCGCGCCTGGCGATCCGCCCAGGAACTTCACCGATGCCTCTCACCGCTCTTCAGAAAGACGTACTAAAAGTTCTCGCCCGGAATCGCAGCGAGGAAAGCCACTTTGCCGGGCATCTTGCTGAACTCGGCCGATGAATCCGCCCGGTTCTCGCACGACTTTAATCCCGAACGCCAAAAGAAATTCACAGAAGGCAACAAAGACAACGAAGGGACGATGCTTTCTTTCCGGAAGTGCCATGTTGAAAAGAATTCAGGCCGGGAAACTCCAACTCCTTCCCGCTTCGTTTACTTTGTTTCCTTCTGTAAACCAGCTTCGGTGTTCGGGTTGATATCTTCCACGAACTGGCCGAGGAAGTGATGCGCGCCAGCAATCGCGATGTCGCCAGTTTGCGCGAAGCCGGCTTTCAGGTGGACACACCTTCACGCTGCGGTGAATGGGAGAAGGAATCCACGTTCCGCAAGGCCAGGATCAGCCGGGGAACCGAGAACGTGGAAATCGATTGGGCGGCGGACTCAGCTTTCCGATTGTTTCCCATCGAACGCGACCCACAACTCGGCTGGCGGCTGCATCTCTTCGACATTGCGCCCAACAAGGCGCTCGCTCTTTCGGCCCGCACCGAGACGCGCGATTACGTGGATATCGTAGTGATCTTGACACCGGGAGAGCCAATGCCAGCAGGGACAGTGAGAATCCTCCGATTTTGAGCCCGTCTGTAGCCGGCACGAGTCGATCAGCCTTCGAGGATCGCGATGGCCGTGGCGTAGTTCTCAGTATGGCTCATGCTGACATGGACAATCTTGCCAGCTCTCAAGTCTAACAAGCGAGCGCCGCCATCATGAAGGATCACAAACGGCTTCCCGCCCGTCTCCCGTCCGATCTCCATGTCCTGCCATGAAAGTTCCTTTCCAATGCCAGTGCCGAACGCCTTGGAGATTGCTTCTTTCGCGGCGAAGCGTGCTGCAATGTGGGGAGCGGAATGCTTGAACTTGAAGCAATACTCAATCTCAAATGGCCGGAGTATCCGCTGGTAGAAGCGCTCTCCAAAACGTTCGATTGAAGTCCGGATGCGGGCAACTTCAATGATGTCAATTCCGGTGCCGAGAATCATTTTGTTCAACGAAGAATTCGTTCCTGGGTAGTGTCTTAATCTTAATCCTACTCATACTCTTAATCCTTTTGGCTGAGGGATTATGATTAAGATTACGAGCAAGATCAGGACACTGCCCGTTCTTGCGATCACTTGCCGTATCCGTCCATGAGTCTCAGCATCTCCATCACCGCCGCGGTGATACCGGTGGTAACGGCGCGGCTCACGATGCTGTGGCCGATGTTGAGTTCAATCATGTGCGGAACTGCATAGAGAGTCTTGAGATTTTCGTAGTTCAGGCCGTGGCCGGCATTCACTTTCATTCCAAGGCTATGAGCCTGTTGCGCGCCATCCACGAGTCGTGCGAGCTCCGTGGCTCTTTTGCCAGCATCATGGAACTCTTCGGCGAAAGCACCCGTGTGCAGTTCGATAAACTGACTGCCTGTTCGCGCCGCAGCCTCGATCTGTCGCGGGTCCGGCGCGATGAAAAGGCTGACTTCGATTCCCGCGTCGTTCATGCGGCGACAGGTGGAGCGCACGGCTTGCTCGTGGCTGGCAACGTCGAGACCTCCTTCGGTGGTGACTTCCTCGCGTCGCTCGGGAACGAGACAAACGATGTGTGGCTTGAGCTTGAGGGCTATCTCGACGATCTCAGGCGAATTGGCCATTTCGAAGTTAAGTCGCGTCTTGATCGCTTCCCGAAGGCGCCAGATGTCGCGATCCTGAATGTGCCGCCGGTCTTCCCGGAGATGCGCGGTGATGCCGTGCGCGCCGGCTGCCTCGCATTGGAGAGCCGCTTCAATGGGATCAGGTTCCCCTGTCGAACGTCCGCGATACCGGGCTTCGCGGATCGTGGCTACATGATCGATGTTGACGCCGAGTTTGAGCATCAAGTCGCGTCAAGGGTTGGGCTTCGCTGAAGGGCCTGCCTTTCGGGAGGTTGGCGGGGGCCGAAAAGCAACACTTAGATCCGTGTTCGGGAAATTCGTGCTTTCGATCCAGTTTGCCAGGGCGATCAGTTCAAGTCCGTTGAGGCCGATATGAGATCGCCGAACCAATGAAAGTTCGGTGGCCGAAGTGGTTGTGATCTCAGTGATAGTGTTTCCCAGCTTGGGGCTGGCAGCCTGGATCCATCGATGAGCGAGCGATTTCTCATCCATGGGTGGTAGTGTGAGCAGGATGCCCAGCAGCTCCAGAGTTTCGCGTAACTGCTTCAGTCGGTGTTCAGTGATTTCCCAGTCGTAATAAAGAAGGTTGGGCTTGTTGAGCTGCTCGAACAATTCGGGTGGTGGAGCATTTGTGGTGGGTGCCACAGGGAAGATTCCTCCGTTCAAAAATTCGCCGGTCGGTTCGGGGGCGCGCCGGATGAAGGGCCGGAGAACCATCATTTGACCGCTGATCTGAAGGAGATTTGTGTGAACGGAAAGGACATCGACAGGAGAAGTCAGGAGGTTGGAGTTCACCTGCGGCACCCAATTGGCAGTCAGACGCTCGAAGGCATTGGTCGCGTTCGAAACGGGAACGGCAACCTGGATCTGGAAAGGCGTGTCGGCCTGTCCCCAAGCCACGGCTTGTTGCGGCACGGCATCCAGTCCCATGCTTCGAAACCACTCCTGTTTGCCGAGCCAGCCGCCAATCCCGCGCAATACCGTGAAGCTGATCAGCGGATCTCGAATCGTGTTCGTGGGAAGATGCCAGGGTTCCAACTCGGAGTGCATCGGTTCCGCGAGATGAAAATTGGCTTCGGTGCGGAGCCCTTCTCCCTTGCCGAAAATCATGATGTCAAATCGTGGCAGAGGAACGGCTGCGAGGAGTGGGACTGTGTTGGTCAACCGCGGCCAGTCCACATTCGCCCGGCACCAATGAGTTCCCATCGATTGCAATGGAAGCTCCGCCGCTGACCGCCAGAGGGGAGTATCGATCTGCGTCGCTGATCCGATGGTGACGCTGTCGCTTCCAAGAAGGAACCAGGAGTTGGTGGCCGTCATGGATGCCAGGATCGTACTGTTGCTGGGATCACGGTTGGCGATGAGCTTCTTCGCGTTCTCCTGCCAGACGGTGCTGCGCTGAGAATCGAGCCGGATCGCGAGCGCCCAAGCCGGAGGACGATTGGTCCGGTCAATGACCTCAAGAATCGACTCGCTTTGGAGCACATCGTCGAGGAGGGGCCTCACAAGTGCCGCGTTGTCGTCATTTGTGGAAGCCGGCATCCCGCTGAGAATCGACGCCAGGGCGGGGGCTAATTTGTCCAGAGCTTGAGATCGCAACTCGCCGGTCTCAGCCAGTTGCCAGACCTCGCGCAGCGTAGTGGCGTTCGTGCCGGTCGAGAGTTCCTGAAACCCTTTGAAATGAACCCGCGCCAGTATCCGCTCGACTTTGACAATTGGGGTGGTGGCACTGGGAGCCGAGTCCTTGGACTTTTGGCAACCAGTGATGACGAATGCACCGAGCAAACTCCAACAGACAATCAACTTTCTCATATTGAGTGGGCTTTGAATTGCCAGAGAGGGCCGCCGTTGGCAAACGATTTACTGAAGCATTTGTCCCGTGATTGCCTGGCGCTTCATCAGATTCCAGACAGCCGTGACTCAGCATCTCCAAAACGATCAAGCTTAACCCCCATGCGATCCATGATTGAAAGGTACAAGCTGCAAAGCTTGCGGCTGTCATCGCCTTGATCGGTGTAATCGAGGACGCGCCCTGTTTTCAAGGCGCCGCCGAGTCCGCCGGCCAGGAGAAGCGGGACTTTGGTCGAGTCATGCTTGCTGCCGGACCACATGTTCGAGATCCAAAGCAGGCAGGAATTGTCCAGCACAGTTCCCTCCCCTTCGGGCATCGCGTCCAGTCTGCCAGCCAGGTAAGCCAGTTGGCTGCAATAGTAGCGCGACACTCGTTCGTAGGCGTCGGATTGGTCGTCGTGCGAGGCCGGATGATGCGCTGTTCGAACATCGAGAAACGGATAAAAAAGCCCGGACAGATCCCGGCAGAGCAGCAAGGTGGCGACACGGGTCTTATCGGTCTGAAATGCCAGGGCGATGATATCTCCCATCAGCCGCATGTGCTCACGGATGTCCTCCGGTAGTCCGTTATCAGGCCGCTTCATCGCGATCACAGAGCGGCCCCGGTCTTTCGCATTCTCAACCGCCTTGTCCTTCGCGCTCCGCGTCCGTTCGATGCGTTTCTCCACTTCACGAACACTGGTGAGGTACTCATCCAGCTTGGCTTGATCAGCGGAACTCACCGATCGGCTCAAACTCGCGGCCTGCTCCTTCACTCTATCCAGAATGCTCGAAGTGCGCCGGTTGCCCCTGTTGTCGAAGAGGCTGTCAAATGCCAGTGAGGGATAAACTTCCATTGGGACTGGCGAGGTCGCGCTTCGCCAGGAAATATGCGAGCTGTAGGCCATCGAAAAATTAGTCTCATGGTAGCCCGTGAGAGGCTGCTCGCACCCCAGAACCATGCTGGGCTGGACGGTTTCCTGCCCGAGGTGATTGGCGAGCACCTGATCCATGCTGATGTCTCCTTTCAGCACGGCCCCTTTCTGGAGCGAAGCGCCGGAGAGGATATTTCCCGTCTGGCCCGGATGAATGCCAACGCCGGTGGCGTGCTTGTTGAAGAGGCCGGTGATGAAATTCAACTTGGTCTTGAGAGGTGCCAATGGCTCCAAGCTCTTGCCCAGTTCCATGTCTGCACCAGATCCCTTGGCCCACCAATGCTTCGAATTAATCCCGTTGCCCATGAACAAAGCCGCAAAGCGTTTGGGAAATGGTTCCTGACTTCCATCTTTCGCAAGATCGGCACCCCAAACTGGAATCGACTCCAGCCACGGAAGCGCCATGGCCACGCCAACGCCACGAAGGAATCTTCGCCGGGAGGTTCGATTTCGAGCGGCCGAATTGCTCATCCAGCAGTGAGATTTCATTTTGAGGTGAGGTTGAGCTGGGATCGTTTGTTCAGGAATTGCGGGCTCGTGACGATGGTCTCGATCAAACTCCCGAATCGATTACCATTAGTTTCAAGTTTCGCGCGCATATTCGCGATTGTGACATCGTCCGAGATCAGCAGGGTCCGACCGAGTGCATAACTCAACAGCTTTCTGCAAAGATTGTCGAGAAACTCATCCTGCCTGTGATTATGCAGATAATGGCGCAGCCCATCGAGTCCTGCTCCCTCCGCGCCTCCTGGGAATTTCGCGTGAGTGTCCACCGGACGGCCCGCGAGATCATTGACACGCGTTTCGCCAATCGGTCCGTAGCCTTCGAAAACCAGGCCGATGCCATCAAAGTGTTCGTGGCAACCGGAGCAACTTTTGTCTTGTCGATGCCTCGCCAGTGTCTCCCGCAACGTCAGCTCACCGAGTTTGCCCTCGTCAGCCGGCAACTCGGGGACCTTGGGTGGCGGTGGTGGGATGTACTCACCCAGCAATCGGCGCACGACCCAGTAACCGCGCTTCACCGGGCTGGTTCGCAGCCCTGGAGCGTTTTTGGTGAGGAAAACTGACATGGGCAGGAGGCCGCCCCGATTGTAGCGACGAGCGTCATCCACCCTGATCCAACCGTCCCGAAGGCCTAGTCCGGTCATTCCGTAGTGCTCGGCCAAGATTGGATTGACGAAGGTGTAATCGGCGTAGAGGAGATCGAGCAGCGAGCGATCTTCGTGAATCAGATCGACGAAGAAGTGGATCGGCTCTTCAAACATCGCCTGACGCAGCTCGTTGTTGAAACTCTTGAAGCGCTCACGATCAACGCTGTTGTGTTCTTCAAACCGGCGGAAATCGAGCCAATTGCCTCCAAACTCGACTGCCAACCCGCGGATCCGCCCGTCGCGCGACATCCGCCGCGCCTGCCCGAGGAAAACATCCGGACGATGCAGACTCCCCTTCGCGGCGCAGGCCAGCAGTTCTTCGTCAGGCATGCTGGACCATAAAAAATAACTGAGGCGACTTGCCAAAGCATAGTCCGTCAAGGGCTGGGCTTTCCATCTCACAACCTTTGAATCAGATGATCCGGCTGACTCAGACCGATCTGCCACCTTACCCGGCCCTCGGGCACGAACTCTCGCGGAGGGAGGTGTCCTTCCAGCCGCTTCAACAAGGTCGAGGCGGTAGCAAAAATGAGGCGACATCAGCACGCTGACAACGGTGTCACGGATGGCGTCCTCATGGCTCAAACCATCTTTTTCCCGGAGTGATCGATGGAAGGAAGTGAGTTCATCGGCTTCCACGCGAGACAATGGTCGGCGGTAGGCGCGCGC
Source organism: Pedosphaera sp. (assembly GCA_009695275.1). Classification (GTDB taxonomy): domain Bacteria; phylum Verrucomicrobiota; class Verrucomicrobiia; order Limisphaerales; family F1-12-MAGs170; genus F1-120-MAGs170. The sequence continues at coordinate 9,125 of SIBF01000091.1, read as the reverse complement.
CGCGAATTTTTTAACCGCATCGATGTGGCTCGGCTCCGCTCGCAGCCGGGATTCTTCCACACTGCGAATTTCAGCCGAAGTGGTTCTGAAATAATCTTCGATGGCTCCAATCGCCCGACCTTCGCCTTCGTTTCGTCTGGCCTTGGCGAGGTAAGCGTCAGCCAACTGCTGGATCTTTGTTTCGGAAGTTACATCCTTGTCTTCCGAGCGTGCGAAATCGAATTCAGCCCCTTGCATGAACCGGGGCGGTTCCGCGCGTTCAAAAAAGATGAAGTCCTTGAACTGCCGCATGGGGTCTTGCGTGATGAAATGAAATTCCTGCCACAGCGCGTCGAGTTCGTGTTGCCCTTTTTCATCGAGGATCAGTTCATAAAGCGGAACATCGTCCCTGAAATAGCCCACCATGAGATGGAATCCAGCACTCAACAACCGCCCCCGGCTTTCCGTATCTTCCTTCAAGAAGATCAGACCGCGTTCAGACAGGTAGAAGCTGTCGGGGAAGATCCGGCAGAAGCGTTCGAATGCTTTGTCATAACTTAATCGAGCCGTTTCATCCGACGGAGCAAGCAAATCGGGGTCAATCGGCGGAGCTGAAGCCACGTCCTGCTGGCGATCTGGATCACCTTTGATCCGCAAGGCGCTTCGATTCCAGCTCATGCGGCTCACTGCGTACTGGTGATCCTTCCACAGCACAAAGGGCTGGGAGCCGGGAGCGATTCCCGGAATCGACAGATTTTTGAATTCTGGCTTCAGCTTTGAGCGGAGGCCAACAATGAAGTCTCTCATGCGCTCGCAGCCGATGCGGACGCCGTTAAGATCGCTCCCTTTTGACTGGGGCAGCTCCCGCCACATCGTCTGAAGCCTGGCGAGCGGTCCGAATTGCTCAAGAGGCTCTTCAAGGATGGACCAAAGAGTTGCGAGATATTTCCAACTTATTCTGCCGTCTGCGGCGAAGTCAGCCAAGGGCAGCTTCGGTTTTCCCAGAGAGTCACGATTTTTGAACCGCCACGCCGCCAGGAAGTAATCCGCGTAATTTGTGTTCTGGCGCTCATAGAAATCGATGACCCTCTTCACACAGTATTTGTCGCGGTCCGTATCGGTGACGACGGGATGCGGCGCGAAGACGAAGCCCTGGGGTTTCAGGACGATATGTTCAGCGACACGTCGCGCAGCCTCCAGGTACTTGCACAAAAGCGCCGGGGACATTGTCAGGGATTCCCCTGAGTTGTCGAAACCCGCTTCATTGGCCGGATCGACAGGAAACTCCCGCGTTGGCCGGATATCCACGCCAGTCAGGTCGCGGATCGTATAATCGTACTCGGCGTTGTTGAGTCGGCGAGCCAACACCGGCCCGGGATCGCCAGCATTCCGCTGCGCCTCGTGCTTGCGCAAGGCTTGAATCCAATCGATCACCTTCCGACGAAGCTCAAGTGAAGGATGCTGCTTCGCTTCCTCCGGCGGCATTTCCTCCGTCTTGAGTTTTTCAAGCACGGTTTCCCACCGGCGGAACTCACTCACGACCGCATCCAGCGTCGAGTAGGAGCTCAGATCAATCTGACCCTTTTGCTTCTCCTTTCCGTGGCAGGCGAAGCAGTAATTCTCCAGGAAGGGACGCACAGTGCCTGTGAAAGAACGCTCCAGATCGCGATGAACGAGGTCAGCGGCAGGCAAACTGAACGTGAAGGCCACTAACAATAGGGCAATGGCTGAGATCGTTGCGCGCTTGAGTATTGAATGAATTCTAGATCGAGCCAGCCTCATTCGTGCGAAGAGGCCGACATGGGTTTCGTTACCGTCGCCATGCGCCGGATAAGGAACCTGAGCTTTCACAGTGAAAGTTGTCTCCAAACTGGCTCCCAATGCCAAGCCTTGTGTGTGGGCTGCTTGATTTGGTTGGTGCCGACGGAGGGGGTTGAACCCACACACTCGTAAGAGTACCAGATTTTGAGTCTAGCGCGTCTGCCAATTCCGCCACGTCGGCCACCAGAGGGAGGCAATATAATTTTGTCCGAATTGAAGTAAACTAGATTTATCAGACCACCTCAACTTCGAGTGACTTGGGGCGTCCGATTATTACGGACGCGAGAATTGCCTGTTTGATCGAGGTTGGATTTCGGAGTTGCCGCACCGCCTGGGCGAGATTGGGTGGCACAGGCGACGCCTGGGAAACTTGAGCTGCTGGACTTGGATGCATCCCGTGCGGGTCAACCGCATTCATTCGCGCGCCGATGGTTTCAGCGAGGGATTCGGCCCGTTGGTATGCTTGCGCAGCTTGTGGCAACCGGCCCATCTCTCTCGCGGCAGGCTCTTCGCTCTCGGTGTATTCCACTTCGCGAACCGTCCGTGCTGGCACTGGCGGAGGCGCAGGCTTGGGCGCGGGTTTGGTTTCGATGATGACCGGTTTGGGGGGCTGACTGGCAACGGGAGGTTCGCCTCCCAGTAGCCGGCGGAGTTCCTCATCCAGGTCAAACAGCGGCTTCGCCGGAGCGGATGGTGCTTCGGCCCGACGACTTCCAGGTTGCGGCAGCGGCGGCGCACTTTCGTCCTGGAAGGGTTTTTCGAGTTCGCGTTGCCGGCGCTTTTGAAGCCAGTTCGAAAGACCTGAGATGGCGATCACCACCACCGCGATGATGAGTTGCTCGATGCTCATGGGTATTGGAGTCTCGCGTGCGGGGAGGGGCTATGCTTTGGGTGCCGACGAAGAGCTGGCACCACCGCTGATGGATTCGCGCATGGACGTATCCGCTTGCATGTTCTTCATGCGGTAATAATCCATCACTCCGAGATTACCGCTACGAAAGGCCTCCGACATTGCCAGAGGAACCTGAGCCTCGGCCTCGACGACTCGTGCGCGCATCTCCTGAACACGCGCCACCATTTCCTGTTCGAGAGCTACGGCGGCGGCGCGACGGACTTCGGCCTGTGCCTGGGCGATTAGCTTGTTGGCTTCTGCTTGCTCTGCTTGCAGTTTGGCGCCGACGTTCTCGCCCACATCCACGTCTGCGATGTCGATGGAGAGGATTTCGAAAGCCGTGTTGCTGTCGAGCGCTTTGTCGAGAACGGTTTTGGAAATGCGGTCGGGATTCTCCAAGACATCCTTGTAGCTGTTGGCCGAGCCGATGGTGGAAACAATGCCTTCGCCGACGCGGGCAATGATCGTCTCCTCGGTCGCACCGCCGACGAAGCGTTCAAGATTTGTGCGCACAGTGACACGGGCGCGGGCGCGAATGACGATGCCGTCCTTGGCCACGGCATCAATCGTTGCTTTGCCGGCGGCTGGGTTTGGACAATCGATCACTTTTGGGTTCACGGAAGTTTTCACTGCTTCAAGTACAGTCTTGCCGGTGCCCTTGGTCGCGAGGTCGATGGCGCACGCACGGTCGAAGTCCAGGTGGATGCCAGCTTTGCGCGCGGCAATAAGCGCCAGCACGACCATTTCAACTCCACCACCCGCGAGGTAATGCGTGGACAAATCGTCAATGGTCACGTCGAGACCAGATTTCACGGCGGTGATGCGGCTATCGACGATAAGTCCAACCGGAACTTTCCGCAGTCGCAACGCGATGAGCTCAGTGAAGGTGACGCGCGCGCCGGAGAAGAGCGCACGGATCCACACGCTGAAAAAGTTGATGATCACCACAAACGCGATGAAGCCGACCAGCAACATTAGAGTAAGCGCGACAAGGGCGAGGCCGCTGACTTCTCTTCCAAGGATATTTAGGGCGAGCATTGTCATGGGTTTTTGTGGGTTTCGATGTAAACGGTTTTGATTTCGGCTGGTAGTGAAGCGTTAAAGGTCCGTCGAGTCAAACGGCGCGGACGACGACTCTGAGCCCCTCCAGGGCGATGACTTTGATGGACCGGCCTTTCTCGATCAGTCCACTCTCCGCGACGACGTCCACTCTGCGGCCGTTGATCAGGGCCATGCCCGAAGGGCGCAGGTTGGTCTGGGCTATGCCGGTTTGGTGTAGCAATTCAGGCCGTTCGGCACCGATACCTCCGATCTGGCGATCAGACATGAATCGCCGGGCAATTCGGCTGGTCGGGAAGACTTTGACGTAGGCCACTGACATCGCCAGCAACAGGGCGCTGACAGCTATCAGGATCCATGTGCCTGTGGTTGCGCCGAACCGGTCGAAACCGACGACGATTCCCGCGATAAGACACAACAAACCGAGAATACCGGCGATGAGTCCCGGAAGGATTGTTTCAAGGAACAGAAGTATGGCTCCGGTTAGAATGAGGCCGATGACTGTTTCCATGCGGGGACTCTATGTTTTTTTTTGGTTGAACGCAAAGCCCGATCCGAGGCTGGATTCGGCTGAAGTGAGTGTTCCCGTGCAGGCGATCGTCAATCCGTGTCGGCTCGCGGAATGAGAGGACGCCGCTTCGCCTGTTGAATGGCCTGCCTTTCACGCAGCGCTTCGTTCCGTTCCGCGTCCGTCAGGTTTGTATCCTCCGCACGGCGGATAAGTTGACTGAGCTGTTGATCGAGATATTGATTGCGAAGGAAGAGGAGGACATCCCCCAGTTGAGTGGAGGGATTTGGAATCGGGCGTCCTCCAGCCAACACCTCAGTGATCAGGGCACGAGTGGAATCATCATCCTCCTCAGTGATCAAGCGTGCTGGTGTCCAGTCCTGGCCTTGCTGATGAAGCAGGAGGCAGCGTTCGATAATTAAGTGAACTCCTGCATGTGCAATCCACGCCAGATCGAGATGGGCGGCCGCCCATTCGATAAGCTCCTCATGCTGCAGCATCAGCTTCAGCAGCCAGTGTTCGCGTGAAGATGGAGGTGTGGGAATGTCGCCTTCAGAATCGGTTTCTGCTTCCTCGTCGGCTCGATCAGGTCGTCGTCCACGCTGTTTCTTGAACTCAATATTGAAGGATTCAATTTTCACCCCAAGTCGTGCAGCCGCTCTCCGGGAATGGTTGTCCATGAGTACCGCATTTCCCGTTTTTTGAAGCGCTTCACTCATCTCTCGGACAATAGTTATCCGACCTTTATCTGAATTGATGTCGTTCGTGGAACACAGCCGGTTCAAGTAGTAGTCAAAGAAGTCTTCAGCACCGGCAATCAACGTGGAGAAACCTTCGCCGCCAAATTCTTTAATGAAACTGTCGGGGTCGTGTGGCGCAGGAACAGTCGCGACACGGATGGCTAGTCCGGAACTGAGAAGGCTGTCGAGAACGCGGACCGCCGCCTCCTGACCCGCGTTGTCGGAATCGAAGCAGAGCACGACTTCATCCACGTATCGCTTGAGGATGCGGGCGTGATCGGAGGTGAAGGCAGTTCCCTGGGGCGCGACAATGTTTTTGATCCCGGCCATGTAGCACGCGATCAAGTCGAGCTGGCCTTCGCAGATGATCGCGAAGCCGGCGTCGAGAATCGCGCGCTTGGACTTGTCGAGGCCGAAGAAGACTTTGCTCTTCCGGAAAATTTCAGTTTCCGGGGAGTTCACGTACTTGGCTGTCTTCTCGTCGCCCGAGAGCACTCGTCCGCTGAACGCGATCACGCGGCCCTGCTCATCACAGATGGGAAACATCAAACGCCCGCGGAAACGGTCATAGTAACCGCCATTTTCCTTTTTGATGATGAGGCCCGCCTTTTCGACCGCATCAAGGTCATGCCCTTTCGACTTCGCCCAATTGACCGTGTCATCCCACAGTTCTGGAGCGGACCCAAGCCGGAACAACTTCACCGCCTCGTCGGAGACACCACGCTTGGCAAGATACGTCCGGGCGATCTCGCCGGAGGCTTCATTATTGAGGGCGGAATTCCATCGCTGAGTGATCTCCTCATGAATCTTCAGCAGGGTGTCCTTGAGGAAGCGCCCTTCCGGCGCACCGGATGACTGATCGAGCTCCAGTGGAATTTTAGCCCGATCGGCGAGACGCTGGACTGCTTCGACGAAGGACAAATTTTCATACTCCCGGATAAAAGTGAAAACGTCGCCGCCCTTGTGGCATCCGAAGCAGTGAAAGATCTGCTTGTGAGGATTGACGTTGAAGCTCGGGCTCTTCTCTTTGTGGAATGGGCAAAGCGCGACGAAGTTCGCGCCGGCCCGTTTCAATGGGAGCGCGGCCCCGATGACATCAATGATGTCGTTCGCGGCGCGGATCTGTTCCAGAGCGGCGGGTGAGATGAAGCCAGCCATGCAGCAATGCTGCGTGGACTATCTGGTCGAACCGAAAGCTTCGTCAAGTTCTCGCTGGCGGCGTGATTTGATGCTCTCAGTGGAGTTGAGCCTCTTGTCAGAAGGAGTTGGCTCGATCAACTGGGCGCTAAGATGTTTGCGGATGAACGGGCCTGAGATCGAGCGCTTGAACACGTCGTTTTGCATGGAGCCGAACGTGGGAAACTTAATGTCACCGAAATTGTCCTGTTGAACTTTAGCCGTGGCGGCAAGTTGTTCCGAGGTGATGAGCCTGGCGTTGAGGACGGCGAGGACTGCGACAAGAACCGCCGCGTAGCGAATCATGCCCGCCATGATTCCAAGATAGTACTCGGAATTGCCGAAGAGATCGCTGGCCATCAGTTTCTCGCCGATTAGCCCGCGAACCCACGTAAAAAGGAACTTGATCACAATCACAAGCGTGAGGTAGGCCGTGATGTTCGCCGCCAGGAGCGAAATGTTCATGAAGCCGGCAATCGACCTGCCGAAAGGAGCGTAGTAGATGGATCCGGCCACAACAACGGCCAGCCACTGGAGCATGACGATGATCTCCGTGGACATGCCACGCTGTCGTCCTCGAAACGCACCCACGCTGAGAACGACCAACAAAACCACATCAAACCAATTAACAGGCATATTTTGGGTCGCCGGCTGCACCCAGTCGAAACGGATCGAGTGGCAGTGAGAAGCCAGCGCTCCAGCAAGGAGAGCAGAGGATATGCCCAAAAACTACCGGGACGCATTTGCCACCAGCCACTGGCGGATCGCTCCGGCCTGGGGATGCCGGGGTTCGAGCTCCAGCAGTTGACGGAAATGCCTTGCTGCTGATTGCGGCTGTTGGAGTTGTTCAGCATACAACTTTCCTATGGAGAGCCGGGCATTTGCCTCCTTGGGGTTGTCCTGCAGCACTTTTTCGAGTTCGGCAACCGCATCCAGCGGATAGCCGGCGCGTTCAAGCGACAAGGCAAGGTTGAATCGCGCTCCAAGTGACAACGGATTTATGGACAGCGCTGTCTCATACGCGGACAGTGAAGCTGGCCAGTCCTTCATTTCGTAGGACGCGAGTCCCACGTTGTAATGCGCCTCAAAGTATCCGGGATCAAGCTGCACTGCCTCGCGATAAGCGTTCAGCGACGCACTCAGTTGACGCCCGGCATGAGCCTTTAAGCCACGCTCAAGCGCTTGACGGGCGCGAGGCCGGTCTCCCGCTGTCGGTGATGCCGGTGAGAGGTAGTTGTAACGCGGGATCTGAGGCCGAGCTGGAGGAATATCTATTGAGGCGGGAGAAGGCGCTGGCTCAACCCGCTCTGGGGCCGCAGCCAGGTTCTTCGCTATGACGAGGGGGGGCGAATTGGTTGGCGCGCTTGGTCGTGATACCCGCTGGGAGCCGTCCAGCGGTGTTGCGAGCGCGGAGGGCCTGGGCTTCGCCCGGAACCAATTGGCTGGGTTGAGCCGTTGAGCGAAGGTGCGCTTCTCTTCGAGTGATGCTTCTCCAGACTTTTCTCCAGACTTAGGGAGCGGCAACGTCGCAGGAGGAGTGATTTTCGTCAGGTCCGGCACCTCTGGCGGCGTGGGTTTCACCTCCTCTGTCGCTGGCTTGGACACCTCTTTTGTCGGCGAATTTCGATCCACTGCTGGTTGCGGTAACGATTCGTCAGCGATCACAACTTCCCGAGTCGGCGATGCAAGTTTGCCATCCGGAGGCGCGCTCGGAACCTGAAGCGAAGCTCGATCGCCAATAATTGGTGCTGGCCGTTGATTGGAGGAAGGTGGTGTTCCTAGCGCGGACGCGGGACTGGCCGGAGAGGCAGCGATCGCAGGTTCGTTCTTCACCCGAACATTCGTCGAGGCACCAGGAGCCTGTGCAATCACGTTCTTCGAGTTCAAAGTTGTGAAGGAATTTGTCGGGCGCGCAACCGGCGAGTTGGTGGCTTCAAGCGCCTTTGAAAGTTGCGCCAGCGCGGCTGCCACTTGATTGGACGCGGCGCGCTGGGCGGCCATGTCCGTTTCGATACCGTCGGCCAGGTTTTTTACTCCAGCAGCCAGGGACGAATTCCGATTGTTTGCGAGCCAGCCTTTGTAGCGCTGCAATGATCCGGCGCGGTCGTACGAATACGAAACTGTCGCGAGATTGAGCAAGGCCGGCCCGTAATCTGGCTTTCGTTGCAAGGCGTTGGAGAAAAGTGTTACCGCGTCCCGCAGCCGTCGGCGCTGCACCTGGATGAGACCAAGGCCATTCAGCGCTTCGGGCAGCGCTGGCCGAAAACGCAACACGTTTTGAAAACTTCGTTCCGCAGCCTCCAACTGTCTGGAACGCAACTGCGCTGTCGCAAGCTTTAGCCAGCCTTCGGCTGAATCGCGCTGCAAGACGGTGAAGGTCGTGAGCGAGGACACCGCGGCTGGCAGGTCGTTTTGTTCGAGCGACAACACGCCGATGTTGAAGTGGGCCGACGTGAGATTGGGATTGCGTTGCGTCGCCTGTTGATAGGCCCGTGAGGCTTCCCCAGGTTGTCCTGCGGCATGGTGAGCCAGACCGAGATGATTCCATGCCTGCGCGTTGTCGGGAATTAATTGCACCGCCAGCCTGAGTTCGTCCACCGCTTCAGGAAACTTTCCTACGCTGATCAGGCGTTCGCCTGTCAGGAGGGCTTTGGGGCCGGATGGCGCGCAACCAGCCGCCAAGAGCATCACGTAAGAAACCAGCGCGAGACGTGAGCGCCAAGAGTCCTGGATTCGAGAAGTGAACATTGCTGCTGGTGTTACCACTCGCGCGTGGGCACGTCAAGGGAGGCGGTGAGCTCGTCAGCAATTCTCATTATGGCATTTTTGCTCGTAATTCCTCCTGTTTTCACTCACCAGCACGACAGGAAGCCGGCGGAAATCCGGCAGGCAGTCGTCCGAAACATTCAGAATTCATGGATGCCCGAGGTTTTAGCGCCGTATTGCTTCA
>SIBF01000090.1 GCA_009695275.1 Pedosphaera sp. | reverse complement strand
GCCTCAGCCTCCTGCGCATCGAAGTCTTCACCGTCCTGCGGACTCAGGACGGTGGTTTCTTCGACCGCTTCGAGCCAAACCTTCCTGCCGTTGGCGAAGCTCAGTTCGTAGCGGACGGCGGCTTCGAGGGCTTCCAGCCAGGACGCCAAAGCATGCAGTGGTATCCGCTCAGGCCGGTTCGGGTCATCAACACCCTCCCGGTGAGCAACCCCTGCAAGCCAATGTCGAAATCTCTCTGAGTTCTCTTTGATCTCGGTTCGATCAAATCCATAGCTGCGGCAGAATTTTTGGATCAGGTATTCGTCGCGGATGCCGAGAGCACCGGCCTTAACGTCATCAAGGGTTACGTCGAATTCGCTCAAAGGCTTCTCTCCGCTCTGAGGACGCCCTGGTCTTGCCGTCATGAACAGGCCTTCAAGATGTTTCTTCTCCTTCTCCTTTTGTTCTGCCGGAAGTTCCTCGATGTGGCGCAAACGGTCCTCATATTCGGCGAGCCGGCGCTTTTTATGCGCTTCAAATCGGCGGGAGAGTTCACGGTCTTCAGCTTCCGTTCCCGCCAAATGCTGGACGACTGGGGCGAACTTCTCCCAGAGAGACATCCCTTCGAGGGAGGACAGTTGGTTTGGCGAGAGGAGCCTTTCGGCTTGCTTGCGTGTTTGCCGGCACGGCGGCTCGTGAAGGACTGTGCGCCTGATGGCGACGGGCGTGCTGTTTTCTGCGAGTGGAGCCTCGTGGTATCGAATGTTGAACAGGCTCGGCGGTGCGAGCCGAAGCGCACAGCGGCGGTCCCTCTCGTCATAAACCAGCAAGGCGGTACGATCTCGATTGAAGCCCACCAACGGTAGCTTGCGTTCTGGTGGCAGCTGCGCGTCGCCTTTGGGCCATTGGAGAAAGGCGATGACGGGTTTGTCTGGTGCGTTCACGAGTCAATTCCAAGAGTTCTGCGGCTGGTTGAAACGACGCTGATCATCCGACCTGCTGGAATTACATCGCCCAAGCGTTGCCGGGTTTCCTCTGAGTTCCTTGCCGCATTTCAACGGCGAGTTGCACGTGTTCGACTCAGCGGGCAAGAGTGACTTGGACGCGGATACCCAAATCTTCGGCCATGCTCTTGACGATGCGGCTGAGGTTGCGCGCGGTGGGATTGCCGTTGCGGTTGAGCATCCGGTGCAGGGATTTTTCGCCCAAGCCGGTTTGCCGCGCCAGTTCCTTGAAGGTGATTTGCGCGTGAACGAGATCGCGCAGCCGGGAGAGCGCTTCCGCTGTCTCGCCTTCCAGCAGCATCTCAATCGCGCCGGCATACATGAGGCGCGCAAACTTGCGGTCGCGTTGAATCCGCACCACGACGGTTTCTTTGTAGCTTCGAGTCAGTGCCATATCAGTTCTGTTGTTGTCGGTATCGCTTCCAGCGTTCCACGGCGGCGGCAATGTCCGCGTCCTGCCGCCGTTTGGTGCCGCCGCCCAGCAGGAGGATGAGTGTCCGGCCCTCGCGCCCGTAATACACGCGGTAGCCCGGCCCAAAATCCAGCCGCAGCTCAGACACGCCATGACGCAGGGCCTTGGCCGCGCCAAAGTTGCCCGCTGCCAGACGGTGAATGTATCGGTCCACCCGTTCCGCCGTCACGGCATCCAGGCCGTCGAACCATTCGGCGAAAGGCGATCGCCCTGCCTCGACGTATTCCCGAATCTCAACCAGGCCGTTCATATAGTTCCATTTGTGTTACCATTGTCAACGCGAGGCGCAGGTCATTTCCTCGATCAACATGCGGCCCTTCCCAAGAATCGTCACGATCACACGGCGTCCCGGTCGAAAACCGGCGGCGCGTTCAAGCCACTGACCACGGAGGCGGATTTGAGCCGGAAGCGTTGCGCTGGGTTCAAGTACTTTGAGGATCCGGCGCGGCAATGCGATGGCGGCGCTCATACGGTCGCCTCCTTCCCCAGCACGAGGATGTTGTCGGCTTTCGCGGGAGCGACCACAAACCACTTTTGCGCTTCCGTTTTCTCGACCAGGCCTCGATAGCGGCTGTGTAGAATGGTCGGGCTTGTTCCGGCCAGGGCCGATGTTTCGACTTCGCCCCGCAGGATATAGCTGTAACTGACAAATCCGTGCCTCAACCCGTTCCTCTTGAGCGGGACTCGCACTTGTTCATCGTCAAGCAAGCGGGCAAACTCAGTCACGTAGCTGTTGAGTGGTTGGCTCCAAATCGGGCCAGTCTTGTTTTTGAATTCAGCCAGCCAGTGTGCCAGCGCCGGGCCGACTTCCAGGAGCCGACGCCTCCGCGTCTTGGCATGCTGACCGGAGATTTCCACATGGCCCTGTGTTCGGTGCAAATCCTCGTAATTCAAGCGCAAGGCTTCCTGCAATCGCGCCCCGCCCAATGCCTGCAAGGCTGTCACAGCCCGTAGCGGGCCTTCGCTCACATCCAGAATCTTCTGAAGTTCGTTCGGTGTGTAGAAAGTAATCGTGGCGTCCGGCAGGATTTCGCTTTGCATCGCATCTCCGGCCAGGAGCTTTGCAAGCTGCGTTGCCTCAATGAACTCTTTTCGGGCACACCAGCGCAGCCACATTCCGATTGTGCCGCGACGGTCGTTACGGGCCTTTGCCGACAGTTTCTTGAACCCGCTGAAGAAGACGTCGAGCATGTCGGGCGTGAGATCGGAGACCTGATGGCCGGAGAAACTCCTGCTGAACTGTGTGAGCCAAGCCTCGACGTTGCGAGCATAGATGGGGGAGAATCGCGCCCGCTCGCCCGGTTTGGGTTCTTTTTTCCGGGATTCAACAAAATCGGATACTGCTTCCGCGATCTGCTTGGGTTTCACGGTTCCTAAGGTTCGTGAATACACCCGTGCGGCTTCGATCAGCGTGGAGTTTGCCGGCAGAAGCCTCGAAGCGGCGATGAATGATGAAACGGCTTCCAGGATGCCAACGCGCCGACCAGTTTGCTCCTTGTAAGTGGCGAGCATGTCACGGACGGAAAGGGTGTCTTGAGCCTCCCTTGGTGTGAGGGGGACGTGGGAACCTTGTGCAAGTTCCTTCACCAACCGCTCGGCAAACTCTCTCGCTCCACCTTGGCCGGCGAAACGCGGGAATGACTTCATCTGACGCGCACCCAAGGAGTGCCACGTAACGCGGCAATCTCCCCGGCCTGCGCATGGCCGGTAAATCTTGGCGAGCACCGGGCCGTTCTTCTTATGCCGAACTTTGTAGGGCCATTTCACGTCCGCATCGAGGCTTTGTGGCCTTTTCTGTGTCGGAAGTGTGTCGGTAACTTGAAACCGTGCGTTTCCCTCAATGAAAATGGCTCCAGAGGTAGGGCTCGAACCTACAACCACACGGTTAACAGCCGCGTGCTCTACCATTGAGCTACTCTGGAACCCAAAGGCGACGGAATCTACAAATCCACCCACCATGCGTCAATAAGCATGAACAGATTTTTTGGGAGCAGATAAATCTGTTCTCACAAGGGATCGAAACGAATGACTCCCTATGTTAAACGAATCTTCATGTCGAATCATGATTGCGCTGTCGAACTTGGCTCGATATTTCTGACGGGAAACATTCTCAAGAACCACACATGAAAACTCTCGCTGTATTGACTTTTGCGCTCACATTAGGCGCGATCACTCAACTCGACGGTGCCCAATGGGTTACCTACGAAGGACAAGTTGGGCCCGGCAAGGGCAAGCACATCGTCATGTTGAGCGGAGACGAGGAGTACCGATCTGAGGAGGGTTTGCCGCAGTTGGGGAAGATCCTCAGCCAGAGGCACGGTTTCAAATGTACCGTGCTCTTCAGCCAGGATACGGATGCAACTATCAACCCCAATAACTCGAGCAATGTTCCCGGAATGCACCTGCTCGATTCGACCGATCTGGTGATCAACCAGTTTCGTTTTCGAGAATTGCCCGACGCGGACATGAAGCACTTTGTGGATTACATGAACTCGGGCAAGCCGATGATCGTCATCCGCACGGCCACTCATTCGTTCAATTACGAGAAGAACAAACAAAGCCCTTATGCGAAATACTCCTGGACCACAAAAGGCGGAGGGTTCGGCGGCATGACCGTCGGGGAAACGTGGACCTACCACCATGGCAATCACGGCTCCGAAGCCACACGCGGACTTGTGGATGGTAAGAATCGCGCTCACCCCATCCTGCGCAGCATCAACGATGTTTTTGGTCCAACCGATGTGTATGGGGTCAACGCCGATTTTCCGGCGGATGCAACGATCCTGCTGCACGGCCAGGTGCTGAAGGGGATGAACCCGGCTGATGCGCCAACCCTGACCAAAGCCGTCATGCCATTGGTGTGGTTGCGGGACGTGAAGAATGAAACCGGGACGACTTCCCACTACCTCTGCTCCACCATCGGCGCTGCGACCGATCTGGAAAGCGAAGATTTACGGAGATTGTTCGTGAACGCCTGCTACTCCCTGACGGGACTGGAAGTGCCCAAGAAAGCGGACGTCGCAACGGTCGGAGAGTTCAAGCCTCTCATGTTCGGATTCAACAAATTCAAGAAGGGCGTGAAGGTCTCGGAGCACGAGTTGAAGTAACTCAGGCTTCCCGGGCTACTCCACGCTCTCAAGTTGAAAAAGTTCTGAATCGATGACCAGCAGGCAGTGGCGCGGACAATCATCTCTGCAAGTTTCGCATCCATAGATGCCTTCTTTTCGCAACGGTTATTTGAACGGCGCGCTCTCCATTGAAGATTCCGAGTCAGTCAGTTTGCCAACGATGCCGGCAGCTACTGTGCTCATATTCGAGTTGTTCACGGAAAGGCCGAAACTTCGAGCTTTGCGATCCACCATCAAAAACTCGTAGCTGAGGTTCCCAACCCGGGTGTGAACGAATGCTAACGGCAGCTTGCCGCGCACGGCACGTCTCCCTGAATCATCGGCGACGAAGCCTTCCACTTCCGCGCCAGCGTCGCCTGTGAGGTGCATCGAGAAGGCCGTGGTGGAAAGCTTTGCGAGTTCTTCCTTCGTGATGCCCAGGGGAGCCAAGTCTTCTTCTGTTACTTCCAACTCGAATGTTTGAGGAGGGAAATCGGTGTCGAACTCGATGAACTCCCATTCTTGAAGCAAGACTTCCGACTCAACTTCAGGCCACTCAGTGCCCAATTGCTGAACTCGGACAACGAGATGGCTCTGGCGATCGATCCAGATCCTGGTGATGTGTTCGGCATCATTGAATTTGTAACGCACTTCGCCAACCCAGAATCGTGCCGCCAGTTCTGGTGTGATATGATCCAACCCAGTTGCCTCGGAGATGCGTATGTTGGCATTCGCAATGATCGGAGCGGCGATTCCGGCGAATATGGTCCGTGACGAATCCAAACGGACTTCACGCTCGCCGGTTTGGCGATCAACTTTCAAAACGAGGTTGCCACTGCGCCAGGATTCCTGCCGTTCGCTCACCGAGTGAGTTTTGCCTTGGAATGGCGTGGCTGGATCGGCCTGGAACCAATGTTGTGTTTCCGCAAAGGGATTCCCCGGGTGCATGGACGTGTGGTAGTTCGGCCATTCCACAGAACGCTTTGTTTTGTCCTTGATCACCGGCTTTCCCGGCCCGCTGCGAACCCGTTCGATGACCCGGAATGACTTGACGCGGGCAAGTGCTTGCACCGACTCCGCTACAGTGCGCGTTGTGGACAAGTGCCAAGCCACAGCAACTATGATGATTGCTGCGAACGCGCCAGCCAAACCGATGGTGGGAACCCAGAATCGTCTAAGCAGTGCCTTCCATGCGGAGCTTTGGCCTGGTTCTGGAAAAGGTGGCTGGATCTGTCGTTCCAAGTCTGTCAACAGGCCCGCAGGGGGTGTCGGGCGTGGAGCGCGGCGCAGCATTTCTTCGATATTGAGTTCGGAATTCATGGGAACTTCCTGTCAGTCGGGTTCAGGTTTGCTTTCGGACGCTCGATCAATTGACTCTTCAATTCATCAAGCGCCGAGCGTAATTGGTGCTTGAGGGTGCTCACGGGCATGCCGAGCACTTCTGCTGTTTCACCAAGGGAAAGGCCCTGGTAATAATGAAGATGGATGGCAGCCCGGCGGGTTTCCGGTTCCAGCGCTTCGACCAGTGAGTAAAGCCGTCGTGATGAATCAACATTCGCCGTGATATCGAACGGCGAAGGTTGTCCACACGGAACTGCGTCCCACCAATCTTCCGGTTGCGCAGCCACGGGCTTTCGCTTGCGGAGCCAATCGACATAACTGAAGTAGGCGATGCGATGAATCCAGGTGGCCACAGTCGAAGCTCCTCGGAATTTCGTGAGCGATTGCCAGGTTTTGGTGAAAGTTTCCTGCGTGAGATCCGCCGCATCCTCGTCATTGCCCGTCAGTCGGCGAAGGTAGGCGTAGATGATCCGGTGGAAGTGGCTGACCAGTTTGCACGCTGCCTCTCGTTTTCCAAGAGAAGCTTCCTCACACCACTCCCGTGCCTGTTGGTCGGGTGTCATTTCGTCGGTCATTCAACTTGTTAGTCGAAGCCGGAGAGCAAACTGGCCAAAGAAATCTTCAGATTGAAGAAACCATCGTAGCTCAACGACCGTCATCGTCGTCTGCGCCAATGGTGATTGCCCAGGCAGGGAAGGGGATGTGTGAACCTTTCTGAGCGGTCCAGATGATGTGATTGAGGAGCGTCTCGGGACAGCGATCCACCTCATCAAGCGGAAGCCGCGCTGACTCGAGCGCGTAATGGCGCTGGATGGGATCAGCAATGGCGTGGGCGGGCGGATTGAGCTGGTCGAGGGGGATATTCGAAGGCACGGCGGTGAATGGGGTAAAGTCGGGCTGATCGGTGAAGCACGCCGTCATGGGAGTGGCGGTGGCGTCGAAGATGTTCATGGGCGGCAACCCGAGAATCAATTCAATGGTGCGAATCAGGCTGGTCTGGTTGTAGTTGTCGCGGATGACAGCGCGGCGCTTGGTGTAGGGGCTGACGACGTAGGCAGTGGTGCGATAGCCGCTGACGTGGTCCCAGCCCGCTTGAGGATCGTCCTCGATCGCAAGGATGCAGGTTTCCTTCCAAAAGCGACTCTTGCTGATGGCTTCCACGATCTGTCCGAAGGCGAGGTCGTTGTCCGCGACATGGGCAGCGGGCGTGGGCATCCCAGCCTGTGTTCCGGAGGTGTGATCGTTGGGCAGGCAAATGATGGAAAGCGCCGGCATGGTTCCGCCTTGCTCAAACTGGTTCAGCTCCTTGATGAACTCGGCGGCACGGAAGATGTCCGGGACGCTCATCTGCCAGCCGACGGTGTTGGTGTTCATGTGAGCACGAATCGATTCGACTGCCGGACGCGACGAGATGTTGATGAGACCGGTCTTGTGGATGAAGTCTTGATAAATCTCGGTGAAGGTCGGTTTCTTCGTGCGTTTGGAATCCTTCCAGTGAACTTCGCTGATGGCGAATTCACCATGGATGCGCACCGGCCTTCCGTTGGTGAGGGCGTTGTCCCAGATGAAACCCGCCGGGGAGTAGGCGAGGGCGTCGATGTCCGAGTCTTCCATCCCGTCCGGGTAGCTGCGCGGAAATCCGGCGAAGGATTTCTCCATGTAATCGGTGGCAAAGGATGAAGTGGACCACTGGTGTCCGTCGGCGCTGAGGATGCCGGAGCAGTAGGTGTTATCGAGCAACACAAAGTCGCGCACCATCTTGTGCTGATTCGGAGTGAATTTTTCACCGAAGACGCAGAGGTCCGCGTTTCCATTGCCTTCCCTGATGTCACCCAAGACCTGGTCGTAAGTGCGGTTTTCTTTGATGATATAGACGACGTGCTTGAAGACCGAGGGCTCGCCCGTGCGCTTGGGGACGGGGCGCGGAATCACGTTGGGCCGAGGGGGCAGCTTTGAGGCTTCGAGGCTGGCGCGCCGATAATTTCTCAAAACGACGGTAGTGTGCTTCTTCAACTGGGCAGCGTCCGGGATCGGGATGAGGGACAAACTGCCAAAATAATCATGGGAGCCAAACTTTACCGGCTCGCCAGGTTTGAGGCGTTTGCCGGAACCCCAGCCCTTGATGTTGGCAACGTGAAGAAACTTGTTGTGGTCATCGAATGCGATGTCTCCGGGGAACCAGCCCGTGGGGATCAAGCCAAGCAGCTTCGAGCGGCCGGGACGGAAAGCGACGACGGCAACGGCGTTCTGCGTGCCATTGCAGACGTAGAGAGTCTTCCCGGCCGGGTCGAACGTCAACGCGTTGGGACTCGCGCCAAAGAAGTCGCTCGGGTTCCACTTAAGCGAGATCGTTTCGATGATGCGGTCGGTCCGGGTGTCAAGGACAGTTACGGAATCGCTGCCGGCATTGGCGATCGTCAAGAAGCGACGATTGGGAGAAAGGGCAAGGGCGGACGTGTGAAGGCCAGTTTGGATTTCTGTCACCAAACCACTGGCCAGATCAATGATCGACACCGAGCCTTCGCTGGCAATGTGGCGGATCGGGTCCACGCGGACGAGAGTTCCGCGTCCTGCGGGTCCGGTGATGCTCTGCGCGTCCGGGCGGCGTCCACCCCAGTTGCTGACATAGGCTTTGCCGCCATTCAGAACCACCCCATAAGGCGCGACGCCAACATCGAAGAATCGGATGGTTTGACCGGACGTGGCATCCATCTCCAGCAAACGGTTTGACAGGTTCAGCGCGACATAGAGCTTCTGACCATCATGCGACACCGCGATTCCGGAAGGGATGTCGTTTGTGCGTTGGGCGACTCCCGATGGCGGCATTCTCAGCGATCGGAGCGGGGCCACGTGGAAGTTTGTCTGAACACCAAACACCTTCACGCTGCCGTTGACATTGGCGAGGTAGATCAGGCGGCCGTCAGGTGAGAATGTGAGACCGGTGAAGCTGGCCTGGCCGTCCTTGTCCGGTTTAAGGATGTGCGTCGAAACTGCTTCCGAAGTCGAAGTTGATGTTTTTTCAGATTCCTCCGATGGCAGCAGGACATGCTGCAAAATTGTCCCGTCCGATGCGGCGACCACGATCAGTTCGTGCGTCTTGCCTGAAGTAACCAACAGGCGATGGTCCGGGCTTAGGGCGATGACCTGGGGTCGCATGCCAGGCAGATCGACTTGGATTCCTTCGGGAGTCACGACCTGGTTGGCCGGCGTCACCGATCGCTGTGGGGATGTGATGCCCACATTTTCGTAGCGGCTGTAGCCGGACGCAGGCGGCGTCGTTCTCGAATGGCATCCAGAGAGAATCAAGGCGCATATCGAGAGAAGCACCAGCGAAGGTTTGGATTGGTACGGGGAAGTTTTCAAAAGAAGACTCATTGCCAGTTTGGAGATCAGGGCTAGGTTGTGGGCCAAAGAACGCATACTTGCAGAATAAAGACTTTTTGGATTAGTTCCGGTTGGATTACAGTGTTGTCGGCACGAAGCCATGTTCAAGTTGATTCTCATGCATCTCCGCTCAAATCGATCACGGGAGTTTGAAACTGGGTTCACCTTGATCGAATTGCTCGTTGTTATCGGCATCATCGCGATCCTCGCCGGTCTCCTGCTCCCGTCGCTTTCGAAGGCGAAGGAGGGGGGGCGTTCGGCGGTTTGCAAGAACAATGTGCGACAGATCACGCTCGGCATGATGATGTACGTGGATGAGAACGGCGACTATTTTCCGTGGTGCGGCGATGTGGATCGAAATCGCGCGCCGGATTGGATGTTTGGCGGTCAGCCCTCGACGGATACGGCGGTGCAGGCCAGGTGGAAGAGCGTGAACTACGGATTTCACGCGGAGTCAGGCTCGGTGTTCTCCTACGTGACGGGGCAACCACGGGTCAGTCCGCATCGCGACAACTACACGAACCGATTCGATGTTTACAGGTGTCCGAGCACGGGAGCGATCGGCAGGGCGCTTCGAGTCACTTACAGCATGAGCGGCAGGTTTGACGCTGGAGACAGAAGCCCTCGCGGGATTCGAAGCACGGGAGTGGTGAATCCTTCCGGCAAGTTTCTCCTGGCAAATGAAGACCCTAAGACGATGCACAACGCGGCCTTTCATCCGGGTCTTGGTGCCAGCGCGGTGAAGGGTTCGATGACATTCCACAACGGTCGGGCGAATTTTGGTTTTGCCGACGGTCATTCGGAGTCGCTCAAGAACAAACTCGTCATCGACATTCTGAGCGGTCGCAGCGGACTGGATCGCGTTTATTTCGATCTCACGTACGGGCAATGAGAGTGTGATTTCCACGAGCACTGGCGAAATGCAGTTTGCGTTCGCACCAATTTTGCCGTGGTTGTCGAAGCATGCCGTGGGATCTGCTCAAATTCGTGGATGATTTTACTTCCAGTGACCTGCTTGTTCAGCTGATATTCGCAACGATTTGAGCACACGTATGACTGGAAAATCGGTTTCTCTGGCAGCATCAACAGAAGCAAGGGGTGGCAATTGCTCGATCCTCTTGCTTGATGACAACGTTGAGCTTGCCGAGGCGATGAAGACTTACCTCGAGATGGAGAGGTATGAAGTCACGATTGTTGAAAATGGCATCGAAGGGCTTAAGTCGATCATGAGATCGGATTTCGATGTCGTGGTGTGCGACCTCATGATGCCGAGTCTGTCGGGCGACAAATTCTTCCAGGCTGTCGAGAAGGTGAAGCCGCATCTTTGCGACCGATTTCTGTTCATTACCGGGTTTGGCCGGAGCGCGGCTTTGAGTGCGCTGGGTGGTCGGGCTGACGGGCGAGTTATTTTCAAGCCTTTCAACATGTCCGATCTTTCAGCAGCCATCATTGGAATTCTGTCCCAGAGCACACTGCCGAAGGATGATGATACGGTCGCATGACCTTGAGATGCGCCGAGCGGATCCCTAAAAATTCCTATGCCTGAGAACCCAAAACCCAGAAGCAGGGTTACTTTCAATGTCGTAGCCATTTGCTTCATTGTGATCGCGGCGTTCGCGGTCAAACCGTTGAAAATCATGTATCACCACCGCGGGATGTGGAAAGCATGGGGATCGAGTTTTCAACAGTCGAAAACAAACTCCACTGATGTTGCTGACTTTGAGCGGCACCGCAATCGGTTGGTTGCACTTGGATACTATTCGCAACAGATCTTCAACCTTGAGCGCGTCAAATCCCACTCTCCGGAGCATCGGACACTCTTCGAAGCGTTGAGCCGCCATGCGACCAGCGAAAACGGGTTCTATTCAATGCAGGGATTTGAGACGAATGCAAAGTCGATGGTGATCGTCTGGGCGCTGCCTTCTAAAATCCAGGGATGGTCCGATTTGATTCAGAAGCACGAACAGCAGGTGAAGGAACCGCAGACGAAGTAGGCGCCACCAGGTTTCTCATCGAAGCCGGTTGAGCCAGAGGAAGCGGAAATATGGCAGCATCAGGCTGCCTTCAATGGCTTCCGGCCCTTGACGGCAGCAATCAGCGACCGGATGTCGTAAGGTTTTTGAAGAATATCCCTTTGATCCACGCGTCCTCCCAGCCGGTCTGCCAGAGGGTAATCACTTAACAAGATAGTCTTGAGGCCCGCCCTTTCCGCGGTCAAGCGATCCAAAAGTTGCTTGCCCGTGCGACCGCCTTCCAGTTCGAAATCAACGATGACAGCCTCGATGTTTTCCTTGTGTACCATCCAGGTTGCGAGCGCCTCCTCCGCCGAACAGGCAGGCAGGACATAAAACCCCGCGCGCTTCATCACAAATTGAAGCATGTGCAGAACGCTCGGATCGTCATCTACCAGAAGAACACTTCGCTGTTCCATATATTTCGACTCTCTCATAGCAGGATTCACGCACAGCAAGTGTTGAAGTCATTAAATTTCGTCTTCACCCCTCCAACAGGAGTGTTTGAGGACTTCCTACCGTTGAGAAAGGCGGATGAATGCCTCAAATCGAGACTCGAAACACGTGGTTTGTACCTGTACGTTACACTGAGGTCGGTCGCTCCTCAGACGCCAGTGGATCGGACGATTCCCGGAAGGAGCGGGTCTCCGCCGCGAACAGCGAAGTGACATGGGAGCCGCGCATCAGAAGTGGGGATGGAATTGGCGGGAGTTTTCCCCATCGATTTCCGTCTGATGCTATGTGATGATAATTTCAACAAGATCGCAACAGGCAGAAAGGCACACGTAATTATGAAGACCCCGGCAAAGTCAGTCTTATCAACTCTTTTGATCATTCCGATCCTCGCGATTTCGATCTCCCCACTGTTTGCGGCGGACGCCGCTGCGGTTGCCGGAAAGCCTGGTTCACCCAAGCTTCCTTTGACGGAGGTCGTGTTGTACTCAAGCGGTGTTGGATTTTTTCAACGCTCGGGCCAGGTGACAGGGAGTGCTGAAGTGGATTTGCGGTTCAAGGTGGATGACATCAACGATCTTCTTAAAAGCATGGTCGTGCAGGATCTGGATGGAGGGCGTGTGTCCACCGTGACCTATGGTTCGCGAGATCCCCTCACGAAGACACTCAAGAGTTTTGGCTTGGACCTGACCGAGAACCCGACAATGGGCCAGCTCCTGAATCAGGTGCGAGGCGAACGGGTGGAGCTGACCTGGCCCAACAAGGTGACGGGCACGATTCTCGGCGTGGAAAAGAAGCGTCAACCTGTCGGAGAGAACAAGGAAATCGAAGTGGAGCACGTAAACGTCCTGGCGGAAGACGGGCTGCAATCGATCCCACTGCCACAAGTCCAGAAGATCAAACTCCTCAGTGACCAGTTGAACTTGGAACTCCGGCAGGCGCTCGAGGTTCTTGCTTCTGGACACGACACGCAGAAGAAAACCGTGGGCATTTCATTCGAAGGGGATGGCCGACGCCGGGTGAGTGTTTCCTATATCGCTCAGACTCCGGTTTGGAAAACGAGTTACCGCCTCGTCCTGGACGACAAGGGTAAACCGTTTCTTCAAGGCTGGGCCATCGTGGAAAACACTTCCGACGAGGATTGGGAGAGCGTGAAACTGGCATTGGTCTCTGGCAGACCGATTTCATTCTCGATGGACCTCTACCAACCTCTCTACACCACGCGGCCGGTGGTTCAGCAGGAACTTTATCTATCGCTCAATCCCCAGGTTTACAGCGATGCGATGGAGAAAAGCGAAGAGGTCGCCGCTAAAGCTGAACGGAAGTTGGTTCGCGCTGGCGAGTCGGATCGAATGGGAAAGATGAATCTGCGAGCGGCGGCAGCACCCGCGCCCGCCGCGGCATTCGGCCTGGCGATGCAGGCTCAAGACAGCATGGCTATGGGGGGGGGAGCCTCCGTCACAAGCCTGGCGACTCGCGATTTCCAGCAGAGCGTGACGGCTGCGGCTCAGGGAGGACAGGCCGGGGAGTTGTTTCAATATCAGATCAAGACGCCCGTCACGCTCCAGCGTCAGAAATCTGCAATGTTGCCGATCATCAATCAGGGCGTCGATGGCGCCAAGGTCTCGATTTACAACCAGAGCGTTCAGGCCAAGTACCCGCTGAATGGATTCCGTCTCAAGAATTCAACGGCACTCCACCTCATGCAGGGGCCTTTGACGGTGTTCGAAGATGGAACTTATGCCGGTGACGCCCGCATCGAGGACCTCGCGCCGGGACAGGAGCGGCTGCTCAGTTATGGACTCGATTTGAAGACGGAAGTCGAACTTCAGTCTGGAAACGGACGCAACGACATCGTTTCCGTCAAGGTGCGCAAGGGCATTCTGATAGCCACGAGGAAAGCCACCGAGGAACGGATTTACAACGTGCGGAACCGTGACCAAAAAAAGAAGACCATTCTGGTCGAGCATCCATTCCGGGGCGACTGGCAACTGGTTGAGACCGGAGACAAGCCTGAACGAGCGCGCGATTTCTACCGGTTTTCCGTAACGGTGGATGCCGACAAGACCGCCAGGCTCACGGTAAAGGAGGAGCGTCAATTTGATGAGAGCGTGCAGTTGGTCAGCTCTGGTTCTGAGATCATTCATCACTATCTGCGGATGAAGAGTGTGACTGCCAAGGTGAAGGAGGCGCTGGAGAATGCAGTGAAGCTTCGGGATCAATTGAGCCAGGCTTCATCCGAGAAAGCCCGGCGCGAACAGCGTACCAATGAGATCACGCAGGAACAGTCGCGTATCCGGGAAAACATGGCCAAGCTTAACTCCAGTTCCGAACTCCACACGCGCTACGTCAGGAAGCTGGATCAACAGGAGACAGAACTCGAAAATCTCCGACAGGAAATTGAAGCGCTCAAGAAGACCGAGTCGCAGCAACAGAAGGCGCTCAACGACTTCCTCTTGAACTTGAGTATCGAGTGATTCGCGCCTCTTTGGGAGAGTGACGCTCCGGCTGAACGCCATCATTCCGTTTCGGCGGGTGCGGCTTCTGCCGAACCCCATCATTGATTCCCTGAGCGGGCATCGTTCTCATCCGAAGCGTGGTTGGGGTGAAACTGTTCTGGCCAGGATTGGAGTTCCACAATTGGCAGCGCGAAGCGGAAGGCTTTTTCCCATTCAGACGTGTCGGCGGCGCGGAATACTTCGTAGAGTGGTTTACGACGAACCGGTTCAGCGGGGTTCGAGCCGGCGGGATTGCGGGCCCACAGGCCGAGATTCAATCCACCTTCGTTTCCGTGATCTACGTGGCGATGCAGAATGAAGGAATCGATGCCGTCGAGCCGGGAGACCTTGTTCCAGGCGAGGCAATAAGCGGCGGCTTGGAGAGCTTCACCTTCGGGAGTCAGAGGTGAATGAAAACCTTGTTCGGAAAGGATGATCCTTCTCGGCTGGCCACGAAACAGAAGTTCCGGCCTGCGGAAGTAATCAACGAGAACTTCAATGTTCTTGAAGGTGATGCGCGGTGTGTCCGGGTTTTTAAGAGCGGTCTTGTCGTTCCAGAAGCGGCAGTCGAACAAGTTTTCCGGATAGGGATGGTAGGCGACATGCCAGTCGAAATCCCCGCCGACGCGAGCGGCGCGGGCGAAATAATCAATGAACCGGCGGCCTTCGAAGCTCCTGTTCGAATCGCGGTCATAACGGATTCCCCAATGGTGTTCGAGTGAAACGTAAACCCTGCATGAAGCGGAGAATTTCCTCACGGCAGTGTGGCAGAGGCGCAAGGCAGTCAGGTAATCGAGGGCGAACTCTTCCATGCTGACCGGCCCCATGTTAGCCCAGTACCAATGGGAGTTTACTTCGTTGCCGACAATGAAATTGACGGCACGACCGTGTTTTCGATCAAGCCGGGAATAACGTTCGGCGACCAATTCGATGCATGCTTTGAACCATTTCACTCCTTCGGGCGTAACGGTGTTGAATGCTCCGAGGTGGTTGGGTGCTCGTCGATCGTACTTTGGATGAAGCATGACCTTGTTGAGGGCTGGATCGCCGGACTCGTAGGTCAGCAGGATGAGGGAGACGAGCACTCCGGCATCGGAGAGAGGTTTGATCTGGCGATCCAGGTGATCCAGGTAGGAGACGTTGAAACGGAGCGATTCTCCGTCAGCTTTCAAAACGGTGCTGGATGGTTGGGCTGAGAGGTCGGGCAGTTGGGTGAGATTAACGTTGATGGCGGCATGCTTGATGCCGAGCGCGAGCGCATCATCAACCATCTGAACTTGCAGCCCCTTCTTGCTGGCAGCGTTTGGAAAAGATTCGGTGGATTTGGATACATCCTCCATGTCTTCGACGAAGTGAACGCTACCGACGAGTGATGCATTGCTGCTCGCGTTGGTTCGAAGAAGCACGAATCCAGAATAGAGCCGGTCACGATTGGCATCGAAGCGCGGGAGTTCGAGCTGAAAGCGGTTGGTGCGACCGATCTGAGCGACGGACGCACTTGTCCCGGGTGTGGAGTTGGCGGGGCCGGGGTTGATTTCAACAAGGGTCGATGGCTCCGGCGTTGAATCTCCGCTGACGACGATGCGATCTGAAGTGGCCACCACTTTCGTCACACCGGGGGCGGAGGAAGCCGCAACTGCGAATCCCAGCAGCGCGAGGGAGCGAATTCCAAGGACGAGGAGCGACTTCACGTGCAACTCGCTCAACCCGCCGTCCGCTGCCGGACCCCTTCCATGAGGAAATCGAGGTATGAACTCAACCGTTCCTTCATATCCCGGCGGGCCACGATGGCGTCAACCAGTCCGCGTTCAAGAAGGAATTCGGCGGTCTGAAATCCTGCCGGGAGTTCGGACTGCGTGGTGTCCTTGATGACGCGCGGTCCGGCAAACCCGATCATGGCTCCGGGTTCCGCGATGATCAGATCGCCGACGGTGGCATAGCTTGCCATCACTCCGGCGGTCGTCGGATTGGTCAGGACGCTGATGTATGGAAATTTGCTTTTTGCGTGGTAAGCCAGGGCTCCGCAGGTTTTGGCCATTTGCATGAGGCTGCACATGCCTTCGTACATTCGAGCGCCGCCGCTGGCTGAAATGATGAGAATGGGAAGACTTTTTTCGGTGGCTGTTTCGATGAGACGTGTGAGTTTCTCCCCGACCACCGAGCCCATTGAGCCGCCGAGAAAAGCGAAATCCATGACACCGAGCGCGACCCGATGTTTGGAAATCTGGCCGATGCCTGTGATAACCGCGTCCTTCAGGCCGGTTGACTTTTGATACTCATCGAGTTTGTCCGTGTAAGCCGCCACTCCAGTGAAACCGAGGACGTCCACGCTGAGCATGTCCGCGTCCATTTCTTGAAATGAGCAGGTTTCGACGAGTGAGTGAATTCGTTCCCGCGCGCCGATGGTAAAGTGGAAGGCGCAACGTGGGCAGACCTTCAGGTTGGCATCCAGTTCCTTGTCGATGAGCAGTGTCGTGCATTTTGGGCACTTGGTCCAGACACCCTCGGGGATGTCGCGTTTCCTGGATTTGGCGGAGCCGATCCTTGGTTTTTTGAAAGAGGTGGGAGATGTCGTGGATTTGCCGGCGGACGAATTCGCCGCAGGGATGGCAACCTTCTTCTTGGAGAATTGAGTGGGCATGTCAGTGAGGGGGTGATGCTGAAGCCAGTCCGAGGAGCGGCCTTGGTGCGACACTTTGCCGCTTCATTTCAATCGAAAAGTTTTCAGCAACCATACGGATGAGGAAGACCGTAGCGGGTTCACAGGCCGCGAGCAACTGTCCAAACGACGACACGTGTGGCGCCGGCGCGGCGGAGAACTTCCGCGCAGGCGTTGGTTGTGGCACCCGTGGTGAGCACGTCATCGAGGATGATGATTCTTTTGCCCTCAAGATCCATCCTCCTGCACAAGGAAAAAGCGCGGCGGACGTTCTCGGCGCGATTCGCGCGAGTCAACAATGCCTGTGTGTGCGTGGCGACGCTGCGCTTGAGAAGGCGTGCGTTTACTGCGATGCCGGTGGTGGCTGCGAGTCGTTGCGCAAGGCGCTGGGCTTGGTTGAACTCCCGTTCCCTGTATTTCAACGGATGCAAGGGTACTGGAACGATCCAGTCCCAATCCGCCGGAGCAAGCGTTGAGGCGGCTTGACGAACAAGCAGATTCGCGAGGAAAGGCTCGAACCAGACGGCTCGGTGGTATTTGTAACGGTGAATTACCTCGCGCACGAGCCCATCGGCAGCGACGGCAGCGCGTGCCCACTCGAAGTGGAGCTTCATCTCGCGGCAGTTTCCACACTCGAATGTCGTGGTGATGGCTCCCTCGAATTGAAGTCCGCACCGCTTGCAGTAAGGCTCGACGATGAACTTGATGGCACCGGGCCGCCGCCAGCATTGCGCGCACACATAACCCTCATCGACAGTGGCGCGTCCCACGCCGCAAATCTGGCATGCGTTGGGGTAGATCAATGACAGCGTGGCCTCAGCCGCCCGTGAAAGAAATTGAGCCGCGGTCGTCACCATTTTGTTGGTGTCACGTTGAAGGAACTCGGATCGAGCATTCAGGCGATGGCTTGAGCCAGCGAAGCAGACTCAGGAGGACTGCGCACAGGATCACGAACGCCACCCAACCATCGATCAGTTTGGATGAGCCCCAGAACCATGCGGATGTTCCGGCCTCCTCACGCGTGAGAAAGCCGTATGACTTCAGCCAGAAAATCCACCCGGCATGAAGTCCGATCGAAAACATGAGTGAACCCGTGCGTTGATATGCCAGACCCAGAATGCAACCGGCCATGGTGAGTGTGAGAAACCCGGGGATCAGTCGTGGCAGATCAACCAGGCCGGCGGACATGCTGGCCAGCGTGGTCAAGCCGCTGTGCCACTCAATTGATAGTGGAAGGGCCGGCCGTTCAAAGAAGTGAAGGAGAGCGTAGATCGCACTGCTCCCTAGCAGGCTCGCTTTCCAGGAATAACTCCGACGCAGTGCTCCAAAGATGGCGCCACGGAAAAAGATCTCCTCGATCCCCGCAACCACGGCGGCAGCAAGAGCGGCATTCGTCAGATGTTTCACAAGCTGTGCCAAAGAGATATCCGGATTGAACACACGCGCTCCCGCAACCCAGGTCGCGAGGACGACGATCAATAAGGAGAGGAAGCCGAGTCCAAGCCCGCGTGCGAAATCACGCAATCCGCTGCCGGTGCGTTTAAGTCCAACATCCTCCCAGGAAAGTATGGCCAGGCTTCGCAGGAAGGGCCATAGCCCGATAATACCAAGCACGATAAAAGCCCGGCTCACAAAGCGGTGAAAGGGCTGGTTGGCGAGAGCTTGGAACAGGGGGGAAACCGTGTTTGCAAGACCGATCAGCTTGTGAATCCAAGGAGCCAGCAGCGCTCCACCAAGAAAGATGAAGCAAAAGTAGCCGCACAGAGCAAGGCCCGGACGCATCTGTTGAACTGTATTGAGAGCCGGGGCGACGCCAAGAGGTTTCTGGCATTCGATCTTTGGAACTCGACCTTTCAGGCCGCTTCAAGCTCCCTGGTTCAATGGACGCGGTGGAAGCGATCGGGAAGTGTTGGTCCGGACGGCAAATGAGGATTCCCCTCAGTTTCTGCCGGAGGGATCGCTTTGTTGGCGATTGAGAGTTCTACTCAGCCAACCAGCGTGGATCCCATGTGCAGTCGAGACGAGTGGTTTCGGCGTAGATGACTTTGTTCATCCTGTACTTCGCCGCCGATGCGCCCAAGCGACCACTGTGCAAACACCCAAGGCGAACAACAGTGCGACTGACGTTTGCGAGTTCGTTTCATGCCGCTCACCGCCGAGATGAGTGCGCGTTGTACCGAGCGGCCCGAAATACAGATGCACAAAGTGTATGGGTGAGATTGGTGACGAGTCTGTTGAATGAGGCGGTGGATCGTAACTCAGCATGTAAATGCCAAAGAGGCCGCCGGGTCCGCTGATGGTCCAATTGCGTTCCTGCTGATATTCTGCTCCGCGTAAGCACAAGCACGACAGCGCGAGCAGGCATGTTGCAAGCTGGATTCGTAAATTCATCGCTTCGGGTCCACGACGACGATTGCGATGGCGAAACCGTCATGACCTTTGCTGCCGACGGTTTGAATCGCCGTGGCGCTCACGCGTGGTTCCGCAGCGAGCATTTCATTGAAGCGGCGTGCTCCCTGGACGTTTGCATCAGTGCTGGCGGGATCGAGCACCGCTCCCTTGCGAACCACATTGTCGGCAATAATCACCGTGCCCATGCGGGAGAGTTTGAGAGCCCATTGGAAATACTCGGGATAATTCGGCTTGTCGGCATCGATGAAAATCAAGTCAAACGGGCCACACCCTTCCGCGACAAGCTGGGGCAGTGTTTCCAGTGCTTTACCGAGACGCAACTCAACAAGTGATTTAACACCAGCGCGGGCGAAATTGGCGCGCGCAACTTCAGCATGTTTCGGGTCCGCCTCCAGCGTGATGAGATGGCCGTCGGCGGGCAGTGCCCGTGCGAGCCAAATGGTGCTGTAGCCACCGAGCGTGCCCAGCTCCAGAATGGTGCGTGCCCGGTGGATTCGCGCGAGCAAGTGCAGGAGCTTCCCTTGATTGGGTGCGACGTTGATCGCGGGAAGGCCGGATTCGGAACTTGCAATCAGGACGGCGTCCAATGTTGGGTCGGGCGCGAGAAGCAGATCGCAGAAATAGCGGTCAACGGCTGTCCATTGTTCGGGCGATGTGGGGGCAGGCGATGTCATCGGATATTATGTTTACGACAAGGTAATGAAGGATGAGTGAGTGCTGAATGCGACTGCGTTGCCTGTTTATTTAATAGGCCTATGCACTTGACTCTTGTGACGCAACGGCTGGTAGCCAGTTTGCCCTTAAACACCCCACCGGTTGGGGCAATTTGCAGGCCACAAGAGTCAACTGGATAGCCCTATTATTTAATTCCGAATTGCGCTGGTCTTTGAGTCGCGTGCGAGCGGTTTGTAAACGAAGAATACAAGCAGACCCATCAGGCAGCCTTGCACGACTCCTGAAGCGAACCATTTTAGGTTCTTGGAAGTTTAGCGTTGGGATTTTCATTGGGGAACGGGGTAGAGGTTGAGGCCGCCGAGATGGAAGAAGATGTCGGTCTTGAATCGTTCCGGGTTACGATACCCATAGGCTTTTTTCACCAGGCTTTGAATCTTGTTGT